>CALUKK010000034.1 GCA_944321205.1 uncultured Alistipes sp.
GACCAGAATTTGTTCGAAGAATCGCATATTGACAAAATATGCGCAAAGATACGAATATTTTGTGTATTTTTGCCGAATAGATGCGTATGAAATTTACCCTGCAACATAAAGACCCCGCTTCGAAAGCCCGGGCCGGCGAAATAGACACCGACCACGGAACGATCCTTACGCCGATCTTCATGCCCGTAGGTACGGCAGCCACCGTCAAGGGAATCTTCCACCGTGACGTCAGGAACGAAGCGCATGCTCAGATCATTCTGGCCAACACCTATCATCTCTATCTGCGGCCCGGAATGGAGATCATCGAGCAAGCCGGAGGCGTACACCGCTTCTCCACGTGGGACGGTCCCATGCTGACGGACAGCGGAGGATTTCAGGTCTTCTCGCTGGCCGATTGCCGCAAACTCCGCGAGGAAGGATGCCACTTCCGATCCCATATCGACGGCTCGAAGCACCTCTTCACCCCCGAAAGCGTCATCGATACCGAACGCACCATCGGTGCCGACATCATGATGGCCTTCGACGAGTGCCCTCCGGGCGACGCTCCCCGCGAATACGCCGCCAAATCGCTTGCCCTGACCGAGCGCTGGCTCGACCGATGCTTCAACCGATACCACCAGACCGCACCCAAATACGGACACTATCAGGCTCTGTTCCCCATCGTCCAGGGATGCACCTATCCCGACCTGCGGGCCCATGCCGCCGAAAACGTCAAACAATATCAGGCGGACGGGTATGCTATCGGCGGACTGGCCGTCGGAGAGCCTACCGAGGTGATGTATGAAATGATCGAAGTGGTCAACGCCATCCTCCCCGAGGACCGGCCCCGCTATCTGATGGGCGTCGGTACGCCCGTCAACATCCTCGAGGCCATCGAACGGGGCGTCGACATGTTCGATTGCGTGATGCCCACACGCAACGGCAGAAACGGTCAACTCTTCACCGCCGAAGGGGTCATCAACATCCGGAACAAAAAATGGGAGAACGACTTCTCGCCGATCGACCCCGACGGCACGGCATTCGTCGACACCCTCTACTCGAAGGCCTATCTGCACCACCTGTGCGTCTGCGGCGAAATGCTCGCCGCACAGATCGCATCCCTGCACAACATCGCCTTCTATCTGCGACTCGTCGGCCAGGCCCGCAGCCACATCTTCGCCGGCGATTTCATCCCCTGGAAGCAGGCTATGGTCGAAAAACTCTCTAGAAGACTCTGAGCGATGAAAATCCGTTTCCCCGGCTTCAAGATCCTGGACCGGTACATACTCGGCAAGTTCCTCTCCACCTACTTCTTCGCCATCGCGATGATCATCGTCATCGTCGTCATCTTCGACTATGCCGAGAAGATTGACGACTTCACCGCCACGCATGCCCCGATGAAGGCCATCCTGCTGGAGAACTACCTCAACTTCATCCCCTTCTTCATCAACCAGTTCAGCGGCCTGTTCACCTTCATTGCCTGCATCTTCTTCACCTCGAAGATGGCCTATCAGACCGAGATCGTCGCCATGCTCTCCGGCGGCATGTCGTTCCGGCGCCTCATGTGGCCCTACTTCCTCGGAGCGCTGATCATCGCCTCACTCTCCCTCTCGCTAAACCTCTGGGTCATACCGCGCGCCCAAAGCCGCGTGATCGCATTCCAGCAGAAATACATCCCCAAAAAGCAGAACACCCGATACGACCGGCACATCTACCGGCAAATCGAACCCGGAACTTTCGCCTATATCCGCGGCTACAACGGAAACTCGAGACAGGCCTCCTTCTTCGTCCTGGAACGCTATGACAAGGGGTCGATGGTCCGCTCGCTCGAGGCCGCCGATGCCCGGTTCAACCCCGAAACCAAACGATGGACCGCCTCCCGCTATACCAAACGCGAATTCTCTCCCGACGGCAGCGAATCCTTCGAGCAATTCCGAAACCTCGATACGCTCATCAACCTCGACGTGGCCGAACTCGGAGCCATCAACGACCTGATTCAGACCATGAACATCTCCGAACTGAACCGATTCCTCGATCAACAGCGCGCAAAGGGATCCGATTCGATCAATATCATCGAGGTCGAAAAGCATGCCCGATATGCCTATCCGCTCTCGACATTCATCCTCACGCTGATCGGCGTATCACTCTCCTCGCGCAAGGTCCGTGGCGGAACCGGTCTGCATATCGGAATCGGTACCGGACTCTGCTTCTCGTACATCCTCTTCAACCGATTCTTCGAGGAGTTCGCAAAGAGCGGAACCCTCCCCACCGGACTCGCCGTTTGGCTCCCCAATATCATCTACCTGTTCATCGCCATCTATCTCTATCAAAAAGCCCCGAAATAGAACTCCGATCATGCAGAATACACCCGGTTTCTTCGCTCGTCTCAGAGAGCACAGGCTGCTCTGGAATATCCTGCTCATTGCCGCAATCATCCTCGCAATGGCCATCGTCGCTCATCTGCTCATGCAGATCGGCACCCGACACGGCGCCCGGCGAACGGTCCCCGACTTCTCCGGCGTGCCGCTCGACGAAGCTCAGCGGCTGGCCCGCAGAAACGATCTCAAACTCCAGATCAACGATTCGTTGTTCGTCCCCGCATACGAAGGCGGAATCGTCCTCGACCAACTCCCCGAAGGAGGCGTCGAGGTGAAGCCCGGACGGACCGTCTACATTACGATCAACTCTTTCCGACAGAAGATGGTGCCCGTACCCTACGTGGCCGGACGCTCCCTGCGGCAGGCCAAAAACATGCTCGAAATCGCCGGACTCGGAATCGACGAACTCATCTACCGCCCCGATATCGCCACGAACTACGTCCTCGAAGAGTTCTGCGACGGAAAACCCATCCAGCAGAACTCCCGGATCGAGGCTGAAATGGGTTCGGGGGTGACGCTGCATGTCGGAGTCGAGGAGGGGGCCGCCTCGACCATCGTCCCGCAGGTCGTCGGGCAACCCCTCGCCCAGGCCAAGGGACGGCTTTGGGAACTCGGATTCAATATCGGCCGCATCGACTTCGATGAAGGAATCAATCTGCTCAACCAGAAGGATGCCCGGGTCTACATCCAGATCCCGGGTGCGGAACGTTCCGCCGAGTTGGGATCCCGGGTCGACCTGCGGCTCACGCTCGATGACAAAAAACTCGAAAAACATCGCGTCGAAGCCGAGAAACAGGCCCTGGAGGCTGCCGAAGCCCGAAAAGCCGAAGAGCAAATGCGGGCAGACTCCCTGGCCCGGATTTCGCTGGATGAGGCTCTGAGCAATCCGCAACAATCCCCCGAATCGCCCGTACAACACGTTACAAACGACGACAACGAAGGGTTTTTCGACTGATGAACCGCAAATCACAACCGAATACGCCGGAGAAGGTCCTGGCTGCGGAAACGGCAACGGGCGTCACAACAGGGGAGACGGCCGGGTCGGAGGGAAGCACCGGGCTGAAGATGACTGCCGGGCCGAAGGCGGCCGAAGCGGTTGCCGCAAAGATCCCGGCAGGGGAGGAGTCCCGCCGTGGAGCCGACGACGAAGAGCTGGCCGAGATGGAGGAGTCGGGTGACGAGGGCGACGAGGAGGCCGGGCTCTACGAGCACTTCGCCGTGACGGCCGACAAGGGACAGACGCCCATGCGGCTGGACAAGTTCCTCACCGTGAGGATGGAACACTGCTCCCGCAACCGCATTCAGGCGGCGGCCGACAGCGGGAACATCCTCGTGAACGGCAAGGCCGCCAAAACAAAGCAACAGGGCCAAACCCTGGACCGGAACCCAGACGGGTTGCCCTATCCGCGGCGCGGAACGGGA
>CALUKK010000035.1 GCA_944321205.1 uncultured Alistipes sp.
AGGATCTGATCCTCGAAGTGGCGCGAACGGCCCCGGGCGTTGTACTTGCACCACCACACGCCGTGGAACCACGTCACCGGGAGTCCCCAGTTGCGGCGCACGACGGTATAGACCTCGCGCTGCGAACCGTCCGCACGGTTGCTCACCACCAGCCGCGCCGCCTGGCGGCGTCCGTCGGCCGTCGGGTCGTTCGGGCGCCAGCCGCCCACGACCCGCAGCGTATGTTCCGTTCCGGAGGCCTCCGACAACCGGATCCACGGATCCTCGTCCTCGTCAAACTCCACGGTCAGACGTTTGTCCGCGGGGAGCACGAAACGCCCCAGCTCATTATCGACATAGCGGCCGAAATCGACCGTATAGTCCGCATTGTCAAAGTCCAGATCGCCCTCGATCCGCGTGGGGTTGGCCTCCAGCGTCAGCAGAATCCGGTCTTCGGGATAGAGCTGTTCGAGTCCCTTGCGGCGGAAGCGGATCGGTATCTCGACCGTCGGGCGGTTCGGTGCGAAGAGCGATTTGCGGATCCGGAAGAGATTGATATCCTCGGGACTGCCGCCCGTCGAGATCTCCTCGACCGTCAACGGAAACTCCGTCTGCGGAATCACCTCCAGCTGGCTGTCGCATGCCACGGCCAACAGAATCTCCGTGGCCGTATAGGGCAGGCTGAGAGCCGTAGCATCCTCCGAGATCCGGACATCGGGCGGGATTGTCGAACGGTCCCTGTCGACACACAACGATGTATCCAGATCGGGTTCGAGATCCGTTTCGCCGCCATCGCCCCACGCCTCGACCGTCAACCGGACGTCGGTATCGGTCACATCCTTGCGCACCGTCACCGTATAGATGTGGTTGCGCAGGATCGGGCGCGGCAGGGCACGCTCCAGCGTGCAGGGTTTGTCGTCGATTTCACACTCGACACGCACCCGCAACGAGGCATTGTCCTGTTCATGAAGATAGGCCATGGCCGGAGTGTCTTCGCTCAACGGCAGCGGCCGGGAGGTCGCCACATCGCCCGATTCGGCACCTGCGGGCGTCGCAACCGACTCCCGAGGCCAGAGATAGCCCCTCCGGGCGGCATCCACGAGCGTGAAGCCCGTCACCGCAACCGTGCCGGCCACCCGCAGCCGCAAATCAACCCGGGCCGTACCGTGCGTCAACCGCAAAGGCGTTGAAGCCGAACCGGCCGGTATCGACTCCAGGTCGAGACGTCCGGAGGAAAAGTGTTCGGTCGGCGTGTCGGACTCTCCGATCGTGGCCTCAAGCCATCGCGACTCCTCCAGTCCGGGCTGCAGCGACGCCGAAGCGATCTCCGGAGTGCCGTTAGCCACGACGTAGAGCCGGCCGGAAAGCCGCTCCAGCTCCAGATCGCAGCCCGAACCCGAAACGGGAAGCTCCTCGTAGATCCGCGTCAGGCGCCCCTGCTCGAAAAGGTAGGCACTCACCCGCCCGATCGCATCCTCGTCCGCCACCGCATTACCGGTCCCGTCCGTCGAGAACGACGTTGCCGAAATCCGGACAACCCCACCCGTGGCGGAACCCCCCGGAATCGACTCCGGGGATTCCGTACACGCAGGCAGGAGGCCGCACAGGAGCAGCATGCCCGGGATTCGTCGCAACAGATTATTTCGTCTTTTCATGAATTTTCAGATTTGAATCGGATAAAAAGCGGGGATTGGATGGCTGCGCCGCGATTATCGCCGCAGCGGCGTCAACTCCGTATCGCCCCCGGGTTCCCACTCGTCGAAGGAGAGATCCAGACGAACGTCGATCACATCCTTGCGCACCGTGAGCGTATAGATCTTGTTGCGCTCCAGCGCCGTGTCGAGACTCTTGACAAGGGTCTTCGCCTGTCCGTCGATTTCGGCCTCAACGACCACCTCCAGACCGTCGTTCTCCTGCTCATAGACGTAGAGCACGGCCGGCGTATCCTCGGTCAGCGGCTCCGAAATCGTCGCCACGGCATCCTGCCGCTCGACATCGGCCGGCGAAAGATCCCCCTCCACCGGGAAAAGGTAGGCCGACTGGGCCGCATTGCGGAGCGTGATGCTGCGCACTCGGGCAACTCCCGCCGTACGGATCTGCAGGTCGAAACGGGCCAGACCGCGCTTCAAGGTCACGGGAAGCTCCGTCTGGGAATTTTCCAGGCCGTTGAGCTCAAGACTCCCCGTAAAGAAACGGGCCGGGGCCGCATTCTGCATCGCCACGGAGAGCTTCAACCACTCCGCCTCACTCAGATTCCGGGCCTTCAACGCCTCCAGATCGAGCAGCCCTTCGGTATTGGCCACCACGTAAAGCGTGCCCGAATGGCGGTCCAGCTGAATGCCGTAGCCTCCGTCCAGCAACGTGGGGGAGGTATAGATTTTCGTCAACGTCCCCTCCTCGAACAGGCAGGCACGAAGATCCGTCACCTCGTTCTCCCCCTCGAGGGTCTGCCCCACCCCTTCAAAGGCGGCCAGGCGCGTCTTCACCAGCGGTGCCGTCGGAACACTCGGCACGGTCGGCGTCTCCACCCCCTCGGAGCAGGCACTCAGACCTACGGCCATGGCGGCGGCAAAAGCAAAGGTTTTCACAGTCGTCATCTTGTTCGTTTTCATCGTTTTCTCTTGTTTGATGGTTTGTCTGAATAAATTGTATGTGTTGTCAATCGTACATGTATTCGACAGGCGTCTTCACACATCGCACCATTCGGGTCTTGGTCGTATTCTGGGCCATGAACTTGATCCAGTTCTGCCCCGGGCGGTCCGCCGCGGCATAACCCTCCATGACCCACGTCTTCGAGGCATCGCCCCAGGTGGCCAGCAGAAGCATCATCGGCGAAATGTTGCCCGGCGTGGTGTTCCACTGATGTCCCAGTCCGGCCAGCACCCATGTGGCGCCACCGGCCCGGAACTCGTAAATGGCGATCGTCCCGTAGGCATGGCCCAGAAACTCGGCCTCTCGCTCCTGAATGCGCACCGTGATCGACTCCCCGGCGGCATTGGTGTACGACCGTTCGCCCACCCCGCCGATGTTGTAGTTTTCGTTGCGCGTAAAGAAGGTGTAGTCGTCATAGTCGGGGATCCGGTAGCCGTAGGGTGCCATCGTCGCAGGATCGAGCGTCCCGAAATTCTGCGTCGTGGAGACCATGCCCTCGTGATAGAAGGCCGTGCCGTTGTGGCGCAGCGGAAGTCCCTCGGGGCTGCACGCCTGGTACTGGTCGCCCAACAGTGCGAGCAGCTCGTCGTCGTCGCAGGCGATCAGATAATCGGCCAGCGAATCATCCGCGGCAGGATCATCCGCAATCGACACCTGATCCTCGAAACGTTTCACATCGCCTCGCAGGTTGTACTTGCACCACCATTCGCCCCCGATCTTCACAACCGGAAGTCCCCAGTTGCGACGTCGCACCGTATAGCGCTCGGGATGTCCCCCCGCGGCATCGGTCACGACCAGAAAACCCTCCTGCTCGCGTCCGTCGGCCTTCGGATCGTTGGGTTTCCACCCTCCGAGCAGACGCCACGAACCCTCCTCCGTCTCGACCAGATCCATCCAGCGCGACTCGTCAGCATCGAACTCCAGGCGGATATTCATCCCGTCGGGAAGGGTGATGCGAGCCAGTTCGCCCTCGATGTAGCGACCGAAATCGCAGACTCCCTGCTCATCGAGGGTCAGAAGTCCTTCGACCCGCACGGGATTGGCCTCGAAACAGAGCACGACACGTCCCGAAGAGACCCCTTCGCGCCAGAGCGTCAGCCCGACATACCCGGTCGTGGTGCCCGGGACCCGCAGCGGACTGCTCACGGCTACGGCAGCTACGGTCTCCAGCCCCCGGGTCACGGACTGCGGCGTGACACTCACCCCTTGAACCTGTCCGTCGACCGTAACCGTCGACCCCGCTCCGCTCCGCAACACCACGCGCAGCGCACTGGGAGTGTGGGGGATATAAACCGTATCGCACGCTGCGTTCACCCGTACGTCCTCGGGAAGCTCCGAAGCCTGGAGATCGACAAGTCCCTCGACGATCGGCGTCGATTCGGTGCCGGATCCCGACTCCCAGCTTCCGGACGAGACCGAAACCCCGGCTTCGGATCCCCGGCCGTAGACCTCCAGCGTATAGATCGTATTGCGACGGAGGTGGGCCGGAAGCGTACTCCGCAGGCGGTGCCAGCCCCCGGCAAAACGAACAACCGTTTCAACCTCCATGGCGTCGTTGGGCTGTTCGCAAAGGTAAAGCAGGGTTTCGCGGCCGTTTGTCAGCGGAGCTTCGCCGTACGAACGCTGAAAGTCCGCATACGAGGCCGAGGCCGGCGTGGCCGGGGTCGTCGGTTCCGAAACGTACCCCCGATCGGCCACCCGACGAATCGTTACCGCATGCACCTCGACCCCGGCATCGCACGACCGGAGGTCGATCCGTGCCACGCTGCGACGCAGCGTCACGGCACGGGCCCCGGCCGTCATGGCGTCGGCTTCGAGCGTCAAACGTCCGGTCATCGTCAGACCGTCACACGTCATCTCCTCCAGCGAAGCTTCAAGTCGTTCGAAGGCCGCAAGGGTCGTGACTCCGGGAATAAGCGTTCCAAGGGCCTCGATGCCCGAGGCATTGGCTACCAGGCGGAGTTCTCCGCGCGGTGCGGCCAAAGAGAAGGTATAGAGCCCCTCGACACCCGAGAAGACGCCGGGAATCGCCTCCTGGAGAAGGTCCCCCTCGAAACGATAGGCCACGACGTTCTGGAGCACAGACTCCGAATCGGAGTCTCCGCCCGAAAGCGCTCCGTCGGGGGTCTCGGTCGCAAGCCGCAAAGCCAGCGACGACATGACGGGTCCGGGCGTCGGAAACGACTCGTCCCGGGAACAGGCCGTCAGCACAAGGGCGGACAGCAGCGTCACCTGAAAGATCTTATGTCGTATTGTCATCATCGAATCAATATAATGTCGGGTTGTTACTGCTGTTCAGATACGTGGACGAGTCGATCGGCATCTGGTCCAGATGATTGACGTAGAAGTGGTTCATCAACTCCTGCGCCCAGGGTCCGTAGGTGAACGAACTGCTGTGGTTGTAACCCATCACGTGCCCCAGCTCGTGGAACATGATCTCGCACGAATAGGTGTTGAAATAGTGCTGGAGCCACGCCTGCTGGTAGACGCCGTACGACGAACCGCCGCCCAGACCCACAATGCCGTTGCCGGGATAGACCAGGCCCACGTTCAGATTCCGGCTCTGGCGCATCTGGCTCAACACCTTCTCGGGGGTCACCTTGTCGTTGACACCGCCGTTGCCATAGAGCCGGTCCTGGTTCTCACGCAGGATCACCTCGTGTTCGGGCATGTCGATCATGTAGGTGAAGTTCAGGAAGAAGGCTACCGCCTCGCGGCAATGCACCGGGCGGATACCCATCCAGTTGCCCGAAGGTCCGCCGTCCGGACGATCGGGATCGCCATTGAAAAGGCTGAAGGCAATGGTCCAGCCGTGGATGATCTGCCGCAGCTTCTTCCAATAGGGATCCTCACTCTCGATCGAGAACTCGATGCCCTCGAAATCGGCGGCGGTCAGTTGCGGGATCTCGACCCAGCGGCCCGACTCGGAAAGACATTGTGTCGGCCGCCCGATCTGCGGCAGCTCCTCGTAGAAGTCCGCAAAGGGCGGAATACTGTCGAACCACGCCAGATCCAGGTATTCGCGGTCCACTCGCGGGATCCGGGCCCGGACCAGTACGCCGGAGAGAGCCCGCGGTGAATAGAAGCGAACGTGCAGTTCGCCTTGATCGGTCACCGAACACTGAAGCGGGGCCGCCGTATTGAAGCGGCGCTGCGCAGGATCCGTATAGACCGTCTTCGACTCGCCGTCCTGAAGAATCAATCCATGGGAACCCTCGTCGTAAGCCCGCTGCGTGATGAACATCGTACCCGAATTGTTATCCGGATGGATCACCGGAGTCTCGATTTGTCCGATGCGGTTGGCCGTCAGGCTCCCGAGTTCGTAACCGAACAGACGCCGGATCTGACCGCCCCGATAGGTGCGCGTCACCAGCTCGATCTCCCCCGTCAGCGACGAACCCTCGACCATGGGCAGGAAACAATAACTCGAAACCGCCGCAAGATCCGTCTCCATCACAAGCTCGTCGCTCTGCCCGACAAATGCGCCGTTACCGGTCATACCCGTATGGAAACGGGCGCCCGAAAGCGTGCCGCGCATCGACAGCAGCGCCGTGCGGACATAGGGGTTCGCATAGGTGAAGGTGAAGTCGGCACGTCCGATGATACGATGCTGAAGGGTCTCGACACCCGTCACCTCGGACTCGACGACACCTTCCGGCGTCGTGGTGACGCGAACCGTAAAAGGACTCTGCGAATAGAAGTATTCCGCCGTGAGAGGTCGCTGAAGATCGGCCGGGAAACTCACCCACTCCTCGTCGACATGACTGATGGGATGAATCGTCATCCCGTCCTGCGACCAGTCGCCCCGGATCCCGAGAATCAGCAGACGATAATCTCCGTCGCGCAAACCCTCGATCCGCAGTACCGAACCCGTGGGATCGTACAGACCCTTGAGATTGCCGATCACCGAGCCCGAAGCGGCATCGACCACCCGGAACTCCACCCGATCGTAATTCGTACGAAGTTCTCCGCTCCGCGTCGTCACGCCCTCGTAGGCCGCACCGCTCAGACGAAAAGCCGCACCGCGCGGCTGCGGCTCCGACATCGGTGCCGTCCACTCGTCCCGTTCACAGGCTGCCAGAAAAAGACAACTCCACAAAACAACGAAAAATAGTCTGCTCATTTGGCCTTTTTATTGTTATATTTGCATTCCCGAATCGTCTTGCCGCAAGCCATCCGCACTTCTGCAAAACCGATTCGCGGAAATCGGATGCAAAAGTAGAGCGGCAAAACGAGCTTTCGCGTAACAAATGTTACGGCGAATCTCCAACAGCAAAATTCGATCCTCGATGGAGTGTGAAATCTACGACATGCCCCTCTTCCAAGGAGGCGACCGGACGGTCATGGAGGGGATTCTGCAACGATCGCCCGGACGTTACACGACCTTCCGCAAAGGCGACTTCATCGCCATGCAGAACAGTGTCTGCCGCTCGTTGCTGCTGTTGTGCGAAGGAAGCGTCTATGCCCAGATGACCAGCGCCGAAGGCCGTGAACTGACCCTCGACACCCTTTCGGCCCCCGACACGCTCGCTTCAGCATTCCTCTTCGGTACCGACAGCCGCTATCCCGTTTCGATCATCGCCAATGCCGACTGCCGGCTCTGGATCATCGGGCGCGAGGCCCTGCAACAGATTCTCGAACAGGACCGGAACGTCCTGCGAAACTTCCTGACGATCATCTCCGACCACAGTCTCTTCCTCAGCCGTCGGATCAATGAATTCGCCTTGCAGAGCCTTTCATCGCGCGTGGTGGGCTATCTGAAGGACAACCATGTGATCCGCAACCTCCAGGAGGCCGCCTTCATTCTCGGCGTAGCACGTCCGTCGCTCTCGCGCATGATCGCCCAGATGGTCGAGCAGGGAACCGTGCTGAAGACCCCCGAAGGCTACACCTTGAAATAGAGGAAGAAACGGAAGGCCGTACAACAAGGGCCCGACACTCGAAGAGCCGGCGACACAAAGGCGTCAGACCGACAAAAGAAAACCGGCAGGAAAGAAGGAAGGGGGGGGGTCAGCACCATCCATACGCAAAATCCCCGATCCGGCTGCGGATCGGGGATTTTGCGTTTCGCGGAGTGCGGATCGTCGCTACTGATGCTGGGGGCGCAGCAGATCCTGCACCACCTTCACCGGAGAGAAGGTCGTGATGGGAACATCCACGAAGACCGTATTCCAGTGTGCCATGGCGCCGTTCCACAGGCCCGGGAGCTCCTGGGCCCGCAGTTCGCGGCCGCCGCTCGACTTCGACGAGATAAATCCCGTCGAGGGATCGGTATAGTTGCGCAGATCGAACTTGCCTCCCTTCGAGGTCTTCACGCCGCAGACCAGATCCACCGGATTGAAGTGTGTGGCGGCCTTCATCAACGGCTGATCGTCGGGACCGATCTGACTCGATTCGGCAATCTGCAACGACACCGTCCCGTCGGGATTCCCCACCCAGAAGGGACCGCCGCCCGGTTCGCCCTCGTTGCGGACCATGCCGCAGACGCGGATCGGACGATCCAGCACCGCGCGCAGCAACGCCGAATCGTAATCGGCGGGCAACTTCACGCACAGACGCCGCTCGATAAACTCCGCAACGGGCGTCAGTTCACAGCCGTCGACATCCAGCGCCCGCAGGTACTCGAACGCCTGCTCCTGCAATTCGAGCAGAAGCCCCGCCAACACCTTCTTATAACGGATCGTATCGCCCCGCCGGGCATCGGTCGTCACGTTGTCGATGTTCTTGATGAAGATTATGTCGGCATCGATCTCGTTCAGATTCTCGATCAGCGCCCCGTGGCCCGCCGGGCGGAACAGCAAACGTCCGTCCTCCTGCCGGAAGGGGGTGTTGTCGGGATTCACGGCGATGGTGTCCGTCGCGGGTTTCTGCACCGAGAACGAGATGTCATAGCGGATGCCGAAACGCTTCTCATAGAGAGGCACCTTCTCCGCAAGCAGCGTCTGGAAGCCCTCCATGTGTTCGGGGGATACGGTGAAGTGGATCCGCGCCACGCCCTGCGACGAAGCGTAGGCCGCACCCTCGACCAGATGCTCCTCAACGGCCTTGCGAGCCCCCTCGGGGTAGGCATGGAAGGTCACCAGCCCCTTGGGTTTGTGGCCGTAACCCAGGCCGTCGTTCACGATGGCGTTGACCGTCGCCCGATCGTCGGCCCCGGCCGGAAGAACCGCCTTCAACTCGGGCCAGAAGGCGAAACGCTCGATATGCTCGAGCAGCGTATCGATACCCGGTCCCCGCTTGCCCTCGTTGACAAAGGCGAAGAGCTCCTTGAACATCCGCGTGGCAGCGCCCGAAGCCGGGACAAACTTCACGATCCCCAATCCCGCAGCCGCCCGCTCATAACGGGACACGGCGGCATCGGCCGCAGAGGCGTCAAGCATCACGATGCCATCGCCGGGCGAGGCGGCCCGTACCACATTCAACCACGGGAAACCGCGGCGGAAATTCTCCAGTTGGGTTTCGACCTGGGCGAGGGTCAGCCCGTGGTCGGCAATTTGCTGTAAATCCTGTTCGCTAAACATATCGGTTATGGGTTTTGCGCAATAAAGTTACGTAAATTATTCGTAACTTTGCACATCATGATCCGAGAATTTCACCACATCAGCCTGCGTGACCGGAACAGCTTCGGCGTCGATCAGCAGGCCGCGCACCTCGTCGAGTTCGAAACCCCCGACGACCTGCGCACCGTGTTCGCCCACGGCCTCCCGCCACGCTGGATGGTCCTTTCGGGCGGCAACAACATCCTCTTCACGCAGGATTACGACGGCCTGCTCCTCACACCCGTTGCGCGGCAGATCTCGATTCTCTCCGGGCAGGGCGACACGGTGCGGCTGCGTGCCGATGCCGGCGTCGAGTGGGACGACCTGGTCGAGTGGGCCGTGGAACACGATCTGTGGGGACTCGAAAACCTCTCGCTCATCCCCGGCAAGGCCGGCGCCGCACCCGTCCAGAATATCGGTGCGTACGGAGCCGAAGCCGCCGATACGATCCGCCGCGTGGAGATGTTCTGCCCCGAAAGCGCCACCATGCTGACCCTCGATGCCGCCCATTGCGACTTCGGATACCGCGAAAGCATCTTCAAGCATGCGCTGAAGGGGCGGGTCATCATCACGGCCGTCGAGATGGAGCTCTCCCGGATACCGAAGCCCCGGCTCGCCTACGGCGACGTCGAACGCGAGGTCGAGGCTCGCGGCGGAGCCTCGCTCCGAAACATCCGCGAGGCGATCTGCGCCATCCGCCGCTCGAAACTCCCCGATCCGGCCGTATTGGGGAATGCCGGCAGTTTCTTCAAAAACCCCGTCGTCGAGGCATCGGTGGCCGGGAAACTCCTCGAACAGTATCCCGAGATACCCCACTACCCCGCCCCCGAGGGGCGTGTGAAGCTCGCCGCCGGCTGGCTCATCGACCGCGCCGGAATGAAGGGTCACCGCGAAGGGGCGGTCGGCGTACACGAACGCCAGGCTCTCGTGCTGGTCAACTACGGCGGTGCTACGGGCGGCGAGGTGATCGCCTTCGCCCGCAAGGTCCGGCAGACCGTCCTCGACAAGTTCGGAATCCCGATCGATACCGAGGTCAATCTATTATAAGAAGGTGTCATGTCACTGATCGAATCTTTCCAACACTACATCGACGAGAACAACCTCGCCACGCACGACGACCGCATCCTGCTCACCGTCTCGGGCGGCGTCGACTCGATGGTCATGCTCTCGCTCTTCGTCCGCTGCAACTACGCGGTGGGCGTCGCCCACTGCAACTTCCAGCTGCGCGGCGCCGAGAGCGACGAGGACGAGGTCCTCGTCCAGAAGGAGGCGGCCAAATACGGCGTGCCGTGTTACAACCGGCGGTTCGAGACCGCCGCCGAAATGGAACGCACCGGCGAATCGATGGAGATGGCCGCCCGGCGCCTCCGCTACGCCTGGTTCGACGAACTGAGCCGCCAGGAGGGTTACACCGTCGTGGCAATCGCCCACCATGCCGACGACTCGATCGAGACCTTTTTCATCAACCTGCTGCGCGGTACCGGGCTGCGTGGCCTCACGGGAATCTCCACCCAGGTCGGGAAGATCATCCGCCCGCTGCTCTTCGCCTCACGCCGCGAAATCCTCGAGTATGCCGCCGCCAACCACATCCCCTACCGCGAAGACTCCTCGAACCGCTCGACCAAATACCTGCGCAACAAGATCCGACTCGGACTCATCCCCCGCATCCGCGAGATCAACCCCAAGTTCACCAGTCTGATGCGTCGCAATCTCGCCCGGCTGACCGATGCCCAGTTGTTCATCAACCACGGCATCGAACGCATCCGTCAAACGGCCGTCACCTCCGAGGCGGGAATCGACACGATCCATCTCAACCGCATCGACCCGGCGTTTCCCCAGCAGTTCGTGATCTACGAACTGCTCAATTCGGCCTATGGATTCAAGGGCGACGTCATCGATTCGCTGTGTCACGCCCTGGAACAGGGAACGACGGGACGCCGGTTCTACGCCCGCGACCACGTGGCGACGATCGACCGCGGACGGATCCTCGTGGCGCCGATCACCCCCGACGACACCTGTCTGGTGACGGTTCCGAAGGGCGCACAGCGCAGCTACTGCGGAAACGCGGTCCTCTACTACGAATACTGCGACATCGACACCATCAAGAACTTCGGAGTTCCCGAGAACATCGCCCAGGTCGATGCCGACAGGCTGCAG
The DNA here is from genome assembly GCA_944321205.1 of uncultured Alistipes sp. Taxonomy (GTDB): domain Bacteria; phylum Bacteroidota; class Bacteroidia; order Bacteroidales; family Rikenellaceae; genus Alistipes. Next base: position 11,328 of record CALUKK010000035.1, read on the forward strand.
TTCCCCCTTACGCTCCGCCGATGGCAGGAGGGAGACTGGTTCATCCCCTTCGGCATGACAGGCCGCAAGAAGGTCAGCGACTTTTTGATCGACGCCAAGGTCTCGCTGCCCGAGAAACAGCGGCAGTTCGTCCTCCTCTCGGGCAACGACATCGTCTGGCTCGTCGGCCGGCGCATCGACGACCGGTACCGTCTGACCTACACGACCGAAAACGTCCTGCGTATCACCAAAGAGATCGTCTGAAATGGCCAAAGGCTCGCTGAAATTCAAGGACTCGGTCGCCGACTTCGAACGGATCATGGGCGACATCAACGCGCGGAAATTCGCCGGAATCTACCTGCTCATGGGCGAGGAGAGCTACTTCATCGATGCGGTGGCCGACCGTCTTGCCTCGTCGATTCTCGACGAGGCGGCCCGCGCCTTCAACCAGATCACCGTCTACGGACGCGACACGGAGGCCGGGCCGATCGTCAATCTCTGCCGCCAGATGCCCATGATGGGCCAGTATCAGGTGGTCATCGTCAAGGAGGCCCAACAGCTCAAGGGGATCGACCGACTCTCGCTCTACACCCAGAAGCCCTCGCCCTCGACGATCCTCGTCATCTGCCACAAGGAGAAGAGCGTCGACAAGCGTTCGGCATTCTACAAGGGGTGTACAGCCAACGGCGTGGTGCTCGAATCGGTGCGGCCGCGGGACTACGAGATCGCCTCGTGGCTCCAGCAGTTCATCCGCCGCCGCGGCCTGGAGATCGACCCGAAGGCCCTCTCGATGCTCACAGACCACCTCGGAACCGACATCTCGAAAATCGCCAACGAATTGCAGAAACTCACCGTCTCGCTCCCCGAAGGAACGAAACGCATCTCGGACCGCGACATCGAGGCCAATATCGGCATCTCGAAGGATTTCAACAACTTCGAGCTGTGCAAGGCCGTCGTCACGCGCGACATGAACCGCGCCCTGATGATCGCCGACCACTTCGCCCGCAACCCGAAGGACAATCCGCTGCTGCTGACCGTCATGGCCCTCTTCAACCAGTTCCGGGATCTGTTCGTGGTCAACTATCTGCGCTGGCTCACGCGCCGGAAAAACAAGCCCTTCCCCTCGGATCAGGAGTTGATGCGGCTGCTGCGCAAGAACAACACCTTCATTCTCGGGGAGATCAAGCAGAACGCCGCACGCTGGGACAACCGCAAGGTCTTCCAGGTGCTGGGCCTGCTGCGCGAATACGACGCCAAAAGCAAGGGAATGGGGGCCGGAGGCGCCTCGGACGGCGAACTGCTGCGCGAACTGCTGTTGAAGATCTTCCTCCAATGACGGACCTCTATCTCTATCAGACGGTGCACCTCACGGGCGGCAGGGCCCTTCATGTCGCGGAACATGCGGCTCTGCTCGATACGGCCTCGCGCGAGTGGTTCGGACGTCCCTACACCCCCGCTCCCGGCGCCCTGAAGCGGAGAATCGAACTCCGCGCCCGACAGGAGTTCTATCCGACGGAAGTCTCGGGCTTCATCCGGCTCGAGCTGCGCCCCGACGGCGAAGAGCGGCTGTTGCCGGCCGGCATCTCGCTCTATGGCGGATACGGCTACCGAAGCGTACAACCTGCGGCCGTCGTGCTGCGTTACGACCTGCCGCTGACCGAGGCACCGACCTCCGTTCATGAAACGGCCACGCTGCTGGCTCGCCGGGCCGCCGAACGGGCCGGAGCCGAAGCCGCCATCCGCTGCGACGCACAGGACCGATTCCGGGAGGCCGAAGGAGCCCCGGTTTTCGCCATCGTAGGCCGCACGGTGCTCGAAGCGCCGGGGCCGGAGAGCGTCGAACGCTCGATCACCCGGCAGGCGGTGGTCCGGGCCGGGCTGGAGTTGCGCAAAGAGCCGTTCGGACTGGCGGATCTGCAGCGCATCGAAGAGCTCTTCTTCACCGACCATCGCGGCATCACCTCCCTGTCGCACTGCAACGGACAACCGCTGATGACCTTTCTGGCCGAACGCATCGCCCGGGAGCTGGAGTAGCCAGGGAGGATAAACGGGAAGAGGTGAACGGAGAGAGGTGAACGGAGAGAGGTGAACGGGAAGGGGCAGTCGGGAAGGGGCGGTCGGAACCCGCGCCCCGCAAAGGCTCGATTTTCCCGTTGGGAACGGCCGTTTCCGAAAATTTGGAAATCGTTCCGTTCCGGGCCTTCGTATCTTGCGGGGTGAATCAACCCCCTCTTCCATGAAAAAGTATCTCATTCTCTATGCCGTGCTGGTCACGGCCGCCCTGCTTGTCGTGTGGCGCAGCTACCGCGGCGAGAATCGTCGTCTGGTCCAGAATCAGGAGGCCCTGGCCTCGGAGATCACTCACTACCGGACCCGGGCCGGCGAAGAGGCCGCCGCAGCCCGGGTCCTCCGGCTGCGGTGTGCCGAATTCGAACATCTCCGGGCCGAGGATGCCGAACAGATCCGGCAGCTGGGAATCCGCCTGCGAAGGGTCGAAGCTTCCGCAAAAACCGTCTCAGCCTCCCGATTCGACATCAGAACACGGATCCGGGATTCAGTCATCGTACGCCGCGATACCACGGGGGCGATCTGTCCGGAGTCCGGGCCCCGGCTCGACACGCTGCACAGCTTCCGCTGGCAGGATCCCTGGGTCCGCATCGAAGGGATCATCCGGAAGGACTCCGTCCTCTGCCGGATACGCAGCACCGACACCCTGCGGCAGATCATACACCGCATTCCCCATCGCGTCCTCTTCATCCGCTGGGGAACCAAGGCCCTGCGACAAGAGATCGTCTCGAGCAACCCCCATACCCGGATCATCTACGCCGAATATATCCGCGTCGAACACTGAAATGGAGAATAAAACCCCGAAAACGTTCGGGGTTTATGTTTTTTTTCTACCTTTGCCGAATATGGAACGTATCGCCATCTTCCCGGGGTCGTTCGACCCCTTCACCCGCGGACATGCCGCACTGGTCGACGAGGCCCTGAATCTCTTCGACCGGGTGGTGATCGGTATCGGCAACAACACCTCCAAATGCGGCCTGCTCAGCGTCGAAAACCGCAAACGGCTCATCGACGACGTGTTCCGGAACGAACCCCGCGTCGAGGCCCGGATCTACACCGGTCTGACCGGTGAATTCGCCGAAGAGGTCGGGGCCTGCGCCATCATCCGCGGCGTAAGGAACACCACCGACTTCGAATACGAACGCACGATGGAGGCCACCAACCACCGTATCTACCCGGCCCTGACCACCGTGATGCTCTTTACGCCGGCTCCCGTGGCCGACATCTCCTCGTCGACCGTTCGCGAGGTTCTCTCCTTCGGACGAAACGTCGAGGAGTTCCTTCCGCATGGAATCGATATCAACCAATACCTCTAACGATTATGATGGAATTTACGGCCGAAATGATTGCCGGCTTTCTGGGCGGCGATATCGTAGGCGACAAAAATGCCGCGGTGCACACCGTCTCCTCGATCGAGGCAGGCAAAGCCGGATCGCTGGCCTATCTGACCAATCCCAAATACGAGCCCTGGCTCTACACCACGCAGGCTTCGATCGTCCTGGTCGACCGTTCGTTCGAACCCTCGCAGCCCGTTGCCGCAACCCTCATCAAGGTGGACAACGCCGCCGCCTGCGTCCTGAAGCTGCTCGAAATGTACAACGCCGCCAAACCCCGCCGAAAGGGGATCAGCCCCCGGGCTTCGGTCTCGGAGAAGGCCTCCGTCGGCGAGGAGTGCTACGTCGGCGACTTCGCGGTTATCGAAGAGGGCGCCCGAATCGGAAAAGGGTGTCAGATCTATCCCCAGGTCTATGTCGGCGCAGGCGTCACGATCGGCGAGGGAACGACGCTCTATCCCGGCGTGAAGATCTACGAAGGGTGTTCGGTGGGCGCCGACTGCATCATCCATGCCGGAGCCGTCATCGGCGCCGACGGATTCGGATTCATGCCCAATGCCGAGGGCGGATTCGACAAGATCCCCCAGCTGGGCAATGTCGTCATCGAAGACCACGTCGAGATCGGCGCCAACACCTGCATCGACCGCGCCAAAACCGACTCGACGATCATCCGCCGCGGCGTGAAACTCGACAACCTCATCCAGATCGGCCACAACGTCGAGATCGGCGAAAACACCGTCTCCTCGGCCCAGACCGGCATTGCCGGAACCTCGAAGGTCGGACACAACTGCTTCCTGGCCGGACAGGTCGGCATCGCCGACCACGTGACGATCGGAAACGGCGTGAAGGTCGGCTCGAAAAGCGGCATCGACAAGAATGTTCCCGACGGAGAGATCCGACTCGGATACCCGGCTCTCCCCGGCATGCAGTATCACCGTTCGTCAGCCGTTTTCAAAAACCTGCCCGAGCTTGTCCGCCGGGTCGGCGAACTCGAAAAACAACTCAAAGAACTCAAAAAATAGAAACCATGAAAAACATCCTCATTTTCGCAGCCTGCGCAGCTCTGCTGTCCGGCTGCGGCAGCAAGAACCGCTATGTCGTCGAAGGGAAGATCGAGGGTTCCAACGACATGGTCTACCTCTTCGACCAGCAGGAGAACATCCTCGACTCGGCAGCCGTCAAGGAGGGCGCCTTCCGCCTGAAAGGTGAGGCCAACGAGCCCCAGATTGCCATCCTGCGCGACGGTCGCGACGAAAGCGTCACCTTTGCCGCCATGCTGCTGCTGGAACCCGGCACAATCACCGTGAGCGACGACGCCGAGTCCTCCTTCCGTAAACGCGTGACCGGAACCCCGGCCAACGACGCCAGCACCCTGTACACCGATGCCGCCAACAAACTCATCATAGAGTTCCGCGACAGTTCGACAACCGAAGAGCGCCGGGCCGCCATCGAAAAGGAGTATCAGGAGCTCTCCCGCCGCTCGATGGACGAAAACCGCAACAACATCTTCGGAGCCCTGCTGCTCGCCGACCAAAGCTATGAACTTTCGGGACAGGAGATGCTCGACGAGATTGCGAAATTCTCCCCCGAAATGCAACAGAGCAAGGCCCTCACGGACCTTAAGACTCAGGCCGAAGCCAAACTCAAGAGCGATGTAGGTCAACCCTTCATCGATGTGACGGCTCCGGATGCCGAGGGAAACGAAATCTCGCTCAAGTCGGTCGTCGAAAACCCGGACAACAAATATGTCCTGCTCGACTTCTGGGCCTCGTGGTGCGGCCCCTGCATGGGTGAGGTTCCCGTTCTGAAGAAGACCTACGACGAATTCCACAAGAAGGGATTCGAAATCTTCGGGGTATCGTTCGACAGCGTCCGTGACAGCTGGCTCGGAGCCATCGACAACAACCAGATGAACTGGATTCACGTAAGCCCGCTGACGGGATTCGAGAACCAGGCTGCCAAGGATTATGCCGTTCAGGGCATTCCGTCGAACTTCCTGATCGACCACCAGGGCAAGATCGTCGCCAAGAATCTGCGCGGCGAGGCCCTCTACGAGAAGATCGCCGAACTGCTGAAGTAACCGCCGGAGGCGGGGAAGGGTGTCAAACGGCCCCCGCCTTCCCGATACAGACCTCTCCTTTCCGCCTGTCGGAGGGAGGGGTCTGCCTTTCCGATCCATCCTATTCCTTACAAACCGCTCGAAATGACAACGCCGAAAAAATACCGCATCATGGGAATCGATCCCGGCACGAACTATATGGGCTATGGAGTGCTGGAGATTGAAGGCCGCACGGTCCGTTCGGTTGTCCTGGGAGACATCGACCTGCACAAACTCCAGGATCCCTATGCCAAGCTGCGCTATATCTTCGAGCGGGTAGGGAAACTCGTCGATGAGTATGCTCCACGCGAAGTGGCGCTCGAATCCCCCTTCTTCGGGGAGAATGTACAGTCGATGCTCAAACTGGGGCGTGCCCAGGGTGTGGCGATGGCCGCGGCGTTGAGCCGGGATCTGAAGGTGTTCGAGTACGCTCCGATGCGGATCAAACAGGCCATTACGGGCCGGGGCTCCGCCACCAAGGAGCAGGTGGCAGGCATTGTCTGCCGGCTGCTGACCATCGACCGTCCTCCACGACGACTCGATGCCACGGATGGCATGGCTGTAGCGCTGTGTCACTATTTTGCGACGGCAAGTCCCTTGAATGCGGTCATGGGGGAAGAGCGGGTCAAAGGCCTCGGAGGCGGCAAAAAGGCCGCCTCAAAAGGCGGTTCGCAAAGTTGGGAGCAGTTTCTGAAAAAACATCCCGACCGGGAGATCAAATAACGATGTATAAAATTTTTTCAACGAATTATTTGCACAGTTCGGAAATTTGCTCTACATTTGCACTCGCAATCAAGGAAAGGCGCCGTAGCTTAATTGAATAGAGCATCTGACTACGGATCAGAAGGTTACAGGTTTGAGTCCTGTCGGCGTCACTCTCAAAATCAACCACTTACAGCAA
>CALUKK010000036.1 GCA_944321205.1 uncultured Alistipes sp.
GCATGCTGCCCCACCGTCCGCCGTTCCTGCTCGTCGACCGCATCTTCTACTGCGACAAGACCGACGTGGCCGGCATCAAGAACGTCACGATGAACGAACCCTTCTTCGTCGGACACTTCCCCAACGAGCCCGTCATGCCGGGCGTGCTGATCGTCGAGGCCATGGCCCAGTGCAGCGGCATTCTGGTGCTCAACTCGGTACCCGATCCGGAGAACTACTCGACCTACTTCATGAAGATCGACAGCGTGAAGTTCAAACACAAGGTCGTGCCGGGCGATACGCTGCAATTCGAAATCCATCTGCTGGAGCCCATCCGCCGCGGTGTGGCCGTCGTCGAAGGCAAGGCCTTCGTCGGCGAGAAACTCGCCTGCGAAGCCGTAATGATGGCCCAGGTCGTCAAAAACAAGAAGTAATCGCAACGTTATGATCAGCAATCTGGCCTACATCCACCCCGACGCCCGGATCGGAAACAATGTCACCGTAGAACCCTTTGCCTACATTGCCGGGGACGTCGTCATCGGCGACGACTGCTGGATCGGCCCCGGGGCCGTGATCCACGACGGAGCCCGCATCGGCAAGGGTTGCCGGATCCATACCGCCGCCTCGATCTCGTGTCTGCCCCAGGACCTCAAGTTCAAGGGTGAGGTCACAACGGCCGAAATCGGCGACTACAACGACATCCGCGAATATGTCACCATCAGCCGCGGAACCGCCTCGACAGGCACCACGCGCGTGGGTTCGCACAACCTGCTGATGGCCTACGTCCATGTGGCGCACGACTGCGTGGTGGGCGACCACTGCGTCATCGCCAACCGCGTTTCGCTGGCCGGCGAGGTGCATGTCGGCGACTGGGTGGTCATCGGAGGACATGCCGCCATTCACCAGTGGGTCCACATCGGCGACCACGCCATGGTCCAGGGCGGCGCACTGCTGAGCCAGGACCTGCCCCCCTACATCATCGTGCGGAACGACACGCTGCGTTTCGCCGGAATCAACAAGGTGGGACTTTCGCGCCGCGGATTTACGCCCGAACGCATCAGCGAAATCCACGATGCCTGCCGCATCCTCTTCCAAAGCGGTCTGAACTATCTGGCCGGATGTGAACAGGTCGAACACCGGATTCCGCAGAGTCCCGAACGCGACCATCTCGTCCGCTTCATCCGCGAATCCAAACGGGGCATCATCAAACCCTATGCTTCGAAGATCGACTGATTTTTCCGTGGTTTTCTTCCAGAAATATTGGTATATCGGAAATATTTACTATCTTTGCCGTGTCGAAAGACCGTAAACGCAAGCGATAAGGGGACTAAATGTCCCCTTATTTCGTGGTTGAACGCTCCCGAATCATGATGGATACGAAAAAAATAACGGCCCTGGCCGAACAAAAACTGCAAGGTACGGACCTTTTTGTCGTGGATTGCACCTGCTCGCCCGCAAACGAAATCGAGTTGATCCTCGACAGCGACACGTCGGTGGGAATCGACGCCTGTGCCGACTTGAGCCGCGCCATCGAGGCCGAGCTCGACCGCGATGCCGAAGACTTCTCGCTGACGGTCATGTCGGCCGGCATCGGCTCCGAACTGCGCTCGCTGCGCCAATACCGCAAGCTGGTGGGCAATTCGGTCGAGGTGCTGCTGGCGAACGGGATCAAGCTGCTGGCCCGGCTGGACGAGGTGACCGAGGAGGGCATCACCCTCTCCTACGAAGAGAAACAGACCGTCGAGGGCAAAAAACGCAAACAACTCGTCAAGGTGTGCCGCACCTACCCCTTCTCGGAGATCAAGTCCACGAAAGAGTGGCTCGACTTCAAATAGGGACCCGAAAAATCAAGAATCGAAAAACAAGATAAACAACCCATGGACAATCTCAATCTTATCAGCAACTTTGCCGAGTTCAAGGAGCTGAAGAACATCGACAAGTCGACAATGATCGGTGTGCTGGAGGATGTTTTCCGCCACGCCCTGCAAAAACAGTACGAGACGGACGAGAACTTCGACGTGATCATCAACCCCGAAAAGGGCGACCTGGAGATCTGGCGCAACCGTACGGTGGTCGAAGACGGTGCCGTCGAGAACCCCAACACGCAGATCGCCGTCTCCGAGGTCAAGGCCATCGACCCCACCTACGAAATCGGCGACGAATATGCCGACGAGATCAAACTCTCGTCGTTCGGTCGACGTACGGTGCTCTCGCTGCGCCAGAACCTCGCCTCGCGCATCCTCGAACTCGAAAAGGCCAATCTCTATGAGAAGTATTCCGAAAAAGTCGGCGAAATCATCACCGGAGAGGTCTACCAGGTCTGGAAAAAGGAGGTGCTGATCCTCGATGACGAGGAGAACGAACTGATCCTTCCCAAGACCGAACAGATCCCCAATGACTTCTACCGCAAGGGCGATACGATCAAGGCCATCGTCAAGTCGGTGGAGATGAACAACAACCAGCCGCGGATCATCCTCTCGCGCACGGCCAACCAGTTCCTCGAGCGGTTGTTCGAACAGGAGGTGCCCGAAATCTACGACGGACTGATCACCATCAAGAAGATCGCCCGTATCCCGGGTGAACGGGCCAAGGTGGCCGTGGAGTCCTACGACGAACGGATCGATCCCGTGGGAGCCTGTGTCGGCATGAAGGGATCGCGGATCTACTCGATCGTCAAGGAGCTGCGCAACGAAAACATCGACGTGGTCAACTACACGGCCAACCCGCAGCTGATGATCCAGCGCTCGCTCAACCCGGCCAAGATCTCGTCGATCACCATCGACGAGGAGAAGAAGACCGCCTCGGTCTACCTGAAACCCGACCAGGTGTCGCTGGCCATCGGCAAGGGGGGTCTGAACATCCGACTCTCGAAAATGCTCACGGGCTACGACATCGACGTCTACCGCGAGGTCGAGGAGGAGGATGTGGCCCTGACGGAGTTTGCCGACGAGATCGACGGCTGGATCATCGATGCCCTGAAGGCTGCCGGATGCGATACGGCCAAGAGCGTGCTGGAACTCCCCGTGGAGGAGATCGCCGCACGGGCCGATCTCGAACTGGAGCAGGCTCAGAAGGTCGTGGAGATTCTGAAGGCCGAATTCGAATAATCATCAAGGAAGAAAGGAGAACGATACAATATGGGTAATGAAAGAAAATTAAGACTCATTCAGGTAGCCAAGGAGTTCAAGGTCGGACTGAACACCATCACGGACTTCTTGCAGAAGAAGGGCATCAAGAGCGACGGATCGCCCAACACGCTGGTCGATGCGGAGACCTATGCCGTTCTGGAGAAGGAGTTCGGATCGAATCGCAGCGTGGTGAGTGCCCGGGACTCGATTCGCGAGCGCATCTCCCAGAAACAGGCCACCATCACCCTCGAACAGGCCCGCAAGCAGGAGCGTGAGGAGGAGAAGGAGGTGGTCATCAAGAGCCACGTCATCCATGTAAAGGATGAGATCCAGCAGCCGAAATTCCTCGGTAAGATCGACCTTTCTCCCAAACCCCGGACCTCGCAGGCTCCGGCCGCAACGCCGGCCACCCCGGCCACCCCGGCCGCCAAAGCCGAAGTGCCGGAACAACCAGCCCCGAAGGCCGCAACGCCGGCAGAGCCGGTTCCGGCAAAGGAGGGTGCCGCCGAGCGTCCGACCACGCCCGCAGCAGCCCCGCAAACGGTTTCTGAGACCGAGTCCCGTCCGGAACAGCCGACGGCCAAGGCCGCAACGTCCGACCATGCGGCGCCCGCACCTCAACCCGTCACCCCGTCCCAGTCGACACAAGCCGCACCGTCAGCCGTCACACCGGCTCCGGTCGCAGCCGCAACTGTGCAGCCCACCCCGACCACAGACACGCCGGTTGTGGCAGCTCCGAAACCCGAGGCTCCGAAACCTGAGGCACCCAAACCCGAGGCTCCGAAAGACAACATTTTCCGTCCGGCAACGGTAACGCTGACCGGTCCGCAGGTCCTGGGGACGATGGACGTCTCGGGCTTCGTACCGGGCGGCAAGCACAAGCGCAAACGTCTCCAGAAGGAGAAGGTGGATGTCAGCAAGGCCCAGAGAAACAACCAACAGGGCGGCAATCGTCCGGGCCAGGGCGGCCAGGGCGGCCAGAACCGGAATGCCCAGGGAGGTCAAGGAGGCCCGAACAACCGGGGCGGACAGGGCCAGAACCAACCCCGACCCGGCGAAGGACGTCGCAACAAAAACAAAAATACACCGAAACCGATCCTGCGTCCGGAAGTGAGCGACGAGGAGGTCTCCAAGCAAGTAAAGGACACGCTGGCCCGTCTGACGGCCAAGGGTGCCAAGAGCAAGAGTGCCAAATACCGGCGTGACAAACGCGAGGCCGTTGCCGAGCGCATGAACGAGGAGTTCGAACGCGAAGAAAAGGAGCGTTCAACACTCAAGGTTACGGAGTTCGTAACCGTGAGCGAGTTGGCCACGATGATGAACGTCCAGCCCACGGAGGTCATCACGGCCTGCATGAACCTCGGACTGATGGTATCGATCAACCAGCGGCTCGATGCCGAGGCGCTGGTGGTTGTGGCCGAGGAGTTCGGCTTCAAGATCGAGTTCGTCTCGGCCGACATCCAGGAGGCCATTGCCGACGAGGAGGACAAGGAGGAGGATCTCGTGCCGCGTCCGCCCATCGTGACGGTCATGGGACACGTCGACCACGGTAAGACCTCGCTGCTGGACAACATCCGCAAGACGAACGTCATCGAAGGCGAGGCCGGCGGTATCACGCAGCACATCGGTGCCTACAGCGTGGAGCTCAACGGTCAGAAGATCACCTTCCTCGATACGCCGGGACACGAGGCCTTCACGGCCATGCGTGCGCGTGGTGCGGCCGTTACGGACGTGGCGATCATCATCGTGGCGGCCGACGACAACGTCATGCCGCAGACCGTCGAGGCCATCAACCACGCCCAGGCGGCCGGCGTGCCGATGGTCTTCGCCATCAACAAGATCGACAAACCCAACGCCAATCCCGACCATATCAAGGAGCAACTCGCGCAGATGAACTATCTTGTGGAGTCGTGGGGCGGCAAATACCAGGATCAGGAGATTTCGGCCAAGAAGGGCATCAATCTGGACAAACTTCTGGAGAAGGTGCTGCTCGAAGCCGAGATGCTCAACCTGCGGGCCAATCCGAACAAGAAAGCCGTCGGTACGGTGATCGAATCGACGCTGGACAAGGGCCGCGGATATGTCTCGACGGTTCTGGTGCAGAACGGTACGCTCCATGTGGGCGACGTGGTGCTCTCGGGAACCTACACGGGCCGAGTGAAGGCGATGTTCAACGAGAACGGCAAGAAGGTCCAGGAGGCCGGGCCGTCAACGCCGGTCCAGGTGCTGGGTCTGAACGGGGCCCCGCAGGCCGGCGACCTCTTCAACGTGATGGACGACGACCGTTCGGCACGTGAAATCGCCAACAAGCGCGAACAGCTGCAGCGCATGCAGGGTATCATGACCCAGAAACACGTCACGCTGGACGAGATCGGCCGCCGAATCGCCATCGGATCGTTCAAGGAGCTGAACATCATCGTCAAGGGTGATGTCGACGGATCGGTCGAGGCCATGTCCGGATCGTTGATCAAACTCTCGAAGGAGTCCGTGCAGGTGAACGTGATCCACGCTGCCGTGGGTCAGATTTCGGAGTCGGATGTCCTGCTGGCCGCCGCCTCGAATGCCATCATCGTGGGCTTCCAGGTCCGTCCGTCGGCTGCGGCCCGCAAGCTGGCCGAGAAGGAGGAGATCGAAATCCGACTCTACTCGATCATCTACGATGCGATCAACGATATCAAGGATGCCATCGAGGGCATGCTCGAACCGGTGATGAAGGAGGAGATCGTCGCTTCGGCCGAGGTCATGGAGATCTTCAAGATCTCGAAGGTCGGAACCGTGGCCGGCTGTATCGTCCGCGAAGGCAAGCTGCAACGGACAACCCCGATCCGCGTGATCCGCGACGGTATCGTGATCTACACCGGAAAACTGGGATCCCTCAAACGTTTCAAGGACGACGTCAAGGAGGTCGGCGTAGGCCAGGACTGCGGTCTGAACATCGAATCCTACAACGACATCAAGGTCGGCGATATCGTCGAGGGATACGAACAGGTCGAGGTAAAACGAAAATAATCGGAATGCAGGGGCCCCAAGCCGGTTCCCTGCCCTCTGGAACGGAAACGACATACTAACAGATACGTCAAACCATTTAGAATTTTTTGGCAGAAATGACTAACCCTATCCATTTCACGACTCCCGATGAGGCCGTCAAGGTCATCAAATCGGGCGATCATGTGCATCTGAGTTCGGTAGCTTCGGCTCCCCAGTGTCTGATCAAGGCCATGTGCCGCCGCGGCGAAGCCGGCGAATTGAAGGACGTGCACATCCATCACCTGCACACCGAAGGCCCGGCACCCTATGCGGATCCGAAATTCGAGGGCATCTTCCAGCTCGATTCGTTCTTCGTGGGATCGAACGTCCGCAAGGTGACGCAAAGCGGCTATGCCGACTACATTCCGGTCTTCCTGAGCGAGACGCAGAAGCTCTACCGCTGCGGTGCCGTACCGTGCAACGTAGCCATGATCCAGGTCTGCCCCCCGGACAAGCACGGATACGTTTCGCTGGGTACGTCGGTCGATGCGACGCTGGCGGCCGTCGAGTGTGCGGATCACGTCATCGCCGTAGTGAACAAGCACGTACCGAGAGCCTTCGGACAGGCCATGATCCCGATGTCGAAGATCGACACCTTCGTGGAGGATGATTCCCCGCTGATCGAGGCCAAATTCACCGAGCCGAACGAGATCGAAACGGCTATCGGAAAGCATTGCGCCGCCCTGATCGAGGATGGGGCCACGCTTCAGATGGGTATCGGCGCCATTCCGAACGCCGTGCTGAGCCAGCTGGGCAACCACAAGAACCTCGGTATCCATACCGAGATGTTTGCCGACGGGGTTCTGCCGCTGGTCGAGAAGGGCGTGATCAACGGTGAGGCCAAGAAGACCGATCCGGGCAAGATGGTTTCGACGTTCCTGATGGGTTCGCAGGCCGTTTACGACTTCATCGACGACAACCCCGGCGTGCTGATGATGGACGTGGGATATACGAACGATCCCTACATCATCTCGCAGAACGACAACTTCGTAGCCATCAATTCGGCTCTCCAGATCGACCTCACGGGTCAGGTCAGCGCCGATTCGCTGGGCACGAAGTTCTGGTCGGGGGCCGGCGGTCAGATCGACTTCGTCTACGGCGCCTCCCTGTCGAAGGGCGGCAAGGCGATCATCGCGATGCCGGCCATCACGAACAAAGGGGTCTCGAAGATCTGCCCCACGCTGCTGGACGGTGCCGGTGTCGTTACGTCGCGATTCCACGTACACTGGGTCGTTACGGAGTACGGAGCCGTGGATCTCTATGGAAAGAGCATGCAGGAGCGTGCCCGACTGCTGATCTCGATTGCCCATCCTTCGGCTCAGGAGGAGCTGGATCGTGCGGCTTTCGAACGTTGGGGGTCGCACCACCACTACATCAAGAGCTACATGGGCAAATAACCGGCCCGGTCATTCGATGGAAAAGCCTCTCCGAGATGCGGAGAGGCTTTTTCGTTTCGTATGCGGAAGGAGAGAGAAGGCGACATTGCGGCGGAGACGATCATCGGGAACTGCGGGGAGAGGATGCCGCGCCCCGAGTCGAACCGGACGTCCCCTGCCGGACGCCCCCTGCCGGGCGCTGCCCTACCGGATGAACGAGCCGGTGTGACGTGCGGTGTTCCCGCAGGCATCACGGACCGTCAGTTCATAGGTATGGCGGTTGCGGGTTGCGGGTCGGTCGAAGCGGTGGACAAGGGTTCCCTTCATGGGGAAGCGGTCACACGGAACCCACTCGTCGTCGATACGAAGCGTCCAGGAGGCAATCCCCGAGAAGTTGTCCGACGTGCGGAATCGCAGCTCGGCGGCATCGGAGAGTCGGGCTCCGTCTGTGAAGAGCGGACGGATCGAGGGGGCCAGCGTATCGGCTACGACAAGCAGATCGCCCGTCGTGCGGGTGACGGCCGTGACGGCACCGTTCGAATAGGTTCCACCGACCCAATAAAGGCCGCCGCTGCGACCACGGCCCGCCAGAACGGTATGGAGGCGGAGTTCGGCGGGCACCCGGGTGCGAATGGTCACCAAAGCCGGGCTGTAAAGGGGTGTTGTGGCCTCAAGAAACCGGTAGGCGGGTGACAGGACGACGAGCCCTGAAGGGCTCTGCGGAAGATCAATCCGCTCGGGATGGACGAAAAGCGGCTCATAGAGCGATTTTTTCTGGATGCGGATCTCGGCCTCACGTCCCACCCGAATCAGGGAATTCCGGCCCGGAAAAACCGCCACACCGCTCGAATCCGGCTTGCCCCGGAACTCCTCGCGACGCCCCACGATCGGAAATTCCAGCGAGGAGCGGTTGCCGCAGTCATCCTCGACCTCGATCCGGATCCGATGCGACTCTCCCGCCGCGGTGCGCACCAGTCCGCGTTCCACCATAACCGGATAGAAACAGTCGGGAGCCCCGGCCAATTGAGCCAGCCGGATCACCTCGTTGCGCGAAGAGAGCTTCATCGCATAGCAGCTCACGGCGTCGCAACAGCGCGACAGATCGTGCGTGAAGCCGTCCATGCGGTATTCAAAATAGGGCTGGCCGTCGCAACTGGCCGTAACGCGCCACACCCCGAAGGTGTTGTAGACGCCGTTACGGCGGTCGGAGGTCTCGAGGATGAAGTATCCACGGCGTCCCACGCCAACGGGCTCGCTGCGCGTCAGGCGGTAGTGTCCGGAGGCATCCCGAACGACAGCATAGCTTTCGGCAGGGCTCCGCACGGGGACCCCGCCGAGTGTGTCGACCTCGACATAGTGGATGCGCAGAATCCGGGGCGGAAGGTTGTCCTCGGGGCGAATGCCCCCCTCCCGGACCAGGTTATGAAGCCGTTGCGTCGGGGTATCGCGGATCTCGAAATGCAGGTGCGGGCCCAGGGAGGATCCGCTGTTGCCCGAAAATCCGATCACGTCGCCCTGGCGAACGGGCCAACGATCGGCTTCGAACCAGAGATCGACCCCGTTCGAGCGGCGGGCATAACGCTCTTTGCGCAGGTGCTCTTCGAGATCCGCACGAAAGCGTTGCAGATGACCGTAGACGGCCGTTGTACCGTTGTCGAGCGTCAGATAGAGCGCCCGTCCGTAACCGCCCGCCGAGACCACCATACGCGAAACATGGCCATCGGCCACGGCAATGAGCGGATGACCCTCCTCACCGTCGGTCTTGATGTCCACCCCGGCGTGGAAATGACCCGGGCGCAGTTCGCCGAAATTGGCCGAGTAGAGCCGTGAGGCCTGTTGCACGGGGAAGATGTAATCGTCGGGATCGAGCCGCGGCACAGGGTCCGCGGTATGGGTTTGAGCCGAGGCTCCGGCGCACGTCGCGGCCAGGAGCATCGCTGTCAGAAATCGTCGCATGTATCCGTATCCTTGACCAACTGCGCGGCCGCGTCCATCACGGACTCGTAGTCGTAACCGAGCGAAAGCCCGTATCGTATCAATTTGGTTTTCAATTCGTAGGAAGTCGCATATTTCACCGTCCGGGCCTTGCGGGAGAGTTGTTCGACAAGGCGTTCGCCCATTTGCGAGCGGTCGGCCTGCGACAGAGCCGCGTCGATCACCTCGTGCCGGACACCCTTGCGCTGGAGCGCCGTGCGGATCTTGTACTCGCCCCAGCCGCTCAGGCGCAACTTCTCACGCACGAAGGCCTCGGCATAGCGCGTGTCATCGATGAAGCGTTCACGCACCAGCCGTGCCAGCACCGCCTCGGCATCGGACTCCGTCAAGCCCCAGCCGCGCATCAGCCGCCGGGCATCCCCCTCCGACTTCTCGGCCCGGGCACAGAGCCGCATGAGCGAGGCAAGGGCCTGTTCGGGAGTTTTCGCACGTTTTTCGTGCGGAACGGCTATTTTTCGAGTCGGCTGCATGTCATTCGTTCCTTATCAAAGAGATCCCGGTAGATTTCGGTCTGCGTATACCCCTCCGCCTCCAGCAGAGCGGTCATCCCGGCGGCGGCCCGTTCGTAGATCTCGAACCAGAGACGCCCGCCCGGCCGCAGCATCCGCCGCCCGGCCCGCGCAATGGCCCGGTAGAAGCGCAACGGATCATCATCCGGCACGAACAACGCCAACGACGGTTCGTAATCGCGGACGTTGGGATGCATCACCGCCCGATCGCCCGCGGGAACATACGGCGGATTCGAAACGATCACATCGAACCGTTCGGGGAAACGCGCAGCCAGATCGTTCAACGCATCGGCCCGCCGCAGCGTCACACGGGCTCCGAGCCGTCGGCAGTTCTCGGCGGCCGTCTCCAGCGCCACGTCCGAAATATCGGCGGCATAGACCTCTGCTCCGGGAAGCTCCAGTGCCAGAGAGACGGCAATACAGCCGCTTCCGGTCCCCACATCGAGGATCCGGCACGGCCGTCCGCCCTCCGTATGTACGATACGGTCGACCAGCTCTTCGGTCTCGGGGCGCGGGATCAGCACCCCCGGTCGCACGACGAAACGCCGGCCGTAAAATTCGCTCTCTCCAAGTACGTATTGCAGGGGTTCACCCGCAGCCAGCCGTTCGACATCCGGACCCAATCTTCCGAACAGCCCCTCTCCCCACGACAGGCCCTGCACTTCCGGTCTGCCCTTCCATGCCTCCGGTCCCTCCTGCTCCTGCCGTTCCTCTCGCCCCTCCGGTTCCTCCAGATCCTTCGGACTCTCCCGTTCCTCCTGGACTCCCGGGTTTTCAGCTCCCCCCGGATTTTCAGGCCCCTCCGTCCGCAATTCGGCCTCGGGGTCGGTCAGCAGCGCCGAGAGCGTGATGCCTGTCCGTGCGCAGACAAACAAGCGGGCGATGTTGCGGGCTTCCCGGGCGTCGTAAAGTCCCGTCAGACGGGTTGTGATCGAATCGATGAGTTCGCGGCAGGTCATCGTCTCAGCAGATCGGCCAACGCGATGGCCACGGCAGCCTCGACGACCACCACGCCCCGCAACGCCACACAGACATCATGACGGCCGTGAATTTCAAGCGGCTCGACCCGGTCGGTCGCAAGGTTGTAGGTCATCTGCGGCCGGGCGATACTCGGCGTGGGCTTCAGCGCCGCACGCACCACCACGTCATTGCCATTCGTGATGCCGCCGTTGATACCGCCGGCATGATTCGTAGCCGTATGTCCGTCCCGATCCATAATCGGATCGTTGTTTTCCGAACCCCGCAGCCGACTTCCCGCGAAGCCGCTGCCGAACTCCACCCCCTTGACTGCCGGAATCGAGAAGAGCAGATGGGCAATCCGACTCTCCACGGAGTCGAAGAAGGGTTCACCGATCCCCACGGGGAGTCCTCCGACACGGCACTCGACCACCCCGCCCAGCGAATCATGGTCGGCGGCTGCAGCCCGCAACAACTCCCCGAAACGCTCCGGATCCCCGCATCCGCCGATCTCCGTCAGTCGGGTCGTGAAATCAACCCCCTCGGGCAGCATCTTCTTGGCCACCACGCCCGCAGCCACCAACGCCACGGTCAGACGGGCCGAAAAGTGACCGCCGCCCCGCGGATCGTTGAATCCCCCGAACTTGCGGAAGGCCACCCAACCGGCATGCGACGGGCGGAAATGACGCTCCAGGTTGGCATAATCCGCGGAACGGGTATTGGTATTGGCAAAGGTGACGGTCAACGGCGCTCCGGTCGTATATCCGTTGTAGAGTCCCGAAACGATTCTCGGCAGATCGGCTTCACGACGCGGCGTCGTTCCCGCGGCACCACTCCGGCGGCGGGACAGATCAGCCTCGAAATCGGCCTCCGAAAGCGGAATTCCCGCCGGCACGCCATCCATCGTAATGCCGACCTCGGGACCGTGCGACTCGCCCCAGATGGCGAGTCGGAAATTATTTCCGTATTGATTCATTGCAGTACAGTTTTCACTCCCGGACAAGCGCCAGATCCTCGAAGAAGGTCGGATAGCTCTTGGCCACACTCTCGGCCCCCTCGATCGTCACAGCACCGTCGGCACGCAGAGCCGCCACGGCCAGCGACATGGCCATGCGATGATCGCCATGGCTCCGGGTGCGGACTCCGCCCCGAATCGCACCGCCGCGGATCCGCATCACATCCTCTTCCGAGATGTCAACCTCGATTCCCAATCGGGCATACTCCTCGCAAATGGCCTCGGCACGGTTGCACTCCTTGTATTCGAGGCGCGACGTACCCCGAAGAAGGCTCTCGCCCTCGGCGGCCGCGGCCAGGGCCGCCAACGCCGGGAAAAGATCCGGACAGTTCGTGGCATCGAACTCGAAACCGTGCAACGGGCGGTGTGCCACCGTCACCGAATCCGCATCATTGATCACCGCAGCACCGGCCCGCACCAGCGCCGTACAGATGGCCGTATCGGCCTGCTTGGAGAGCATCGAGACGTTCCGTACGGTGATCTCCCCGGCCGTGGCTCCCGCCACGAGCAGCATGGCAGCGGCACTCCAGTCCCCCTCGATGCTGAAATAGGTAGCCGCGAAGCGCTGGTTCCCGGGAATATAGAACTCCGCATAATCGCGTTGATTGATCTCGATGCCGAAGCGTGCGGCCGTATCGAGGGTCATGTCCAGGTAGGGCGTGGAAACGGCATCGCGTACATGCAGCGTCGTATCGTGACGGGCCAGCGGCAAAGCCAGCAGAAGTCCCGTAATGAACTGCGAGGAGACCGATCCGTCGACCTCGACCTCTCCGCCGTGGATCGGACCGCAGACCTCCAGCGGCAGGAATCCGCCGTTGTCGTGCACCTCGACGCCCAACTGCCGGAGCGGTTCGAGCATCATCGTCATCGGTCGCGAGAGCAGCGTGCCGCGTCCGACAATACGGATCGGCGTATGACACAGCGAAGCGATGGGCGTAAAGAGGCGTGTGGCGAGACCCGATTCGCCCACTTCGAGGCTGTTTCCGCGCGGATGCAATCCGCCTTTGATCGAAAGCGACGTGGGATCGACCTGTTCGACCCGGGCACCGAGCGTCTCGATGCAGCGCAGGGCCGAGCGCGTATCGTCGCAAAATTCCAGATTGCGCAGCACCGTGGGCTCTTCCGAGAGCAGGGATGCCGCCAGGGCACGCTGTGCATAACTTTTCGAGCAGGGCGGCGTCAGCGTGCCTTTGACGCGGCCTGGCGGAACCGTAATATCCATATATGATATAACCTAACCTTTTTATAACATGTCGGGGCGTTCCCCGCATACCGCCCATCCGGAGCACCTCGCTTCACTCGCGGCCCCGGCACGACGGATCTCAGGAACGGTCGCCGCGAACCTCGTCGACGGCCTTCTGCGCCTCATCAACCGCCTTGCGGGCCTCGGCCTCGGCCTTGGCGGCTGCGTCAACCGCCTCACGGGCCTCCTCATCGGCCTTCTGCGCCTCGTCAACGGCTTTCCGGGCCTCATCGACCGCTTCCTGCACCCCCTCCGAGGATGTCTGACGCATCTCCTCGCCCCTGCGGTTCTTCATCTCCTGGGTCAGCTGGTGACTCTTCTTGAGTTCGAAGTGCTGTCCGAGGTAGACCTTGCGAACCATCGGATCGGCAGCCAGTTCCTCGGCCGTTCCGGTCTTGAGGATCTTGCCCTCATAGAGCAGGTAGGTGCGGTCGGTGATGGCCAGCGTCTCGTCGACGTTGTGGTCGGTGATGATCACACCGATATTCTTGTGCTTGAGCGTCGCCACGATCGACTGGATATCCTCCACGGCGATGGGGTCCACACCGGCAAAGGGCTCATCCAGCAGGATGAACGCCGGGTTGATGGCCACGGCCCGTGCAATCTCCGTACGGCGCCGTTCACCGCCCGAAAGCTGAATACCGAGGCTTTTGCGGACCTTCTGCAGGCGGAACTCCTCGATCAGCGCCTCGACCCGCTGGTTCTGGTACTCCTTCGAGTAGTCGGTCATCTCCAGCACCGCGCGGATATTGTCCTCGACCGACAAGCGACGGAAGACCGAAGCCTCCTGGGCCAGGTACCCCACACCCAACTGAGCCCGCCGATAGACCGGCAACGAGGTCAATTCACTCACCTGGAGGGAGTCGTTCTCCAGAAAAATACGTCCTTCATTGGGTTTGATCAGCCCCACGATCATGTAGAAGGTCGTGGTTTTGCCCGCACCGTTGGGCCCGAGCAGTCCGACGATTTCACCCTGATTCACATCGATCGACACATGGTCGACAACCGTCCGGGACTTGTATTTCTTGACCAGTTCGCTGGTATATAGACGCATGGCGTAGGAGATAAAATTTTTACAAAGTTATGCTTTTTTCCGAAAAGTTTTTTATCTTTACATGGAAATTTCTTTTAAAGCATACAAACGGCGAAATGAAACAGTTCGATTCAGCCCTGTTGCATGACAAGTTGAAAGAGTATTTCGGCTTTTCGTCATTCAAAGGGAATCAGGAGGCGGTGATCCGCAATGTGCTGGAGGGCAAGGATACGTTCGTGCTGATGCCCACGGGCGGCGGAAAATCCTTATGCTACCAGTTGCCCGCGCTCCTGATGGAGGGCGTGGCCATCATCATTTCGCCCCTGATCGCCCTGATGAAGAACCAGGTCGATGCCATGCGGACCTTCTCCGCAGAGTCCGGCATCGCCCATTTCCTGAACTCCTCGCTCAACAAGACCGCCGTGGCACAGGTGCGGCAGGACGTGCTCGACGGCAAGACGAAACTGCTCTATTTCGCCCCGGAATCACTCACAAAGGAGGACAACGTCGCCTTCCTGCGTAAAATAAAGGTCTCGTTCTACGCCATCGACGAGGCGCACTGTATCTCGGAATGGGGACACGACTTCCGGCCCGAGTACCGCCGGATCCGCCCGATCATCAATGAAATCGGGCAGGCGCCGCTGATCGCCCTCACGGCAACGGCAACCCCCAAGGTGCAGATGGATATCCAGAAGAATCTCGGCATGTCGGATGCCGCGGTCTTCAAATCCTCGTTCAACCGCCCGAACCTCTACTACGAGATCCGGCCCAAACACAACGTCGATCACGACATCATCCGCTTCATCAAGCAGAACGAGGGGAAAAGCGGCATCATCTACTGTCTGAGCCGCAAAAAGGTCGAAGAACTGACCGAACTGCTCCTGGCCAACGGAATCCGCGCCCGGGCTTACCATGCCGGCATGGATGCCGCCACACGGGCCGCCAATCAGGATGATTTCCTCATGGAGCGCGTCGAGGTGATCGTCGCCACGATTGCCTTCGGAATGGGTATCGACAAACCCGACGTGCGTTACGTAATCCACTACGACATCCCCAAGTCGCTCGAGGGCTACTACCAGGAGACCGGACGCGCCGGACGGGACGGAGGCGAAGGTTACTGCCTGGCCTTTTACAGCTACAAGGATATCCAGAAACTCGAGAAATTCATGCAGGGCAAACCCGTTGCCGAACAGGAGATCGGCAAACTGCTTCTGCAGGAGACCGTCTCCTATGCCGAGAGTTCGATGTGCCGCCGCAAGACACTCCTCCATTACTTCGGCGAGGAGTATACCGAGGACAACTGCGGGAATTGCGACAACTGCCGCAATCCCAAACCCAAGGTCGATGCACGGGCCGCATTGAAGATGGCCCTCGAAGCCCTGCGCGACATCGGCGACAAGTTCAAGTCCGACTATCTGATCAACGTCCTGCTGGGCAAGAATACCGCGCTGATTAAAAGCTATGGGCACAACACCTCGAAATGGTTCGGGGCAGGAACCGATCATGACGCCCGTTTCTGGGGTGCCGTACTGCGTCAGGGGCTGATCCTCGGACTCATCGACAAGAATATCGAGAACTACGGACTGATCTCCATCAACAAAAAAGGCGAAAACTATATCGCCATGCCCTATCCCGTGACCATCACGCTCGACCATGATTATGACGCGGAGGAGAAGGAGGCCGAAGCCGTCACTCCGATGGGCAAGGGAGGTGCGGCCGACGAAGAGCTCTTCGCCATGCTGAAGGATCTGCGCAAGAAGGTCGCCAAACAGCACGGATTGCCGCCGTTTGTCATCTTCCAGGATTCCTCGCTTGAGGACATGGCCATGCAGTATCCCGTTACGCTCGAAGAGATGCAGAACATCACGGGTGTGGGTGTGGGCAAGGCCCGGAAATTCGGCGAGGAGTTCATCAAGCTCATCAAGGCCTACGTCGAGGAGAAGGAGATCATCCGCCCGCAGGACATGGTTGTCAAGGGCGTGGTCAGCAAATCCGGCAACAAGATCTTCATTATCCAGTCCATCGATCGGAAGATGGATTTCGAAGACATCGCCCGGGCCAAAAACCTCGACTTCGACGAATTGCTCACCGAGATTGAAGCCATCGTCAATGCCGGAACGAAACTCGACATCTCCTACTATCTGAAGGAGTTCATGGACGAAGACAAGATCGAAGACATCTATCTTTATTTCAAGGAGGATGCCGAAAGCGACTCGCTGGATGCCGCCATCGAGGAGTTGGGAGCCGATTACACTGAGGAGGAGATTCGGCTTGTTCGCATCAAATTCATCTGCGAACAGGGCAACTGACCTCCGGGGGGGGGCCGCAGGAGACTGAGGGGCCGCAAAGTAGAGAGAGGGCCGCAGGAGACTGAGGGGCCACAAAGTAGAGAG
Organism: uncultured Alistipes sp.; assembly: GCA_944321205.1. Classification (GTDB taxonomy): domain Bacteria; phylum Bacteroidota; class Bacteroidia; order Bacteroidales; family Rikenellaceae; genus Alistipes. The sequence goes on from CALUKK010000036.1 coordinate 16,656, forward strand.
AGGGCCGCAGAAGACTGAGAGGGCCGCAGAAAGCTGAGAGGGCCGCAGAAGACTGAAAGGGCCGCAGAAGGCTGAGAGGGCCGCAGAAGGCTGAAAGGGCCGCAGAAGGCTGAAAGAGACGCAGAAGGCTGAAAGAGCCGCAGAAGGCTGAAAGAGGCCACAGGAAGCCGAAGAGACCGCAAGGTGGAGAGAGGGACCACAGGAGGCTGAAAAGGGTCACAGACGCCGAAAAAGGCTACTGAAAACGAGAGTCGGAGAAAGAGAATATCGGAAAACACCAACCTTCCGATTCGATGCCACCCTCTCGAACCGGAAAATATCATATGATAACGTGGAGTACCTCCCCTGCTCCGACGGACGATCCGGACTGCGATCGCAACAAATGGAGGATGTATGAACACCCGGAATTCCGGGGCCGGAGACCGTAAAAGCGCCTCCGGGTGATGATTTGATAGAACCTAAAGACTACGCCTATGAACAAAAAGACCTTTACTCTTGCCGTTATTTTTCTGTTGTTGACATTGGTGTGGCTCGGTACCAACATCTATTGGAGAGTGACCCATTCCAACTGTGTGAATACGTTTGATTTCATTGTAGGCGTTCTGTTCGTGGCCGCAGCCTCCGGAATGGTCTACAACGAATTCCACAAGAAAAAACGCAAGCACCTCGATGAGGTGGACAAGTACAAGATTCCGTAGCCGATGCGCACGATCGATCGAATGATGGCTGTCCTGGCCGGCGTGTTTTTCCTCGCGGCCGTGATTTCAGCCTGGCGTGTCTCCGAAGCCCAAAGCCAGGAACTGTGGTTTTTACCCCTGTTGCTGGCCTTGGCCTCGGCGGCCATGACCTTCGGAGCCTTGCAGCATCGGCGACGCAAAATGGCTAAAAAAGAGGATTGATATGAAGATCAATTTCATGCAGGTAATCCGTCTGGTCGGAATGGTGGTGGCCATTGCGGGCATCATCTATGCGCTGGAGTTCATGGAACATGGTATCGCCGTATGGTTCTGGGTTCTGCTCCTGGGCATCGGATTCGTAGGGTTGCTCTATACCTTCCGGTTGACGCAACGCCGCACCGCCAATGAGGAGCGGGCTCGGGAACGCAGTGAAAAGAAAAAACGCCGCCGCTCAAGGAAATGACGCAGGTACGTGCCAAAAAGGCCCTGGGACAACATTTCCTGGTCGATCTGAATATTGCCCGCAAGATTTGTGACGCGCTCTCGGGCGGGAGTGCCGAAAATCCCTGTCCGACCCTCGAGGTCGGATGCGGGATGGGTGTGCTGACGCAGTTTCTGCTGCGCAGGGCCGATATCGTGACCTGGGGAGCCGAAATCGACTCCGAAAGTGTCGCCTACCTCCGTGACCACTATCCGGAGTTTACACCCCGGCTTATCGAAGGTGACTTTCTGAAACTCGATCTCCGGGAGCGTTTTCCCGAAGGCCTGCGCATCATCGGGAACTTCCCCTACAACATCTCGTCGCAGATTTTCTTCAAGGTGCTGGAAAATCGCGACCTGATTCCCGAATGCGTGGGAATGATCCAGAAGGAGGTGGCCGTACGGATCGCCGAACCGCCCGGATCCAAGGAGTACGGAATCCTTTCGGTACTGCTTCAGGCCTGGTACGACATCGAATATCTCTTCACGGTGAACGAAAAGGTCTTCAATCCGCCGCCGAAGGTCAAGAGCGCCGTCATCCGGCTGCGACGAAATGCCACCCGACAGCTGGAGTGCGACGAGAGACTCTTCATCCAGGTGGTGAAGGCCTCCTTTGGACAGCGCCGCAAGATGTTGCGCAACTCCCTGAAGGCGGTTTTCGGAGATTTCGCAGGTGACGAACACCCCTTCTTCACACGACGGGCCGAGACGCTGTCGGTTGCGGAGTTCGTCGAGCTGACGCGCTGGGTGGATGCTCACCGCGCATAAGACCGAAACGCTGAAACAGGAGGGCGGTGCTTCATGAAGCACCGCCCTCCTGCTTTTTTCCTCGTACGGGGATCATCTTCTGCGACGACGCAGCCATACCACAAGCCCACATACGCCGATGGCTAAGGGTATCCACAGACAATAGATCTGCTTGATAACGGGCAGGTCCATCGGGGTGAGCCGGATATCGGTATCGCGATTGGCTCTTCGGGCCGTCGAGACGGGGAACTCCCCGTAGCAGAGCCAGCGGAACGATCCGGGGATCATCGAGAAGTTCTGAGCGTAGATTCCGGGACGCGATCCAGCCGTAAGTTCGGCATTGCTGAAGCAATCGGCATCTCCGAGAACGAGGATCCGCTGTTGTTTGCCGTTGAGTTGACGGGTCAATGCAACGGCCGTGGGATAGACTCCCAACTGCTCTCCGGTCCGTGAGTCCACAGAGGGGGTCTCGTCGATGAAATCGGTTGTCTGACGCTCGATCCAGGCCGTGCTGTCGGTCTGCAACAGCACAAGCGGATGGAAACGGGTGGTATCAATCACCTCGATGGCCACGGCGCCGGGCATCACCACGGCCGCACGCTGGGGAGAGCGCTGCATCGTGCGATAAAATCCCCGCATCTGTTCGGCGGCCTCAACGGTTCCCCGACTGGGAATCAGATTATAGGGATTCACGTCCGAGGGATTGGCAAGAATACCCTCCGAAAGCCGGACCCCGAAACGCGCCAGCAGCGGATTGATCATATCCTGATGTCCCACATCGCCCAGAACCATGAGATTGCCGCCCTGGGCGATGAAACGGTCGATGGTCTCGAGCTCCGGTTCCGAGAGTGCCACACGGGCATCGGCGATCATCAGAACCCGGACATCGGCAGGGATGGAATCCCCGGCCGCGAGGTTGATCTCCACGACATCGAAGCCCTGGTTGATCATCGACTGCCGCAATCGTTTCCAGGTTGCGAAGATCGAGTAATCCTGATCGCCTTTTTTGGTGATCGAACGTTCGTTGTGCCCTGTGAGGGCCCCGACCTTGACCGGTGCCACGACCATCTTTTTCAAGGCGGCGGAGATTTCGGTCTCGGAAGGATGGAGGTACATGTCGTCGAAGAGACGCAACCGGGCCTGTTCTCCCGAACCGCGCTCCACGACACGCACGAAACGGTACTCTTCGGCCTTGAGATCGATGCGGTCCCGGAGCGATTCGGCACTCACGAGGCGACGGGGGTTGCAGCGTTTCTTGCGGGCGACCTCCCGGGCGATCTGTTCGACACTCAGACCCGGATACTTCTTGTAAAGAACCGAATCCCGCGGGGTGCTGTAATAGTAGACGTACTTCATGCGGATCTCGGGTTTGAAGCGCGTGTACATCTTGAAATGCTCGGCATCCCTTTTCTGGGCACGCGGCGAGGCCACATCGAACTCCGGATCGAAGATATCCACATAGGTCGTGATGGTCAACGGACCGTCGAGCTGCTCCATGACCTTGCGACTCTCCTCCGAGAGGGTCCGCACCTTGGCATAGGTCGCATCGTAGAAGGTCATGACGGCGGGACGGGAGCTCACATATCCGATGGCGATCACCGTCACCACGGCCAGGGCGTAGCGTCCGCTCCTGTTCCAGAACGAACGCCGGGTCCGTTCGTTGTCGAGCTTCACGACCGACAGCCACAGGAACAGCAGAATGACACTCAGGAAATAGATGACATCGTCACTGCAAATCAGACCGCTGACCATCTCGCTGGCCCGGCCACTGATCGACAGCCAATAGGTGATGTCGCGGATAAAAGGCGAACTCTGCCCGATCTCCCCCACGTAATTGAAGAAGGCGAGGGCCGAAAGGGTCGCTACGGCCGCCACCACCTGATAGGAGGTCAGCGTCGACATGAAGAGCCCGATGGAGCAGTAGGTCAGGATAAGCAGGAACATCGAGAGCAGGCCCGCCAACACGAGCGGCAGATCCACATGCGGGACGGCGATGTACATCGCGGCGAGCGGCAGGGCAAGAATCACGACGAAGAGCAGCGAAAGAACGACCATTGCCAGGAACTTGCCCGCGATGATATGGGTACTGTTCACCGGAGAGGAGTAGAGCAGCTTGATCGATCCGGAGGCATATTCGCGGCTCATGAGGTTCATCGTCAGCAACGGGATATAGAGGTAGATCGTCTCCTGGATCACCTCGTAGATTCCCTTCATACCTAAAACCGTAGCGGCCGTTACGCTGAATGAGATGTTATGCCCCAGCGCCTTGATACGGATGATATCGAAGAGAACGGAGGCGAAATCAAAGCCCAGCTGGCAGGCGAAAACGATCAGCAACAACCACGCAACGGGAGAATAGAAGAGTGTAGCCAGTTCGTTGCGGGCAATTCCGAATATGAGTTTACGATTCATGATCCAGTTTTTAGTTTCTGCGGCGGGCGAGCCACAATCCGACACCCGTAAGGAGCAACGCGACAGGCAGAATGATTAGAAAAACGATTTTCAGGACCCTTGCGACCTCTACGCCCACCGAGAAGGTGTTGTCGGGGCACGCGGGACGCCGGACATCGATGGGGAAATTGCCGTCGGTAAGCCATCGGAAGCCCTCGACGATCAGGTCGAAGTTCCCGGACATAAAGTCCTGGCGCTGACTCGACAACTCGATGTTGCTCATGCAATCGGCATCCGCGGTGATAAGGATCCGCTGTTTACGGCCATTCTTTTCGCGTTCGGCGGCATAGGCCGTGTAATAGACTCCGCGATGTTCGCCCGCCTCGGGGTTGCAGACTACGGGGCCCTCCCGAAGATCGGACTGTTCCCGTTCGATCCAGGCCGTGCTGTCGGTCTGCAACAACGGGGTAAGGGTGTAGTCGGTCGCCACATCCGCGACAAGGGCTGCACACCCGGGCATCGAAACCCGCAGATCCCGTTTCGGGAAATCAACCCGGAAACCCTCGTTCAACGATCCCGACTCGGGAGTGGCCCGCGCGAGGATCAGATCCGGATAGTAATCCCCGAAGGGCTGTGCCAACTGCCCCTCCAGCATCCGGACGCCGAAACGGGCAAGCACCGGATTCATCGACTCCTGCCGTCCCTCATCGGCCAGGATCCACAGGTCTCCCCCACGCTCCAGATAGGCATCCAGGAGTTTCAGCTCCCGCTCCGTAAAGGGGATCTTCATGTCGGCAAGAACCAGGATGCGGATCTCACCCGGGATGGAGTCGCTCTTCGCAAGGTCAACCTCGCAGACATCGAAGCCCTGGTTCACCAGAGCCGAGCGCGAATACCTCGAGGTCGAGAAATCCGAGTAGTCCCGATCTCCGGGACGTGTCGTCGAACGTTCGCCATGCCCCTGGACGAAACCAACGGTCGGAACCGCGGAGACCATCTTCTTCAGGGCCGCGGAGATCTCCGACTCGCCCGGCTGCCGCATCATGTCATGGAAGTCCCGGATCCGGGCCTCGCGACCGTCGGAGGTCTCGACAATGCGGACAAAATGGAAATCCTCGTCGCTCAGATCCCGGATCTTGGCCATCTCCTCGGGGCTTTTGTAAAGCCGCGGATTGAGGTTGTAGATCATCGTCATGTAATCACGCATCTGTTCGAGGGTCTTGCCCTGGAAGCGCGGATTGTCCTCCCAGGACTCCGGCGAGCCGTTGTAGTAATAGACATACCGGACCTTCAGATCGGGTTTGAAGAGACGATAGGGATCGAAAAGTCCCTCGTTCTGCTTCAGATATTGAGGCAGATAAGGGGTCGAGGCATTGTCAAGCAGATTCACATAATTGGTGATCGTGACAGGACCGGGAATCTGGGCCAGGATCTTTTGGCTGTTCTCGGTAATCAGGTTCTTCTTGGTCCGCGTGGCATCCCAGACCCGGATGGCGGCCGGCCGCGAGGTGAAATACCCCACGATCAGAACCACAACAAAGGCCCCGAGATAATACAGTGCCCGGTGCAAGCGGCCCATCGCACGACGTCCGAAGGCTATCCGGAAGGTCGTGAACGAGAGGAACAGGGCGATTACGGCCAGAAAATAGATCAGATCCTCACTGCGGATGACACCGGAGAGCATATCGGTGGTCCGGCCGTTGATCGAGAGCCAATAGGTCAGTTCGCGGATGAAGTCGTACTCCTGTCCGACCTGCCCCACGAACTTCAGCACGGCAAGCGTGATGAGCGTGCCAACGGCTGCCACAACCTGATAGGAGGTCAGCGACGACATGAACAGTCCCACGGCACAATAGGCCGCAATAAGCAGATAGAGCCCCAGCAGCCCGACCAGAACGGGAGGCCAGTCGAAATGCGGAATGATGCAGCTTCCGCACACGACACTGATCATGGGGACAAACAGCATGCAGAGTCCGAAGGTGAGGGCTGCAAGGTATTTGCCGGCAACGATCTGGAAGCTGGAGACCGGGGAGGAGTAAAGCAGTTTGATCGATCCCGAAGAGGTTTCACGGCTCAGGAGTCCCATGGTCAACAGCGGTATGTAGACATACAGGTTGTTGACGATCGACTGCAGGAATCCGTACATTCCCAGAAAGACGCTGCTCGTCATTGACGAATCGCCTGCCGATCCATATCCGTACACGTCGAAATAGGCAAGATCGCTCTCGATGGACGAGGTAAACTGCATGGCCGTCAGAAACGAGAAGACAATGAGTATGAACCACGCGATCGGCGAGTAAAAGAGGCTTGCCAGTTCGGTGCGTGCTATGCGCAAAGTGATCTTCATGGTCGAGGGAATCAGTTGTTGTTTTTGAGTTTTCCCGACAGTTGGGCGAAGATGACATCCAGCGAGCAGCGCTCCAGCGAGATCTCATGCAGCCGCCAGCCCTTTTCGACACTCAGCGACACGATCCGTTCGGTGATCGAGTCCTCGCCGCTGAAGCGCAGGCGGAACGACCCCGGACCGGTCTGTTCGACATGAAGCACCTGGTCGATCCGTTCCAGTTCACTCATCTGCGGAGGATTGGCAAAGGTCACATTGAGGCTGCTGGGCACCACGTAGTTGTCGAACTCCTCCATGGTTCCCGAAAAGACCATCCGACCATGTTCGATCATGCGGATCTCCTGGCAGATGGCCTGCACCTCGGAGAGGATATGCGTCGAAAGCAGGATGGCATGGTCGGAGGCAATCTCCCGGATCAGAGCCCGGATCTCCAGAATCTGATTGGGATCCAGACCGTTTGTCGGTTCATCGAGCACGACGAACTGCGGATTGTGGACAATGGCCTGAGCGATGCCCACCCGTTGCTGATAGCCGCCCGAAAGGTTCTTGATCAGGCGCCGGCTGAAATGGGCGATGCCGCACCGCTCCTTGGCCAGATCGACGGCCTTGCGGATTTTCGGGGTCTCCATACGGCGCAGCGTCGCGCAATACACGAGATACTCATCCACGGTCAGATCGGGATAAAGAGGCGGTTTCTGAGGCAGAAAGCCGATGTGCTTCTTGGCCTCCACGGGATCCTTGCGCAGATCGATGCCGTTGATCCGCACGTTGCCCTGAGTCTGGTTCAGCACGCCGCAGATGATGTTCATGGTCGTGGATTTTCCCGCGCCATTGGATCCGAGCAGTCCGAGGATCCCGTTTTTTTCGATCGAGAAGTTGATGTCCTGAATGGCCCAGTCAACGCTGTAACGATGCGAAAGGTGCTCGACTTCGACAATTGGTGTCTTCATGTGTTTGTACTGGTATTTTACATGATTTGCCGGAGTGGCGCCCCGCAAGGGGTACCACTCCGACAAATCGAGGTTTCAGTTTGGTTGGTGCATCCGGATCAATAGCCCGAGGTTGTGACGTCAAGGATCTTTCCGAAGCCGTCATACTTCAGAGCCTGCCCCTTGTCGAGGTTGCCGGTTCCGATCTGGACCATCGGGACGACATAGACGAAACCTTCCGTATCGCTCTTCTGCGTGGTGACGATCACGGCCGAGTTCGTCCAGTCGAGCAACTGCCGGTCGGTGCTGCCATCCTTGCTGCACATCGCCGAGCAATACTTATACTGCCCCTGCTGGTAGAGTTCCACGGAGGTGATCCGCTCGCCGTCGTCGGGCGTGAACTTCGCCTCGCTCACCACGGCCGTCCCCGACGTGAAGTCGATGGCGTAGATTCCGCTTTCGGTGGCGACATAGAGAATCGCCTGCATCGTGCAGAAAGTCACGCCTGTAGCCTGGTCGAGCAGCGCCTTGCCTTCGGCCGGGATGTCGATCTTGGCCCGGGGTCCGTAGGGAACCTCCGGCGTATCGACAACCCATCCTTCCCAGTTGTCGGGATCGGTATAGTGTCCCACTTCCGCCTGGTGCGGGGTGACCGTATAGATGGCATACTCCCCGGAGGCGTTGTCCTTGAGCAGCAGTGCCGGGATCGACTCCGTATAGGTCATGCCGCCGGCAATGACCTCCTGATCCCCGAGGTTGTCGGCATCATAGGCCCCCGAGCCGGAGATGGTGTTATAGATCAGCGATCCGCTGCTAGCATTCATGTCGCCGGCAATCAGATGGTTGGTCTCCTCATCAATCCAGACAGCCACACACTCGGTGTTGCTCGAATAGGAGCGCGAGGCACAGATTCCGTTCTTCATCGCACCGGTCATCGAGGCATTCGGCAGGGCGAAGGAGTCAGAGTTGATCGTGTTAAAACCATAATTCCCGGCCGTGGTCATGGCTACGAAAATCATCTGGCAGGCACTGTTGTTACTTGCTCCGAGGAACTTGCAGAAGCGCTGTCCCTCGTACTGATAGAGCAGCACGTCGCTGCCCGTGGCATAGGAGTAGTCCACGCAGTTGAAGCGCACGGGAGCTCCCTCCTGATCTATCGCCCAGATATAGTGCGTCGGGCTGGAGATATAACCTTTCAGCATGGGTGTCAATGAGGAGAGCAACCCCGGATAAGGCGATCCATTGGACTCGGCAAGGATATTCCGGAAGATCTTCTCCTCCTTGCCGGCATAGTTCGTCGTCAACTTCTCATTCAGAACCAGCGTCAGATCCGAGGTCGTGCCGTCCTTGGTATCACTCACAAGCAGTCCGTCGAGGAATGCGCTCTGGATGTAAAGATCCCACCAGAAGAGGTACTCCAGACCGTTCTGCGGATCTTCGACCGTCAGTTTGAGCAGATAGGGTTTCGTCGAGATTCCGTTGGGAACGGAGACGTGAAGTTCCCGCTCCGTACCAATGATCTCGAATTCATTGCCGTCCGGAACGTCGTTCAACTCCCAGGTGTAGTGATAACTGTCATCGAGGACCTTGCCGTCCTGTGTCAGTTCGGGAGCGAAATCGATCTGCTCGAGGTAACCCATATAAAGGGTTGTCGTCGTGACGTCCGTCAATACGATGTCGGGAATCTGATCGGTGGCATAAGTGGATTTGTCTTCGTAGCATCCGGCAAGTCCCGCTCCCGCGGATGCAAGGACGATATAGCAAAGTATCTTTTTCATGGTCTGTCGAATTAATAGGTTCGGGCCGTGACGGGCTCTCCGATGAGCGAGCCGCTGTCATGCAGCAGGGGTTCGCCATTCTCCTTCTCATACTCTTTGAGATAATCCGCAACGAGCAGGGCATAGGCCTTATAGAGTTCTCCCGGTATAAGTACATTATACCGCGGCAGATATTTGTAGTAACCGTATGTTGCGCCGTTATGCACCGCATGTTTCGTCGGATCGTCCCAGTCGTCCCAACCCGTGGCAGCATAGATCGCCTTCAGGCCGTTGGCACTGATGCATGCGGGCGAGGTAGAGATATAACTGGACTGTCCGGCAATCAGCATGTTGTACGTTCGGATGATATTGGAACTCGTCGGTGCAGGGATCGTGCTGTTCCACGACAGTTCGCTGGTGAGGTACTGTTCGGGACCGAGCAGGAGTTGGTCGGAGGCCTCGAGATGCAGCCGCACCGTATAGGTCGTCGACCCAAGCTCCTCGGCATTGTAAAGACGGAATTTGACGGCACCGGTCGTTGCTCCGGCCGGAATGGTGGCCGAAAGGATCTCGTAAGAGCCCTCGGGGGCCGTCGTCTTCTCGGTATCGATCGTGTAGTTGACCGTGCGCTCCACCTCGGAGGGCTTGCCGATCAGAAAGAGCGGAATCTCATATTCAACACTCTCGGCGGTGAGATTCTCCAGAAAGGAGTAACTGAAATAGGAGCACTTGTCGGGCGAACTGAAAGCCGTGGAGGTCGGTTCGTAGGAGGCATTCCCCGCACCGGTAAAACGCACGGCATCCAGCTCCTCATTGTAGGTCATGATCTCCGAATCGCCACAGGCGGTGGCCCCGGCGGCCAGGATCCCGAGCAAAAGCAGTTTGAATCTATTTGTTTTCATATCGTTTGATCGTTATCGTTATTGTACACGGCCCATCTGGACTTCGAAATCGGGATAGGGTACGACATATTTCGCATCGTCCATCGTCTCGGTCAGATGAGGAATGGTCGTATATCCGAGGCGCTTGTAGAAGTAGAACATCACACCCTCGGCCAGGAACTCCTTGCGGTACTCCTTGGCGATCTCCTCCATGACCCCTTCGGCATCGAGGTTCTCAAGCGGCGTATAGATGCCCCTCTTCTCACGTACGGTATTCAGCCGCTCCATGGCCAAATCCAGGTTGGGCGTAGCCCCCGTGGCATAACATTCGGCGGCGATGTAATACATCTCCGGAAGGCGGATCAACGGAACCCGGTTGCCGTAATAGGAGAAAGCCGAGGTCTGGTTGTACTTCCTCGAGGTGTAGCCGGACTTGGAGGTGGCGTTGATGGTCTGCACCAGCAGATTGAGTTGCGAACGCCAGTCCGAGGTAATACCCTCATAGATCGTCTGCACATCCTCCGGAACGAGGTAGAGAGCCGCATAATCGGAATCCACGTAGTTTTCGACGTAGTACTCCGTGGTCAGTTCCCGCAGCGTCGCCACGTTGAGCGCGAAGATCTGCTCCAGGGCAAGGGCCGGATACGACGGCACGTCGCTCGATGTCATCCACGCGAAGTGGTTGAGACTACCCAGATTGCCGTCCATGGCCAGGAATCCCGAGATCACCTCTTCGGCAGCCTTGCAGGCCAGTTCCTTGCTGGCGGCACTGCCCTCCCACAGGTAGACGCGGGCCTGAAGCGCACGTACGGCGTAATAGTTCAGATGGAGATTGCGCCAGTCGTAGAATCCGTCCTCGTTCATATCCTCGTAGTAGCTCCACTCGTGCGCTCCCGCAATGGGATCTTCGGCCTTGAGCAGCTGCTCGGCCTGCGACAGATCGTCGGTCAACAGGGTGAAGAACTCCGACATGCTGACCTGCGGAGTCAGATTCTTCGAGACCGTCGTTACGTAAGGCACGGCATTCCGGCTGTCGATCTCGGCCTTGCGCGCAGCCCAGTTGCCGTATCCGAACAGGCGGGCCAGATCGAAGTGAAGATAGGCCCGGATGGCCAGCAATTCTCCCTTGATGACACTATAATCGGTATCGTTGAGCACCTCGCGGTTCGTGTCGATGTATGCGAGCGCTTCGTTGGCATTGACTATCACGTTGTAGGCCTTGGCCCACGAACCGTCGATGAACTCCTTGGCCGAGGTGACGCCGTAACTGTAATTCTGCAGGTAGTATTCCCGCGTGACGGAGCTGTACAGGGTATAGGGTTCAAACTGACGTCCGAGCACCTCGGGAATCAGCCACGACATGTCCTGTCCGTACAGCGTGGCGTCGGTCATGCCGATGTAACATCCGATAAGGGCCTGCCGGAAACCTTCGACCGTCGTGAAGTGATCCTCGGCACGAATCTCCGATCCCGACGTCGCGTCAAGCCAGTTTTCGCAGGAGGTCAGCATGCCGACGCTCCCTGCCAGAAAAAGGGTGATGGATATGATCTGTTTTTTCATGATGGTGAGTCCGTTAGAAAGTTGCATTGATGGCCAGGGACATGTAGCGGGCAAAGGGGTACGTCAGACCGCGCTCGATCTTGATCGACGAGACGGTGAAGATGTCGTTCATGTAGAACGTAACACGCAGACGCTGCATGCGCATGGCCGAGGCGATCCGCTTCGGGAATTCATAGTAGAGGGAGGCGGAGGCGAAGTTGAGTTCGTTCTGGTCCTGCACGAAACGGGACGTGGGACGCGTCGAGGTCGTACTGTCATACTTCTTGAACTGGGTGACCTGTCCCGGCGTCGTCCAACGACCCGACAGAACCCGACGGTCGACATTGTAGGCAATGTCGACATTCTCGATACGGTCGACCAACGTGCTGTTGTAGAGCTGTCCGCCGCCCAGATAGCTGAACGTCGTCGAAACTCCGAGCCCCTTGTACTCGGCCGTGAAGCCGAACGTGCCGCGGTAGAGCGGGTCCGAAACACCGCACGCTACCATGTCGTCGGCATTGTAGGTGTAGGTCAACGTCCCGTCCTGCTTGATGTAGACCTCCTCACCGGTCATCGGATCGATTCCGGCCGAAGGTACGGCCCAGATCGTATTCATCGACTGTCCGTCCTGATACATGAGGACCGGAGTGGAGTTGCCCGCATCGGCCGCCGCCTTCTTGATGGCATCGTTATAGGATTGCATGCTCTCCGAAAGCCGGATGATGCGGTTCTTGTTGTAGGCGATCGATCCGTAGATGTTGACGAACCCGTTGCGGTTCTGCCAGGCCGTGACGTTACCCTGCAATTCGAAACCGTAGTTGCGGACCAGACCGAGGTTGTCCTTCACGGAGCCGAAACCCGTCGAGGTGGGAATCGTCACGTCGGTAAGCATGTTCTTCGTATCGGCGCTGTAGACATCGGCCGTGAGCGAGAAGCGCTTCATGCGCAGATCCAGTCCGACGTTGTACTCGGTCTTCTGCTCCCAGCGCAACAGCGGATTGGGCATGCGTTGCAGATAGGCGCCGGTCTGACCCTGGTAATTCACGCCCGTATAGTATTGGTAGGTGGCAACGGCGCTGTTGGTCGAAAAGTTCTGGTTTCCGGTGACACCCGCCGAGGCGCGGAGCTTGAGCTCCTCGATCAGATCCTGACCCTGCATGAAGGCCTCGTTGTGGATGTTCCAGCCCACACCGAGCGACCAGCTGAAGGCCCAACGGTTGTCGGCGCCGAAGAGCGACGAGGCACTGTCGTTGATCGTGGCGTCGAGCAGGTAGCGGTTGTCATAGCTGTACGAGGCGGCCAGCAGGAAGCTGATCTGTCGATTCAAGGTCGAATATCCCGAGGGGATCGTTCCTTCGGCATACTGACGCGCAAAGGTGATGTCGGCGTTCTGGCTGTTGGGGAAGCCCTGGGCCTTGAACTGATAGGCCGAGGATTTGGTCTCGGAGATCGACATGCCGGCATTGGCAAACAGATAATGCTTGCCGATCGCCTTGTTGAAATTGAGGTTCAGGTCGCCCGATACGGTGCTGCTCTTTCCCGTTTCGAGCGTGTACTCTCCGCGGAGCAGATAATCGTTTTCGCTGTAATTCACAAACTTGGAGTGCGTGGCCGGATAGAAGTCGTCGCTGTTGTCGCGCTGCTGCGAGATTCCGAAACGACCCACGGCCTTGAGCGATTCGAGGATCTGCCACTCCACGTAGAAATTATTCGTGAATTTCAGATACGACGACGTCAGCGACGTGCCGATCGTGGCATCGTAGAGCGGGTTGGCAACCTTCGAGAGCGTGGGAGAACCCCCTCCCTGGGACTGATAGCCGTCACTGCCCTCGGCATACCGATAGACGTTTCCGTCGGCATCGGTGGCCTGCCAGAAGGGGTTCATCTTGCTGTAATCCCCGAACGAGCCGTAGGGCGAATCCACGCTCTTGTTCGAGATCACGGACATGATGTTGCGGAAGATGAGTTTTTTGGTGCGGTAGGAGACATTGGCATTGGCCGAGATGTTCTCACGCTTCGACTCCTTCATCACACCCGGAACCGAATTGTACGTGGCATCGAGAATCGTCTTGAGCTTCTGCGGATCGCCCAATTCGACCATGAGGTTGTGCTTGTGTCCGACG
>CALUKK010000037.1 GCA_944321205.1 uncultured Alistipes sp.
AGTATTCCTCGCTGCCCGTGGCGCTTGCCCGCGGAATGTCGGAGGTCGGATTGTCGGGGGTCCAGCGTCCGGCATAGGAGGCGAACTGGTTGGTCTGGGCCTTCCATCCCGACTCGAAGATCAGACGGTTGGCGTTGAGAATATCGTTGCCGTAGCTCCACGAGAAGAAGATGTTCAGATCGAAGTTCTTCCAGGTGAAGTTGTTGCTGAAGCCTCCCGTGTGCAGGGGTTGTCCGCAGCCGATGATCGTGCGGTCGTAGTCGTCGATCTTGCCGTCGCCGTTCATGTCGCGGTACTTCATGTCGCCGGGTTTCATGGTGTTGCCCTTGTAGGCGGGAATACCGTCACGCAGATTTCCCTTTTCGTCGAAATCCTCCGGCTTGTAGGTTCCCTCGTAGATGAATCCGTACATCATGCCGGTGGGCTTGCCGACCTGCGAGATATAGGGGAACTGCGAGTTGAAGTGCGTCTCCCACGATACGGAGCTCTGGAGGGTGTTCTGATTGTCGACCAGCGCCAGGACGCGGTTCCGGTTGAAGGCGATGTTGAACGACGTGGACCACTGGAACTGCCGGGTCTTGATGTTCACCGTTTCGAGGGTGAATTCGAATCCGCGGTTTCGGATCTTGCCGATGTTGAGCATGCCCTGTTCATAACCGCTCGATGCGGGCAGCAGGGCGTAAAGCAGCAGGTCGCGTGTCACCTTGTCGTACCAGTCGGCCGTCACCTTGAGCCGGTCGTCGAAGAAGCCCAGGTCGATTCCGACGTTCCATTGCTCGGTGGTCTCCCATTTGAGGCGGTCGTTGGCCATGTTCGAGAAGTAGTAACCCGGAACCCGTTCCCCGTTGAAGACGTAATCGAACGAATTGCCTGATCCCGGAGTCACGGTGATCTGCGAATAGAAGTCGTAGGGTGTCTGTGTGCGGTTATTGCCGGTCAGACCCCACGAGAAGCGGAGTTTTCCGTTGTTGAGCCATTCGGAGTTCTTGAAGAGGTTCTCGCGGTTGAAGTTCCACGAAGCTCCTACCGACGGGAAATATCCCCAGCGGTTGTCGGAGGGGAACTTCGACGAACCGTCGGCCCGGAACGAGAAGGTCAGATAGTATTTGTACCGGAAGTTGTAGTTCGCACGCAGGAACATCGACATCATCCGCCAGTCGTAATAGTTGCTCGGGACGCTCTGGTAGTTTCCCGTGTAGATTCCGGCGATGCCCAGCTCTTCGGAGGTGATCTGCGTGGACGACACGCCTTCATAGGTGTTGTTCTGTCCTTGCAGCGAGAGGCCCGCCATGAGATCGACATTGTGGCTGCGGCCGAAGCGGTGTTTGTAGTTGAGCGTATTTTCGTTGGTCCAGCTGGTCTGGTCGGTCCAGTAGATGGCCCCGTTTACGCCCTTTCCGCTCGGCGAACCCGGGTATCCGGTATAGGTTTCCGAACTGTTGAACTCTTCGCGGCGGCGTTTGTTGAGCACGTAGCCTCCCGTGGTCTTGAAGGTCAGTTCGGGGGTGATCTTCCACGTCAGGGCGATGTTCGAGTTGAGATAGTCGACCAGCGTCTTGCGGTATTCGTTCTTGGCGGTCTTCACCGGATTGAAGCGATAGTCGTTCGATCCGTCGATCGATTCGTCGAGAATCGTATCGAGGATGTCCTGGCCGGGGGCCGTGACGGGCCGGTAGCCCCAGACCGAATACATCAGCCAGCCCGATGACGAGGAGGTCGTCTCGGCCGTCGTGGGGTTCACGCCGTTGGTTGCCGTGCGGGAGTAGTTGACGTTGGCATTGAGCGTCAGCTTCTTCGAGATCGGAAGCGTGAAGTTCGCCTTGCCCTGGTAACGCTGGAAGTTCGAGCGGATGATGATACCGTCCTGATCGAGCGCCGAGAATCCGACGTTGTAACGCAACCCCTCCTTGTTTCCGCCCGAAAGCGAGACGTTGTAGTTCTGCTGGAAGGCCGTGCGGTAGAGTTCATCCTGCCAGTCGATGCCGGGAATGTTGCGGTAGTCGTCGAGCGTGAGGTTGCGCCCGTATTCGTCGCTGTAACTGTAATAACTGCTCTCCATCGAGGTGTCGCTGACCAGTTCGTCCTGCAGCCGGACAAATTCGTAGGAGTCCATCAGATCGACCTTGTTGGCGATGTGGCTCAGCGAGAACGAAGCGCTGAAGTTGACGGTGGGCTTTCCTTCGGTACCGCGTTTGGTGTTGATGACGATGACGCCGTTGGCGCCGCGGGCACCGTAGATGGCCGTCGCCGAGGCATCCTTCAGCACGTCGATCGATTCGATGTCGGCGGGGTTGATCGATGTGGCGAATGACCCTTCGGAGGGGAATCCGTCGATGATATAGAGCGGGGCGTTGCTCTGTGTCAGGGAGTTGTTTCCGCGGATGGTGATGTTGGCCTCGGCACCCAGCGAACCGTCACTCGTGGTGACGACCACCCCGGCGATACGTCCGCCCAGCGCCTGGTCGAAGTTCGTGACATTGGACTTCATCATGGTTCCCAGATCGGCCTTGGCTACCGAACCCGTCAGGTCGCGGCGTGTCGTGGTTCCGTAACCGATGTTGACGATCTCCACGGCGCCGAGCTGGGTGGCCTCTTCGTTCATCTTGACATTGATGGCCGTACGTTTGCCGACGACCTCCTCGACGGTCGTGTACCCGAGGTAGGAGAAGACCAGCGTCTGGTTTTCGGCCACCTTGATCGAGTAGTTTCCATCGACACCGGTCGTGGTTCCCGTCGTCGTACCCTTGACCACGACGTTGACACCGATAAGCGGAACGTTGTTGGCGTCCACCACGCGTCCGACCACGGTGTTCTGTGCGAAAGCCTCTCCGCTCACCAGTACCGACAGGGTCAACAGCGCGGTTGCGGCCATTCGTTTCAGTGCTTTTTTCATAAATGATATAGTAGGTTGTGGGGTAATACAGGTTTATTTCCGCTTGAGCCGGAACTCCACGGGTTGTCCGTGACGGCACGTAACCTTGAGCCGCGTAGCGTCGGCTTGGGGCGTGAGCTCCACTCCGGATACTTCGGCGGCGAGTTCCCAGGTTCCGGCGAGCTGAACCTCTTTTTCGAGGGGCTGGCTCTCCTGGGCGGTGGTGTAGCTCTTTTCGGTGAGCCCGAGGTCGGGGGTGCAGACGCTCATGACGACCTCACCTTCGGGCGTTGTGCGCTCCATGACGATGGTCTCGCCCGTCACCCGACGGACCATGCCGTCCCCTTCGTACTCCCCGAAGCAGACGTATCCCGTGATTCCGGTCGGGAGATCCTTCACCACATGAGCCGTATTGTCCTTGCGCAACACCTCGTATTCGTCTTTCTTGAGCAGACGGTTGATCTCCTTGTTCGAGGGCTGGATGTAGACGACATATTCGTATTCGGCCTGTTTCGGAGCCCGGCCGTGGTCGATGCCGGCAATGGCGAAATCTCCGCTCTTCATGGCATGGGTCTTGTCGTTGGGCGAGGATTGCTCCTGCTTGGCGATGTTCAGGACGCCGACGTTCTTCACCACGTAGAAGTTGCCTTTCGTATCGGAGAGCGCCACGCGTTCGCCGCTCTTCGACAAATGAAGCGGGAAGGCGTCGTAGATCTCGCCGTCGACCTCCAGGGCTTCGCCGCGATCATCCAGGCGCAACTGGAAAAGGGTAGTTTCGGTGGGGTAGGTCGTGTTGTTGTTGTCGATTCCGCTGCCGAGGAAGACCAGGCGGTTGTCGAAGCAGAAGACCGTCTTGTAGGCCGTGGCACCGGGTGTAAAGTTCTTGCGGTTGCCCTCGATGAAGTGCAGGGCCAGGATGCCGTTCTGCCCTTCGAGTGACGAGGCGCCCGAGAAACGTTCCGGGTTACGCTCCATGAGGGTGCCGGGGAGCGGGCTGTTCAGCTCGTCCCAGGGCAGATGGATGGTCGTGGCGCCCGGAATCCGGTTCCAGTCCCAGCCCTCCTGGACAAATCCGCTTTCGGCGGCCGTCACGGGATTTCCCGAGCCGATGATCGGCGCCGTTCCGTAGCTCTGGTAACGTCCGTACCGGTTGTCGCGGGTGTAGATCTCCGATCCCCAGACGTCGGAGTTGAAGGCCTTGAGCGTCACCATCCAGTTGCCGCGGCGATGGATGCCCAGGGCTCCGTAGTTGTAGACGAAGAAGCCCGAGGGGGTTGGACCAGCGCCGATTCCCTCCTTTTTGAAGAGGCTGTTGAGCTCCTTGTCCGTTCCTTTCAGCCGGAGGTAAGCCCCGGCCAGCTCCGGATCGACGGACTTGCCGCTGCCGGTCAGATCGCCCAGGGCGGCCAGATGTCCGAAGGCGTTGACGTCGGCATCGGGAATGCGGTTGTTCTTGTTCAGGGGGTGACGTCCGGCGATGCCGATGCCCCAGTCTCGCAGGTTGGTGTAGTTGGCCATGGTCAGCAGGGCCAGCTTGAAGCATTTGCGGGCCCGTTCCGTGAGGTTGAACTCCGTGCCGCGGATGGCCTTGCAGAAGTATCCGATCGAGGCGAAGGCACCGGTCGAATAGGCCGGGTAGAGACCTCCGTGATGGAAGGTCGTGCCGTCGACCTTGATGCCGCCGATGGTTCCGGGGGTGAAGTCCAGACTGCCGGACATCCAGCGCGAGAGTCCCTTCATGGCTCGGAACTGCTCGGCTTCGGTGGGAAGCATCAGCGCGCTGATGAGTTTGGGCATGAGCAGCGTATGCCACGAGTCGAGCAGCTCGTCGCGGCCGTAGACATAGGGTTTGCGGGTCTCCGAGAGGCTGCTCCAGTAGGCCAGCACGCGGACATATTCGTCGGTCTTGCCGCGTTGTGCAATCTTGTCGCGCATGAGCCACATGGCATCGTAGATCTTGCGCACGTTGTAGCCGTAGTGGTGGTTGGTGCCGTTTCCGTGGCCGAAGGCGAAGCCCTGATCAATGGCGTGGCCCATGACCAGGAAGAAGTCATCCTCGTATTTCGGATCGTTGTTGACATAGCTGCTCAGGGCAAAGGCGTTGAGCATGTTCTCGATATCGTCGAGGCGCAGCTCTCCCTTCGTGCGGTTGCATTCGTCGTTCGAGAGCAGCGGGGCACCGATGATGCCGCCGTCCTCCGTCCGATGGATGTTGGCGGCCTGGAAGGTCTTCAGGGCCCGGGGGATGATCGTACCGTTGATATAGTTTACGCTCGACATGTTGGCCTCGACGATCGAATTGATGCGCGACTTGACCAGTTCGAGCTCCTTTTTCTCGTCGGGGGTGATTTCACGCAGCGGTTCGTCGTACTCGTACTGTTCCCACTCCCAGAGACGGGCCCAATGCCACAACGTCCGGGAGAGGTTGCAGTTGTTGTTGGGAATCTGCTGGTCGGGGGTGATCTGGTCGTGGAGCCGAGTTTCGGCGAAGGTCAGACGGTCGAAATAGAGCTCTCCGCTCGGAACGCCTTCGGGTGTGGAGATCACCAGCCGGGAGATTTGCTGCGAGGCGTGATCTCCGGGCATGTCCTCGTACTTGATCCAGCAGGCACGCCATCCGGTGAAATCGAGATGGAAATCAAAGTAATAGGGTGTTTCGCCCGTGGGGGTTTCGAAGTTGAACCGCAGGTCCGCATCGACGGTCTTCGGGTTGTAGATCCAGAGCATGATTCCGGCCCGTTTGACGCGGAACGAACGGATGAGCTGTCCGAAGTCGTTGTATTGAAGGGTTGAGGGTGCGGACCAGCTCCACAGCAGGGATTGCTGTCCGTCCTTGAAGTGTTTGGTGCTGGGTTCGAGCCGGCTGTTTTCTCCGGCGACAAAAGCCTTGGGAATTCCTGTTTCGAAGTTGATTTTCGCGTCGATCGCGGCATGTGCGGGCAGGCTGCCGAGAGCCGCAAAGAGTCCCCAAACGGCTGATACACCGTATAATAAGATTTTTTTCATACGATTCAATTTGTTCAAAAGTAACGAAAGAATTCGGACTACCCAAATTTGTAGCGGAGAAAATGATAAAAAATTATGTTGATTTGGAAAAAAATGTTAAAAAATAGGGGAAGTCTGGAAATTATTTTATCTTTGTGCGGAAAGTGCGGTTGTGTTAGTGAAAAAATAAATAACGGGAGGCGACTGAAACTCTGACTTCCATACATATATGTATTTATAATCACCAAATTCGAATTTATGACTGTAATCTCAAAATGTGCGGTAGCCGTGCTTTTTGCCGGAGGAGCCATCGCCTGCACGCAGGCCCCGAAGACGACCTCGCTCATCGACGAAAATGTCGCTGTTGCCAAACAACAACTGGGCATGCTGGCCGATTCAAGCGAAGCGGGCGGTGTGATCCGTATCCCCTCGACCTACAAGAACGGTCGGATCGATTACGTGCCGACCGATGACTGGGTGAGCGGGTTCTTTGCCGGCTCGCTCTGGTACATGTACGAACTGACGGGCGACGAGGCCTGGGCCGAACGGGCCCGGAAACATACCGAAATCCTCGATTCGATCCAATACCTGCAATGGCACCATGACGTGGGCTTCATGATCTACGACAGTTATGGCAATGGCTTGCGGTTGAAGAATATCCCGGGTTACAGGGAGGTGATCGTGCAGACGGCCAAATCGCTTGCCACGCGTTTCCGCGAGGTGCCGGGCGTTATCCAGTCGTGGGACGCCGACCGTGGCTGGCAGGGCGAACGGGGCTGGCAGTGTCCGGTGATCATCGACAACATGATGAACCTCGAGCTGATGTTCAAGGCTACGGAGTTCTCGGGTGACAGCACCTTTTATAAAATAGCGGTCAGCCATGCCGACCGTACGATGAAGGAGCATTTCCGCGACGATTACAGCTGCTATCATGTCGTGGATTACGACCTGACGGACGGTCACGTCCGGGGTCGTTGCACGGCCCAGGGTTATGCCGATTCGTCGGCCTGGGCCCGGGGCCAGGCGTGGGCTGTCTACGGCTATACGACCTGCTACCGCTATACGGGCGACAGGCGCTATCTGGACCATGCGGAGAAGGTGGCCTCGTTCGTGCTCAACGACAAGAACATGCCCGAGGATCTGGTGCCCTACTGGGACTACGATGCACCGAACATCCCCAACGAGCCGCGCGACGCCTCGACGGCCGCCATCCTGGCTTCGGCCTTCTACGAAATGTATACCTATACGAATAACGCCCTTTACAAGGAGAAGGCCGACCGGATGATCGAATCGCTTTCGTCGCCGGCCTACCGGGCTCCGGTGGGAGAGAACGGCGGTTTCCTGCTGATGCACTCGGTGGGCAGCATTCCGCATGGCAGCAACATCGACGTGCCGCTGAACTATGCCGACTACTACTTCCTCGAGGCGCTGATCCGCAAGGGGCATGTCGAGGCCGGAGAGCCTCTGTTTTAAATCGTTCGCAAGATGCGTAGAGCGATATTGTTTGCCGCGGCTGCGGTGTGGGTGCTGAGCGTCTCGGCTCAGACGGTCGGAGAGGTTGCCGATGAGCGGATTCTCTCGTTCGAGGAGTCTGTGGCGCCCTTCGAGTCCTCGCGCGGTTCGTCGTTGCAAAGCTCCGGCGACCATTATAAACACGGTACCCGTTCGGTACGGTGGCGGTGGTCGCGTCCGGGTGCGCAGTTGCGCATCGAAGCTCCGATCGATTACCTTTCGAAGAACCCCAATCCGCGGGAGACGTCGGTTTCGACCTTCGTCTTCTGGGTTTACGCCCCGAAGGCTCTGGACGGAACGTTGCGGTTCGAATTCCGCAAGCAGGGACGTACGTGTGCCTGGTTCGATTACGGTTTGTCGTTTACGGGGTGGCGCGGAGCCTGGGTAGCCTTCGACCGCGACATGCAGGGACAACCCGAGGAGGGGATGGACGAACTGGTCGTAACGGTCGAGGGGGTACGCCGGGGAGAGCTCTATTTCGACCATTGGATTCTTGCCTCGTTCCAGGATGTGCGGCACCATACGGCCGATTTTCAGGCCCCGTTCATCAATGCCGGAACCACCAGCCATTGGCTTGTGCTGCTCGAGTCGTGGCGTCATCCGATGCCGGAGGCCCCGGCGACGATCTCCGAAACGGCAAAACGCGATATGTCTACCATCGAGAGTCGCCTTCGCGAGCTGCTTCTCGACGGAAAGAGACCTCTTCCGTTGAAGACGTTGCGTGAACGTTTCGATGCGTACGGCATCACGGAGAATGCCGACGGGACGTTGCACGGCAAACCGATCTGGTTCGTGCGCTATGCCGAGACCTATATCAATCTGGGGCATCCCGACGTGGCGAAACTCTACGCCGCGAACGACCAGCTGCTGCGCGGCTGCAACGACTTTCTGTTCCAGATCGCCGTGGCCCATGAGGCGGCCGCGGATCCGGCTGAACGGGCCGAGTTGGAACGCATGTATGTGCTGCTGACGCGTCACCTGCTGGACCAGGGCTTTGCGGCGGGGAGTGCCCTGGGTACGCTCCACCACTTGGGTTACAGCATGCGGAACTTCTATACGGCGCCGGTCATCATGCGCGACGTGTTGCGCAGGGCCGGTCTGGAGCACGACGTGCAGCAGGCCATGGAGTGGTTCTCGGGAGTCGGGGAGGTAAAACTCCCGCCCGAGGAGCCGGGCATGGACATCGACGCCTTCAACACCTCGCTGATCGGCCGTCTGGCGAGCATCGTGCTGCTGCCCGACACCCCGCTGAAGGCGGCCTATCTGAAGGCCTTCTCGCGCTGGGTCGACAACGGCTACAAGATCACCGAGGGAACGGGCCCCTGCTTCAAGAGCGACGGCACGGTCTTCCACCATCGCCACCACTATCCGGCCTATGCCGTCGACGGCTTCAGCGGCGGGGCGGTGAATGCCGTGTGGCTGTTGTCGAAAACGGGCTTTGCCGTGAGCGAGGAGAGCCACGACATTCTGAAACGAGCGTTGCTCGAGATGCGCTTCTACTGCAATCTGCGGTCGTTCCCGCTGGCGTTGTCGGGGCGTCATCCCGACGGCCGTGGCGCCTTGATTCCGTGGCACTACGCCCGGTTGGCCGTGGCCGGGTCACCGGATGGAGGTGAGGCGATCGACCGGGAGCTGGCAGCCGCCTATCTGCGTCTGAGTCCGGGTGAGGACCGCTATACGCGCCTCTTTACGGAGGCGGGCATCACGGCGGAGCCCTCTCCCGGGGGAACGCGCGTCTACGGCTACAATGCTTCGCTGTCGCACCGCCGCGGAGACTGGCTCGTTACGGTGGCGGGACACAGCCGTTACCTGTGGGCCGCGGAGATCTACCAGGGGTGTAACCATTACGGACGTTATTTGACCAACGGCAGCCTGCAACTGTTGGGTGACGGTGATCCGGTGAGTGCTTTCGGCAGCGGATTCCGCCAGGAGGGGTGGGACTGGTGCCATATCCCCGGCACGACGGCCCTCGAGATCCCGATGGAGCAGATGAAGGCCGACGTGCGCAACGTCGATACCTTTTCGGGGTATGAGGAGATGCTGCTTTCGGACGAGGCGTTCGTCGGCGGCGTGAGCCACGAGGGGCGCAACGGCCTCTTTGCCATGAAGCTCCATGACCACGACAAGTACAACGGTACGTTGCGGGCCCTCAAGTCGTTTTTCCTGTTCGACAACCGGGTGGTCTGCCTGGGGTCGGACGTCGAGAACCGGGCCGATGGCGGTGTTCACACGACGCTGTTCCAGAACTACCTGGAACACCCGGGCGATGCGATCGAGGTCAACGGCGAACGGATCACTTCGTTCCCTTACGAGAGGTCGCTTTCCGAGGGGGCCGTTCTGCGCGACAACCTGCACAATCTCTACATCGTCCCGCAGGGGCGGGTCTGCGTCGGCAAACGCCACCAGCACTCGCTGCACGAGGAGACCGATGCCCCGACCGAGAATGACTTCGCCGCGGCATGGATCGACCACGGGAGCGGTGCGGTCAACGGCGGCGGATACGAATACCTGATGGTGGTGCACGCGTCGGACGACGAGGCGGCGCGCTATGTCGGGGAGCTTCCCTACGAGGTGTTGCGTTGCGATTCGACGGCCCACATTCTGCGGGATCGTCCGACGGGAATCATCGGCTACGCTCTTTTCCGGGGCGGAGCGGTTGATGCAGGTTGGTTGGAAGGGGTTTCGATGCCGTCGCTGGTAATGATCGGCGGTGACGACGAATCGCTGACGGTCAGCGTCTCCGATCCCGACCTGCGCTTCTACGAGGGGGCGAGCGACGAGGTGTTCGATGCCGACGGCAAGCGCGTCGAGCGGAGCATCTATTCGCGCGAGTGGATCGACAACCCCTCGGGAGAATCCCGGCTGGAGGTGACGCTTCGCGGACGTTGGGCGTTGGACGGGGATGCGGCCTCTTGCCGGGCTTCGGTCGACGGAGGGAGTACGCTGCTGACCTTTATGTGCCGCGAGGGGGCGACGCGCGAAGTAAAACTGAAGAGACTGAATTAGCAAACATGTTGAAGATAAAAGAGATAATTCCGTTTGCGGGGCTTGCCCTGACGGCTTGTGGTTCGTCGGTGGCGGAGCACCCCAACGTGATCTACGTGTTCCCGGATCAGTACCGTAACTCCTCGCTGGGGTTCTGGTCCGATCCCGAATTTGCGGAGTTGGTGGGGTGGCGTGCAGACCCGGTTTCAACCCCCAATCTGGACCGTTTTGCGCGTGAGGCCACGGTGCTGAGCGAGGCGGTGAGCAACTGCCCGTTGAGCAGTCCCCACCGCGGCATGCTCCTTTCGGGGATGTACCCCGAGCGGAGCGGCGTGGTGCTGAACTGCATGTCGGAGCGTCCCGAGAGCTCGCTGCGCGAGGATGCCGAGTGCATTAGCGATGTCTTTGCGGCGGCGGGTTACGACTGTGCCTATATCGGCAAGCTGCATGTCGACCATCCGACGAAAAACAATCCGCAGCGCCCGGGCACCTACGTGAGCGATGCCGTTCCGGAGTGGGATGCCTATACGCCTCCCGAACGCCGCCACGGATTCAATTACTGGTATTCGTACGGAACCTACGACGTGCACAAACACCCCCATTATTGGGACACGGAGGGGCAGCGCCACGATGTGGACGAATGGTCCCCGCAGCACGAAATCGCAAAGGCGATCGAGTATATCGAGAACCGGGATGCGCAACGCGATTCCCGAAAACCCTTCTTCATGATGGTGGGTATCAACCCGCCGCATTCGCCCTATGCCTCGACCGACGATTGCGACCTGGAGGGGTATGAACTCTACAAGGACAAGTCGCTCACGGAGCTGCTCGTGCGCGGGAATGCCGATACGACGATGGCCAAGGCGGCGGCCGCACGTTACTATTTTGCCAACGTGAGCGGCATCGACCGGGAATTCGGCCGTCTGCTGAAGGCTTTGGACGATGCGGGTCTGCGCGACAATACGATCGTCATCTTCGCGTCGGACCACGGCGAGACGATGACCAGCCATTCGACGGCCGATCCGAAGAACTCGATCTGGCGCGAATCGCTGAATATTCCCTTCCTGGTGCGTTATCCGGGGCGGGTGCCGCATCGGGTGGATGATCTGTTGTTGTCGACGCCGGACATCATGCCCACGGTGTTGGGGCTGGCGGGGCTTGCGGAGCGGATTCCGCAGAGTGTCGAGGGTCGGGACTTCTCGGCCATTCTGCGTCAGGATGCCGTGCAGCCCGCGCGACCGCGCGCTGCGCTCTATCTGCGGAATCTCGACGGAAAGCGCGATGCGGAGGGTCTTGTCCGCGGCTTTTTCCCCGAGGCCCGGGGCGTGAAGACCGCGACCCACACGATGGAACTCTGTATCGACCGGGAAGGCCGGCTCAAACGCGTGCTGCTCTACGACGACGTACACGATCCCTATCAGTTGGAGAACCTTTCGTGCGCGGAGCATGAGGCGCTCTTCGCCGCGTTGTGCCGGGAACTGGGAACATTGTTGCGGGAGAACAACGACGTCTGGTATCGCGACCGCATCTTGGCGGAGTTGATTCCCTATGATGAGGAAAACCAATTTTGAAGTCTATGAATAGATTGTTTTTATGGATTGCGGCGGCTTCGGCCTTTATGCTGCAATCGTGTGAGAATACCGACGGTATTCAGGACGAGATCGACTCGTTGCGCGACCGTATAACGGCGCTGGAGTCGAAGGTCGGTTCGGTGAATACCGGCATCGAGGCGCTTCATCAGTTGATGAACGAATCGACGGTTATTGTCGGAGTCACGCCCGACGAAACGGACAAAGGATATGTGATCGAGTTCAGCGACGGCAGCTCCTGTCCGGTGCTTTCGGCCGAGGAGATCGATGCCGTAGTCCCCATGTTGGGAATCGACAAAAAGACGGGCTGCTGGACGATCAGCCTCGATGGCGGACAGACCTCTTCGCCTTTGACCGTGGATGATAAGGAGGTTTCGGCATGGCCCGTCGCCGGCGGCGAGCCCCAGGAGAATGCTACGGGTGTCACGCCGCAGTTGCGGGTTACGGGCGACGGCTACTGGGAGGTAAGTCTCGATAACGGAGCCTCCTGGCGGCAGTTGTTGCAGAATGGCAGTCCGGTGAATGCCGTGGGCAACAATGTGAGTTACAGCACGAGTTTCGAATCGGTCGTTTATGACGAGGAGAACAAGGAGTTGATCGTCAAGTTGAAGAACTCGGAGGAGGAGTTGACGCTGCCGGTCTTCTCGCTCGATCTGGAGATCGTCACCGATCAGAGCGACGGCCCTGTGGTGTTCTATCTGAAGCAGGTGCAGGAGTTCACGGTCATACAGACGAATGTTGCCGAGGCCAAGATCCAGGCTCTCAAGGGGTGGAGCGCCGAGCTCGAGGAGACGACTCTGAGGGTTACGGCACCCGCTCAGGCCCAGGCCGAGTCGGAGTTTACGCTCTCGATCGTCATCACCTCGAAGGAGGGCTATCTGAAGATCGTGCCGTTGAAGATGCAGCTTCTCAACACGATCTGGAATGCCAACGCCTGCAAGGCATGGGTAAATTTTGAGAACCGGAACGGCGAGAACGTACTGCTTGATTTCTCGTACGCCGGTTACAAACACGGCGAGGTGGCCCCTCCGGATGTCTGGGGGCTGGGCTACAAGGTCTACGATGTGAGCAAACGTGAAGGCTTTGATCCCACGGGACAGACCTCGTCGCGTGCGGCCTTCATCGCCCTGCTCAAGGAGTTGCACCTTTACCGCGAAACCACGAGCGACCCGGCCAATCCGACGGCCAATGCGATCATCTACTTTCCCGCGGGGGATTACGTGCTGCACGATGAGTCGGATGACGTGAAACGCGACACGCCGCTCACGGATGATACGGGCAAGGTGGTCGCCGAATACAAGAGTTCGGATATCATCATCCAGGGCGGCAATTTCGTCATCAAGGGGGCCGGACGCGACAAGACACGGCTGATCATGAAGACGAAGAACTATCCTGCCAACGCTAACATGTGGTCTTCGCCGACGATGATCAACATCAAGAACAACAGTTCGAGGATCGATACCGATGAGAAGAAATATGAGTCGTTGGCCACGGTGACGGCCGATGCCGCGAAGGGCACCTTCTCAGTGGAGGTCGGATCGGCGGCAAAGATCAAGGCTGGCGACTGGGTGATGCTCTACCTGCAAAGCAACAATCCGGATCTGGTGACGAAGGAGTTGGCACCCAAGAGTGTGGACCAGGCTGCAATGACCGACATCAAGACGATCTGTGTTTATGATTACCATCAGGTGAAGTCGGTCAGCGGGAATACCGTTACCTTCTGCGAACCGATCATGCACGAAGTGGAGGCTCAATACGACTGGCAGATCCGGGAATTCCCGCACTACGAAAATGTGGGTGTCGAGGATCTGACCTTCGTGGGCAATGCCAAGGAGGATTTCGGACATCATGCCTCGTGGGAGGATGACGGAGCCTTCAAGCCGATCTCCATGATGCGTCTGACGAATTCGTGGATGCGGCGTGTCGATTTCACGGACGTGAGTGAGGCGATGACCTTCTCGTCCGTGGCGAACTGCTCGGCCTACGATATCCGCATTACGGGCAACCGGGGCCATTCGGCAGTCCGGGCCCAGGCCTCGTCCCGGGTCTTTATCGGCAAGGTCCTCGACCAAACGAGCGGCTATGAATGTCTGGACTCCGGAGGCAAGGAGCTGGGTGGCGTCCGTCTGGACAATATGGGCCAGTACCATGCTTCGGGCGTTTCGAACCAGTCGATAGGTACGGTTCTGTGGAACAATACGTGGGGTAACGATGCGATGTTCGAATCGCACTCCCGGCAGCCGCGGGCCACGCTGGTGGACCGTTGTAAGGGTGGTTTCGTACAATGGCGCTTCGGGGGTGACGCAAGCAATGTCCCGAACCATCTGGGGGATCTGACGATCTGGAACCTCGATGCCACGAGCGTCAAGCATGATTTCAAGGGCCGTGTTTTCAAGTGGTGGCTGTCGGACGATCCGTGGTGGAAGACCATGCCGCCGATCATCGTGGGTTTCCACGGAGTCGAACCGGTCGACTTCGGGGTCTATTCCGAAGCGGCCGGAGGTTGGGCCGAGTCGGAATCGAGCAACGATCTGCAGACCCTTTATCTGGAAAGCAACGGTCAGGCTGTCGAGCCGCTGTCGCTCTACGAAGCCCAGTTACAGCAACGCCTGGGGTATGTACCGGGCTGGTTGAATTCCCTGAGATAGAAATAATACACCATACATTATGAAAAAGTATCTGATTATGATCTTCGTTGCGGCGGCTGCGGTTTTTCAGTCGTGCAACAACAACGATGACCTGTGGGATGAAATCGATGATCTGAAGAGCCGGGTTCAGGCTCTTGAAACGCAGGTTGAAGCCCTGAACGGTAATATTGAGGCCATCCAGACGCTTGCCAATAACGGTACGATCTCCTCGGTGAAGGAGGAGAATGGCAAGTGTATCATTACGATGACCAACGGCAAGGTACTGACGCTTGTCAACGACATCAGCGCCCAGATGCCGATCGTTTCGATTGTCGATGGAGTATGGCACTGTACGGTCAACGGCAAGACGACCTCGTTGGAAGTGAAGGCTGTCGCCGAGGATGGCGTAACGCCGCAGTTCCAGGTCGATGAAGCGACCGGCTACTGGCAGGTGAAGACCACGGGCGACTGGGAGAATGTCACCTATGAGGATGGGACTCCGGTCAAGGCCATTATGGAGAATCTGGAAAGCGATACGTTCTTCGAGTCGGTGAAGGTCAATGGCGACAACCTTGAGATTGTGATGAAGGGCAGCGACTCTGCGCTGAGCATTCCGATCGTGAAGGACTTCCTATGCCAGATCGTGGATTCCGAAGGTGCCTCGATCGAGGGTGTTCAGACCTTCCCTGCGGGTGTGGAGAAGAGCTACCAGGTCCATATGCGGGGTGTGGTGAGCACGATCGTAACGGCTCCCGAGGGCTGGACGGCCGTCTTGTCCGATCCCACCGACGGGGAGAACGGCCTGCAAACGGCCACGCTGCGTGTCACCTCTCCGGCCGTTTCCGGGGCTGCGGGTGCTTCGGCCGCATCGGTCGGGACGCGGGCTACGGCCAGCACGGCGAAGGATGTCTCGATTCTGGCCTCTTCGGGTCGGTTCTCGTGCATCGCGAAGATCCAGGTCGAGAGCACGGGTCAGGCTCCTGTTGCTCCGACGGCTCAGGTTGCCTTTACGGATGCGACCACCGAGTCCCTGACGTTTACGGTGACGCTTTCCGAGGATGCCGAGAGCTGGAAATACATCTGTCGGGAGTCGACCGAAGGAGCGCCTTCCGTGGAAGATTTCGAGACCCTGGGACAGCCGGGCGAGGGCACGAGCGTAACGATTCCGGACCTGGCCGGCAAGACGACCTATAAGATCTATGTGGTGGCCTATGCGAACGGTCTGAACAGTACGATGGCTGAAGCCGAGGGCACGACGAAGGATCCGGATGCCGATCCGAACGACTATTATACGAATGGTGTCGAAATCGACGGTGTCCGTTACGATCAGTCGAATGGAACACTGGTTGAAGCAACTGAAGATGGGATGAACTGGCGCCTGGGCAACGGCGGTATCTTCTTCCTCGATGGCGGAGAGTTGAACAATTCATTTAATACATATAATGCCAGCACGAATGTTAATAATTATTTGAGTAACAGTACGGTGATTGTTGGACGGAATGCCGCTCAAAAGAGTCGGCTCAATTTACGGACCTTGATCCATCTCCGCAACCGGGAGGGCATTTTCGTATTCAAGAATCTTGAGATTGATGCAACGTCTCAGGTTGCGGAATACAAGAATCTATTGACAGTCACAAACGTGGGTCAAGGCGGTGCGAAGACCCTTTTATTCGAGGATTGTGACATAGCCTTCGGTAATGCGCTTGCTCTGTTTGGAACTTATAATAGTAACAGCTCGGACGGTTATATCGAAAATATCATTTTCCGGAACTGCAAACTCCGTTATGTGAATACGGGAACTTCGGGTTATGCATTGATCAATATTTCCCATATTACGACGGGCCTTTCTGAATTCAAATCGTTGATTTTTGAGAATAATGTGATCTACTCTCCGGAGACCACAACTAAGAGTCCTGTCAGCCTGTTCTATCAGAAAACAGCTACGGATATGGAAGCGAATAATCTTTCGAATCTGGATATTGTCTTCAATAAGAATACGATAGCCAATGTAATCGGTTCTGGAACGTCTATTCCCGGTCAGGCATATTTCCTCTTGGACAAGTTCAAATCGGTATCGATTACCAATAACCTGATCTACAATACCTATGCTGAATATTTCTCATTCATGTCTGTTATGTATGATTATAGTGACATGTGGCCTTCTTATACATTCTCCGAGAACTATGCGCAAACGGCCCAAACGATCAAGGGCTTCTCGGATGAAGGAAAGGTTCCGGAGAGCATACGGATTTACAATGCAAAAGATGGCGACGTATTCACCTCCGTGGATTTGAATACGGGAACGTTGGTACCTGCCGCGTCGTATGCCGAATATGGTTCTTCGTTGGGGAATGAGTAATTCCCGGATGAAAGAAAACTGATACAAGGAGAGGCTGCCCAGCACGGGCAGCCTCTCCTGTTTATTCAGGGGGCGGAGGTGTCGTCGAAGGGTTTCCGGGCCGGGTCCGCGCCCGGTTTAAGGATACTGTTCCAAATAGTGTGTCTGGTGGAGGGTAAATAAAAAAGTCTACAGATTTTTTAGATTTGTATAGGGAATCAACAAAAAACTAAAAAAGGAGTAGACTTATGATGTTGACAAAGGAACA
>CALUKK010000038.1 GCA_944321205.1 uncultured Alistipes sp.
CCGCAACGGGCATGTTCGACGTATTGCAGATGATGATCGTACGCTCCATCAGCTTGTGGCCCGTGCGGGGGTCGACCAGTTCGGGGAACTCCTTGAAGATCTCCACCACCTCGTTGGCACGCTCGCCGCAGGCCACCATGATGATCACGTCGGCATCGGCCTGTTTCGAGATGGCGTGCTGCAACACCGTCTTGCCGGCACCGAACGGCCCGGGGATGAAGCCCGTACCGCCCTCGGCCATGGGGTTGAAGGTGTCGATGGCCCGCACGCCGGTCTCCATGACGCGCGACGGACGCGGTTTCTCCGTGTAGCAGCGGATGGCCTGCTTGACGGGCCACTTCTGCACCATCGTGATCTCGAGGTCGCGACCCTCGGCGTCGGTCACCACGGCCACCGTGTCGCGGACCTTATACTTGCCGGCCGGCGCCACGCTCTTGACCGTATAGCGGCCCGTCATCGTGAAGGGGACCATGATCTTGTGCATGACCCACTGCTCCTTGACCTCACCCAGCCACGATGCGGCGGAAACCGTATCACCGGGCTTGGCCAGCGGCGTGAACTCCCACAGAGCCTCGAAGTCGACCGGATCGGTGATCGAACCGCGGGCGATGAACAGCCCCTCCATCTTTTCGAGGTCGTTCTGCAGACCGTCGTAGTTGCGCGACAGAAGGCCCGGGGCCAGCGTCACTTCGAGCATGTGACCCTCGAACTCCACCTTGTCGCCGATCTTCAGACCGCGCGTACTGTCAAAAACCTGAACATAGGCCGAGTCGCCCATAACCTTGATGACCTCGGCCATCATCTTCGTATCACCCGTCCACACGTGGCAGATCTCGTTCTGGCCCACAGGTCCGTCGGCCTTGACGATCACGATGTTGGAGATGATACCGTTTACACGTCCCGTTGTTTTCATTCTATCTTTTATTGTTTATTTTCCATGAATTTCTTACCGTCCAGTTCGGCCAGCAGACGGGCGAACATCTCCCGGCCCCGCGCCGCATCGAGCCGTGTCCAGCGCGCCACGATGTTCACGCGGACCAGATAGGAGAGAATGGCGTCGATGTCGAAGTAGTTGAACGTGGCCATCTCCGCGGCCTCCGACCAACGGATCAGATCCAGTTTACGCTCCTTCTCCACGAGATTCGCCTCGTCGTTTACCGCCGCAAGCACGGCATCGAGCCAGGGAAGTTCACCCCGCAATCCGAAATCGGCCGCCGAACTGCGGCGAAGCTGCTCGGCGAGATCATCCTCCCCGACCACCGTCTCCTCGACGTTCCGTCCGGCGGCACGTGCGGCCACCGCGGCCGTAACGTTGCGCAGCGTGCGGTCGAAGCGCGACCATTGGCGCAAAAAACGGCTCCGGGATGCTTCGCAGGCCTTGTAATAGGCCTCGAAAAGCTCCTTTTCGAAACGTAGGGACGTGTCGACCGTCTCGGCATCCTCCCCCTCGGGATCGGCATAGGCCCGAACCACCCGAGCCAAAAATTCCGGAAGACGGTGCGGATTTCTGAGCTCCTCTTCAAGCTCCCCGCGCGAAAGGGTCCCCAGGGGATTGAAGAGTTGACGTCCGCTCCGCAAGGCCGCGAGATTCTCGCAATCGTAGTAGCCATAGAGCAGACGCACCAAACGACCATCGCACGCCTTGACCTCCTCGAGAATCGAGTCGATGATCTCCCGGGCATCGAAGCCCTTCGTATCGGCATCGAGCGCATACTCCCGGAGTGAGGCTACCAGCGTGTAATATTGGTTTGCAAACATGCCTCTAAGCCTTGAACAGAAGTTGGTAAACCTTGTCCCGGAGGTATTCGCCCAGCAGCGCCTCCAGATCGGCATCCGTGAAGGAGATGTAGTAGCCGCCCTGCTTGGGGCCCACCTTGAAGCCCGACTTCACGGCCGCAGACCACGACACCTCGATGCCGGCATCGAGCAGCGCCCCGGCACTCTTGGCGAAGGCCGCATCGAGTTGTTCCCGGGCATCGGCGGGAAGCAAGGCCTGCAATTCGACCTTGCCCGCCCCGGCACCGTTCCAGTTGCGGGCCACGGCGACGAGCATCTCCTCGAGGAACCGGGGGTCAAGCGACGCGGCCCGGACACCCTCCGAAGTCGTCCGGGCCACGATCAGCGAGGCGATCTCCGATTTGAGTTTCGACACGGCCTGCCGCCCGGCAAG
This sequence comes from uncultured Alistipes sp., assembly GCA_944321205.1. Taxonomy (GTDB): domain Bacteria; phylum Bacteroidota; class Bacteroidia; order Bacteroidales; family Rikenellaceae; genus Alistipes. Next base: position 2,171 of record CALUKK010000038.1, read on the forward strand.
GGAGATCTCCGTAAGGGTATTCTTCTCCACATCCCGGGCTTTGGTCTCCGCCTGACGGACGATCTCGGCGGCCCGGGCCTCGGCCTCCGAGAGGATCTTCTGAGCCTGGGCCTGGGCGTCGGCGATCAGCCGGTCGGCATCGGCACGACCTTTCTCCAGCCCTTCGTCATAGAGCTTGCGGGTCAACTCTTGCAGTTTGTTTTCCATCTTGTTATCGTGTTTTGATTATTGTTTTTCATTTTCGGACACAAATATATAAAAGTTTATGAACAAACCGCAGATGCGACCGACAAATTATCCTCTTTTGACAAATTTCCCGCGGAAATGGAGCATCGATTTCAACAAATGCGAATCACCCCTGCCAGGTTTCGTGGCAGGGGTGATTCGGAATCGGGGCATGCGTCCGGGACAGCGGATCAATGCATCGGTCGGTGAAAATCGACATGCATCGTGCTGCCGGCAGAGGATCTCAACGCATCGGGCGGTCGGCGTCGGGGCCGTAGACATACTCCACGGGCGATTTCTTGAAGCGCAACGTGCGCGTATCCTTCGTCCCGGCGCCGTTCCTGGTCATGTAAAGGTTGGTCATTCCACCGTTGATGAACCAGCCCGAGCCTTCGGGAGAATAGACGCCGAAGAGGATGTTGTTGTAGTGGTTCGAGTGACGGATGCCGTCGGCGTTCCACTGGGCGGCGGCGCCGTACCAGGTGATTCCCTCGTCATCGGGAAAGTCGGGGCTCCACATCCGCACGCTAAGCAGCTCGTTGAGCGTCAGCGAACCCACCGTCACGTCACTGCGCCGCTGCTGCGAGCGTTTGACGGCCGAATGTCCCTCCCAGGGAGTCCTGAGCGTATGCGAGCCGCTCCACATCATCCAGATATAGTCCGTAGCGTCGAAGACGCGGTTGTACTCCTCCATCGAGGGAAGTTCATACCCGTCGGGCGAAAGGGCATCGGGCGGCAGTTTGTTGATATGTACGGTCACACCGGTCGAGAAGCCTTCCAGCACGGCCTTTCCATCCTGCTCGACAACCGGCAGGCCCTGGCCGCTGTCGCCCTGATAGCCCCAGCCCCAGAGATCGAAATACTCCTCGGGCGAACAACTGGCCAGGTAGTCGTAGAGGCTCTTGCCGGCCTCGACGGCCGGATCGGCCGACGAGAGGATCTGATCCTCGAAGTGGCGCGAACGGCCCCGGGCGTTGTACTTGCACCACCACACGCCGTGGAACCACGTCACCGGGAGTCCCCAGTTGCGGCGCAC
>CALUKK010000039.1 GCA_944321205.1 uncultured Alistipes sp.
ATTGCCGAGATATTCATCGACGCTCCAGCCAACAACCGCCACGCACTGCCGATCCGCACATCGTTCAGACAGGTGATGAAACTGCGGCTGGTGCGTTTCTTGAAAAAGTGGCTGGCCGCGGATTCCGACATGTTGACCAGTTCGGCAATATCCTTGAGCGTGATCTCCTTGCCGAAATTTTCGTCGATATACTTGCAGATCTTCTCGATCCGCCGGCTCTTGCTCTGACGAACCAGCAAGGAGCTGTCGTAGGTCGAGCTGGTCAGCAGCCGCTGACCGTCGGCCGTGGCCAGATCGTAAAGAATGCTGTAAAACTCCAGGGCCGTCGTAAAACCGCGCTTCTGGCTCAGATCCAGCAACCGTTTCTTAATCATCGTAGACACCTTCCGGGGATAGGCAATGCCGCGCTTGGAGCGGAACAGCAATTCGCGAATCGGTTCGAAAACCCGCTTCGTCAGCAAAAACGAATTGTACATCTCCTCATGGAACTGGATGGTTATGACATGCGTATCGTCGTGTGTGGGAGCCTTCCAGGCATGGGGAACCCCGGGGCCGATCATGACCAGATCCTCCTGGTCGAACTCCTCGATCGAATCGCCGACAATCCGTTTCCCGGAGGTATTCATCACCAGGTTCAGCTCATAGTCCGAGTGATAGTGGGTCGGATAGTCGAATTTGGCCTTGTAGTTATTTAACAGGACGAACAGATCCTCCTGAATCAGAGGCGTCACCTCGCATTGAATCACGTTCATGGTTCTTCATTTTTCGTTGGCACACTGCAAATATCAAAAAAATATAGATAATAAACAAAAAAATACATATATATTTTTGATTTTTGCAAATCGCAAATTACTGTATACAAATAGTTTATAATAATAAATCATTTTATCGTTCAAAAAAATATCATAAATAGACTAAATATTTGAAATTTTAGCTGGATATATGTCATACATTTGTCCACGTAAAACCATCTATACTAACTTATCGATTCATTCATGAAAAAAACCTACTTGTTAACGCTCTTTTTGGTATGGATGTCCATCGGAGCCTCAGCACAGGTTCTCACCGTGAGCGGCACGGTCAAAGACACCCAAGGAGAAGCCATCCCCGGAGCCGCCATCATAATCACCGGCTCGACGAAAGGTACGGCCGCCGATGCCGACGGCAAATTCTCAATCGAAGTCAACAAAGGAGCCAACCTCACCTGCAGTTGCTTCGGCTACGTCTCGGAAAACAAGGCTGTCTCTTCCCGACAGATCGATTTCATCCTCAAACAGGACGAAAACCTCCTGGAGGAGGTCCTTGTCGTGGGTTACGGACAGGTCAAGAAGGGTGACCTGACCGGATCGGTCGCCAACCTGAAAATGGAAAAACTGGCCACGATGCCTACCGGCAACTCGCTCTTCACCAACCTCCAGGGCCGGGTCGCCGGTCTGCAGGTGGTCAACTCCGGCCAGGGTCCCGGCGCCACCCCTTCGTTCTACATCCGCGGTATCAGCTCCATCAGCGGCACCAAATCCCCGCTGGTCGTCGTGGACGGATTCCCGCTGGGTGAAGGCAGCGACCTGAAACAGATCATCGCCTCGGAAATCGCCGACGTGGTCGTCCTCAAGGATGCCTCCTCGACTTCGATCTACGGTTCGCGCGGCGCCAACGGCGTCATCCTCATCACGACCAAGAAGGCTCAGGAGGGCAAGGCCAACATCACCTTCTCGCACCAGACGACCATCTCGCAGTTCACGCAGAAACTCAACGTATGGCGCGATCCCGCCCTCATGGCACAACTCGACAACGAATCCCGCATCAATGCCGGCCAGAAACCCCTCTATGTGGGCGACTACGACAACGGAACCTACTATCCTTCCGTGGCGGAGATCCAGAGCGGTGCCTGGCCCTACCGCACCGACTGGGCCGACGAGATCATGCGCACCCCCGTTGTCAACAACACCACGCTGGCAATCAACGGCCGCGACAAGAAACTCTCCTACAACCTTGCACTCAGCTACTACGACGACAACGGCGTCTACAAGACCGACGACTACGAAAAGATCATCGGCAAACTCGACGTCGAATACCGGATGTTCCCGAACCTGAGCCTGCGGACAAGCAACACCATCTCCAAGGATTGGCGCAACAACTTCAGCGGCGATGTCGGCCGCAATCCGCTCTGGCCGGTCTATGACGAGAACGGCGACTACTGGCAGGCCAGCGAAACCGACTACTCCAACCCCGTGGCCCTGATGAACACGGTCAAGAACAAGAGCCAGGGTCTTGATCTGATCTCCTCGTGGATGGCCACCTGGGAGATCATCCCCGGACTGGAGTGGGTCGGACAGCTGAACTACAAGTACGGCACAACGGTATCCGACTCCTACAACCCCAAGAAGTATACCGAGGACGGCGTGTTCAACAACGGCCATGCCAACATCTCCAACTGGTTCAACCAGAACATCGTCCCCGAAACCTATCTGACCTACACCAAACTCTGGAACAACAACTCGCAGCTGTCGACCATGGTCGGATACTCCTACAACTACTACATGGAGCGCTCCTCCTCGCTGGATGCCTACAACTTCGTCAACGAAGCCCTCACCAACGAGAACATGGCGGCCGGTGACCCGGAAAAGAACGGACTCTCAAACGGATACTCCGCCTCGGAACTGGTCTCCTACTACGGAAAACTCAACTTCTCGCTCTGGGACCGTTACCTCTTCACGGCAACCTTCCGTTCGGACGGCTCCTCGAAGTTCGGCAAAAACAACCAGTGGGCCTACTTCCCCTCGGGAGCCTTCGCCTGGAAACTCCACAACGAACCCTTCATGAAGAACGTTGAATTCATCGACGAAGCCAAGATCCGGGCCAGCTACGGTATCTCGGGCAACCAGGGTATTTCGGCCTACCAGTCGCTGAGCCGTTACGGCATGGAGGAATATTACGACGACGGAGCCTGGCATACGGCCATCGGCCCGGGCTACGTCACGGGAACCTACGGCTCCGACGGACGATTCAAATACTGGGGCGGCATTCCGAACCGCGACCTCAAATGGGAAACCACCCGTCAGCTGAACCTCGGTTTCGACCTCTCGGTTCTCGATAACCGACTCCGTCTGGTCTTCGACTGGTACAGCAAGCACACCTACGATCTGCTGCGTCAGCGTTATCTTCCGCTCTCGTCGGGATATGACAAGATGTGGGTGAACGACGGCGAGGTCATCAACCGCGGTTTCGAGGTGACGATCGATGCCGATGTGGTCCGCACACAGGATTTCTCCTTCAACGTCACGGCCGTCTTCGGACAGAACAAGAACAAGGTGACCAACCTGGGCAATGTCGTGTCCTCAGGTCTGACCGTCGACCCCAACACCGGCATGGAGTATGAGTTCACGGGATCGGCTCTGACCTACCAGCCCGTCGGCACGGCCAACATCATGGCCGTAGGACAGCCCATGAATGTCTTCTACGGATACAAGACCGACGGCATCATCCAGACCGACGCCGAAGGCATCGAGGCCGGACTGACGGGCGACCTGGCCAAGGCCGGCGAATTCAAATACGTCGACATCAACAACGACGGCGTGGTCGACAGCAACGACCGTACGATCATCGGCGACCCCAATCCCGACTTTACGGCCAGTCTGAACCTCGGCTTCCGCTACAGGAACTTCGACCTGACGGTCTTCGTCAACGGCGTTTTCGGCAACGACGTACTCTACCAGTACGGCTTGACCAATCCGGCCACCATGCCGCTGCGCTGGACGGTGGACAACCCCACGAACAGCTATCCCAGTCTGCGCAACAACAGACAGCCCTATGTATCGGACTGGTTCATCCGCGACGGTTCGTTCGTGCGTATCCAGGACGTATCCCTGGGATACAACTTCACCAAAGTCTGCAAGGCGATCAGCAACATCTGTCTCTATGCGACCATCAACAACCTCTACACCTTCACCTCGTTCGAAGGCTATGATCCCGAGGTCGGACTCGACGGCATCTACTGGGGCGGGTATCCCCGGTTCCGCAAATTCTCCATCGGTCTGAACATCACCTTCTAATCCGCACACCCATGAAAATGAAAATAGTTAAAACCCTGATCGGATCCATTGCAGCCCTGGGGGCGATGGTCTCCTGCGACCTGAGCGAGTATCCCTACGGATTCTACTCGGACGAAAACTTCTACAACACCCCGGAGGATGCCGAGTCGGCGATCATGTACGCCTACAACGCCCTGACCAACCTGGAATATTCGCGCGGTATCTTCTACATCGGCGAAGCCGCCTCGGAGACCGTGGCACTGAAATCCGGCGAGGATGCCAACAACCCCGGAGCACAGGCGCTCGACGAATGGAACATCACGGACAACGCCAACAACCAGACGCTCCAGGTCTACTTCAAATATTGCTACGTGGCCATCAACCGGGCCAACGCCGTGATCAAGAACGTCGAGGGCAGCAATCTGGACGAGGCCTTGAAGACCCGTCTGCTGGGCGAAGCCTACTTCCTGCGGGCATACAGCCACTTCAGTCTGGTGAAGGTCTTCGGGCTGGTGCCGCTGCAGCGTGAGATGGTGGAGACGGTGGCCAACACCTCGCCGTCGATGGCCAAGACGATGGACGAAGCCTACGAAATGATGATCGGCGACCTGGAGATTGCCGAGGCGAACCTCCAATACACCAACAAGGTCGGGCGGGCCAACAAGGCCGCAGCCCAGGGCATGCTGGCCAAGCTCTACCTGACGGCCGCCTCGTCCAAGGAGAGCGGTGTCCGTTACTACTCCAACATGAGCATGTCCGTAGAAGAGATGTATGCCGAGGCCGCCTCCTGGGCCAAAAAGGTTCTCGACGCCTCGACCTCCGGAGAGGCTCCCTTCGGCCTGGCTCCGACACTCGCCGAGATCTACGATGTCGACAAACCCGACGGTTGCGAACACCTGTTCATCATGTCGATGGACCGCTCGGGACAAAACGAGGGCAACTACTCGAAGATCGGCATGCTCTTCATGCCCTACAACAACGGTTCGAACTTCTATGTCGAGATGGGCGCCGGCAATCTCGTCGCCTCCCACTACGGCTACGAGGTATTCCCGACCAACCGGGCCTTCTACGAAACGTTCGATCCGGCCGACAAGCGCAAGACCGAACTCATGGGCGAAACGATGTACAACGCAGACGGCAACGCCCTGGGAACCTCGGCATACCCCTATACCAACAAGTACATCGACCCGCACCAGGTCAGCGAAAGCACAGGGGACAAGTCGAGCGTGAAACCCTATCTGCTGCGCTTCTCGGACGTGGCACTGATCTATGCCGAAGCGATGGGTTCCGACGATGGCGGCTGGGTTGCCCGCATCCGGGCCCGTGCCGGTCTGGAGCCGCTCGCCGCCGGACTCTCCAAGGAGGAGTTCCGCAATGCCGTCGTACAGGAGCGTGCTTGGGAACTGGCCTTCGAAGGAAACCGGCTCTACGACCTGCGCCGCAAGGCAATGGTCACGAAAACGGACCCCAATGCACAGGCCGCAGGTATCAGCGAGGCCGACGCAGCCTTCTATCCCATCCCGCAGCGTGAGATCGATCTCAACCCGGGTCTTTATAACTAATCCTCACCAAAAACAAACGTATGAAACACTATAAAGCATTCATTCTGTTTATGGTTGCCGCCGCCATCTCGCTGGGTTCGTGCCAGAAGGATCCGCAGAAGGAGGTCGAAAAGGGCGACTGGAACAAAGAGAAACGAATCATCAGTCTGTCGTTCGAACGACAGGCCGGCGATGCCTCGATCAGCATCAATGCCGACGATGCATCGAGAGGGACCATCGAGGTGACGATCGTCAACCCGGATCTGAGTGAACCGCTTCTGATCAAGAAGATGGAGATCTCCTACGGGGCCACGGCCTCGGTCGCAGCAGGCCAGACGCTCGCCTTCAACGAGACGACCAATACGGCCGAGATTACCGTTACCGCCGCAACGGGAGGAGCCAGCCGCGTCTATACGGTTTCGGTCAATCCGCTGGTTGAGAATCTTGAAGGTACCTGGGAAATCACCGGCATGAACATCTTTGGCGGAACAGGCGCCGATTATGGAGGTGTCGACTTCGTGAATCTGTTTACCGACGCTTCATGGTGGAATCCGACGACGGGACCCGCCGCCGAACTGGACAATACGCTTGAATTCGTGTTCGAGGGTGTCGACGACAGCGGTTGCACCTACGGTACATGCACGCACAGTGCCGGAGCGGACGGGCTCTATGCCGACTTTGTATGGGTTGGCAGCATCCCGGATGGCCAGACTGTCACCGATGTAAACTACAACTACCGCAAAATTCCCGCCGGTGAGAGTACCTGGAAACGCAACTATACCGACGGAACGATCACCTTCACCTCGGCAGACAACGTCACGACTACCTGCACCATGGTCGAGAGCGGAACGATTGAATACTGGGGCAAGACCCTGACCATCAACGACAATGCGTTCAAGTTCACCGGTCTGCAGAGCGTCGGAAGCTGGGGCCCGATCTACGATGTATACGACAAGGTGGTCTATGCTCCGTGGGATTTCTACGTACAAATCAAAAAACGATAAACATTCATGAAACAAACGGTTATATGTTCCCTGTTGGCCCTGCTGACACTCGGAGGATGCCAAAGCTCTTCGGACGGATCGCCCGCAGACGACCCTCAGGAGGTCAATGTCATGCGGATCAAGAGCCAGGTGCTGGTCAACTCCTTCATCGGCAACGGCCCCCAATGGGGAGGATATGACATCGTTCCTTCGTGGACGGGTCAGGAGACGCTCTCCAACGCTGATTGGAACACGCTTTTCAAGCGTGTTTCATTCATGCGTCCGGGGCTGATCCGCATCATGGTTTCGCAAGGGTGGAACTACATCTCGGGCGACACCTTCGATCCGCACAAGAGCGATGACATTCTCTGCAAGATGCTGGATTACTGCCAACAGCACGGAATCTGCGTACAGTTCGGCGAATGGGGGCATGTCGGCGGTTCGGCCGTCGATGCCCAGTGGGTGGAGAACTCCGCCTCGTTTCTCTCCTACCTGGTCAAGGAGCGGGGCTACACCTGCATCAAGTTCTTCACCGTGGTCAACGAGCCCAACGGCAACTGGTCCTCAACCAACGGCAGCTACGCCCTCTGGAGCAAATGTGTCGAAGACTTTTACAAGAAGTTCGAGGAGAAGGGGCTGCTCGACGACGTGCAGATCATCGGCCCCGACGTGGCGGTCTGGACCATCTCCGAGACCTCGTGGATGTCCAACACGAAGAACCAGCTCCATGATAAGGTGACGGCCTACGACATCCACACCTATCCGGACGATCAGACCGTCTATTCGACCGAATTCCTGCAGCTGCTGGAGGCCTATCGCGCCGCCTCGGACAAATCGCGTCCGATCATTCTGGGCGAGCTGGGCTTCAAGTACGAGGAGGGAACGGCGCTGGGCAACAGCAACCTCGAGGCCATCAAGGCCGATCCCTATGCGGCTGATGATTCGCAGATGCACGTCTACGATGCGTTCTACGGGGTGGACATGGCCGACGCAACCATCCAGGCCATGCGTGCCAGCTACTCCGGCGTGACCTACTGGATGCTCGACGACGCCATGTACAACAACGACGGAAGCAGCACCTCGACCCGTCTGAAACGGTGGGGATTCTGGAACATCCTCGGCACGGAGAAGTTCAACAATCCCGACGACGAAAAGATCCGTCCCTGGTTCTACACCGTTTCGCTGCTGTCGCGCTACTTCCCCAACGGTTCACAGATTCTCAACGTCACACAGCCCACTCCCGTACTTTCGGGGCTGCGGGCAATTGCCGGATGCAAGGAGGGAAAATACACCCTGGCCATCGTCAATGCCAGCAACCAGCCCTACACCTTCACGCTGAAGGCCGATACGGGAATCGCACTCTCCGGCATGCAGATGTATGAATACGTCTCGGGAGACGGAGCGACCTTCCAGGGCGATACCGATGCGGACGGATTCCCCGTCGCCCGGCAGAGCGACCTGCCCCTTGCCGACCTGCAGGGTGAGGGATTCGAAATCTCGATGCCGGCCAACAGCTTCCGGCTCTACACCAACATGCAATAGATCAATACAATGCGAAAACCACTGCTTTTTCTGATCCTGCTTCTGGGCTGGATCAGGGCCGATGCCGCCCTCCGCTTCGCCGGAGTCTTCAGCGACGAAATGGTGTTGCAACAGAAGAGTCTCGTGCGACTGTGGGGTTACGGCGACGCCGGCAAACGGGTGAAACTCGACGTTTCGTGGAGTGACAGGCGTTTTTCGGCTCCGGTAGGTGACGACGGGCGGTGGGAGCTGTCGGTCCCGACCCCCGCAGCCTCCTATGAGCTGCAGAGCATCACGCTCTCCGAGGCCGGATGTCCCGACGTACGGATCGAACGGATTCAGATCGGCGAGGTCTGGTTCTGCTCGGGCCAGAGTAACATGGAGATGATCATGCGCCCCGACTCCACATGGCGGCTCTTCGTCGAGAACGCCAACGAGGAGATCGCTCGGGCCGATTACCCCCACATCCGCTATCTGAGTGTCGCACGGCACGAATCATTCCTTGCCACAGAGGACCTCTCCGACAGAAAATGGCAGGCCTGCACCCCTCAGAGCGTCCAATGGCTCTCGGCGGCGGCATATTATTTCGCCCGCCGGCTCCAGGCGGAACTCGATGTCCCGGTGGGACTCATCGTCGACTCCTACGGCGGCAGCCCTCTGCAGAGTTGGTTGCCCGACCAGGTGACGCAACGACCCTTCTATGCGCCGGAGCGCGCCCGGCTGATCCAATGCCGCGAAGCCGGCGCCGAAAAACCGGAATACGACATGGCGTCGGCACTCTACAACGGCATGCTACACCCGCTGGCCGGATATACGATCCGGGGATTCCTCTGGTATCAGGGGTGCAGCAACGTCAGCGACGCGGCCCGTTATCCGGCGATGATGAACGATCTGGTCGACTCGTGGCGGAGCCTCTGGAACAATGAACAGCTGCCCTTCTACTTCGTACAGATCGCACCGTTCATCTATCCCGGATACCAGCTCGGCCGCTGGGCCGAGCTGGCCTGGGCACAGGCACGGGCCGCCGCGGAGATCCCGCACAGCGGGATGGTCGTCACGGCCGACATCGGAGATCCGCAGAACATCCACCCGGGGAAAAAGCGCCCCGTCGGGGAGCGTCTGGCCCTGTTGGCGCTGAGCGACACCTACGGTCTACAGATCGAAAGCCGGTCGCCGGAGGTCGTTCGGGCGCTTCACGTCGACGGCACGCTGCGGCTCGAGATGCAACACCCCGGAACGGGTCTGCTCGCCACGGACAACGAATCGGAATTCGAAGTCTCGCAGGACGGCATCCTCTTCTCCCGGGCCGATTTCAAAATCGTCGGCGACCGGATCGAACTGGAACCGACACTCGACAAGGTTCGCTTCGTGCGGTACTGCTGGCGGGACAACGCCCGGTCGAACATCTTCAATTCGGAGCATCTGCCCCTGGGCCCCTTCTTCATAAAGATCCATGAAGCCGAATAGACAATTCATCTGCCTGCTGAGTCTGGTTCTTCTTCTGCCGGGATGCCGCGAAGAGGAGTCCTCCTCCGTGCCGGATCCGGTCACGGATCCGTTGATCGCGGCGGTAACGGTAGACGACGACCCGCAGAACGTGCTCCGCAAAACGGTAACCGTCCAGTTGCGGGAGGCGGGCGACGTATGCGTCGAATTCTGGAAACCCGGCGAGGAGCAACGGACTCGCCGCATCGAAAGCAGCACCGAATCTCCGGAACACCGGATCAAACTGATCATCATGGAGGCGGAAAGCAGCTATACCCTGCGTATCACGGCGACCTCCGGCGACCTCGTGGAGCAGAAGATAAGTGACTTCAAGACCGGGGAACTGCCCGAAGGCTGTATCGAGGCGACGAACCTTCTGCCGGACTTCAACTACGCATTCGACGGATACATCCACGTCGGAGACAAGGCTTCGGGGACACTCTACCTGCTCAACGACAAGGGACGGGTCGTCTGGTACGAACCCACCTTCGGGAAATCGGTGATCTGCTCCAATTACGACCGACGCACGCAGAGTTTCCAGGCCATCATCGGGTTCAACCCCGACGAGAACTTCACGGGTGAGCGGGTCCTGGTGGTGGATCTCTACGGCAATATTCTGATGAACAAGGCCCATACGGAGTTGGAGAACCCCTATTTTCACCACGATATCCTGATGACGCCCTCGGGTGAGATTCTTCTGATCAACCAGGTCCGGGAGGAGTTCGACCTGCGGGCCTTCGGCGGCTCGGCCAACGAATGCATCCATGGCGACGGGATCACCTGCATGGATCTCGACGGCAATGTGCGCTGGCGATGGTCGGCCTTCGAAGTGATGACCCCCGAGGAGGATCCCGACATCTTCGAGAATGACCCCGAGTTCCAATACCCGAACAACGAGGACTGGCTGCATGCCAATTCGCTGTGGCGCGACGAGGCCGGAAACATCTATATCTCGTTCAACAAATTGAGCCAGGTGTGGAAACTCGACCCCGAACGCCGGCTGGTTTACCGAATGGGCAGGCAGGGCACGATCACCCTCGACGACGAAACGAACTTCTCGGACCGCCAACACGGCATCTCGATCACCTCGGAGGGCGAACTCATGCTCTTCGACAACGGATATACGAACAAACGGTCCAGAGCCCTGGCCTACCGGATCGACGAACAGAACAGGACGGCTCGGACGGTCATCCGCTACGATATTCCCAAGGAGGACTTCTCGCCCAACCAGTCCAGCGTCTACCGGATTGATACCGAGCGGATGATCTATGCCTCGACGGTCGCCTCAACGGTAGGAATCACCGACAACTACGGAAATCTCAAATGGAGATACCACCTCTCCGCACCGATATTCCGCGCCATCTACATTGACCAAATACAACATCTCTAAATATCTTTTACATATGAAACTGACAAAATACGAAGGGAATCCGGTGCTGTCACCCAATCCCGCGAATGCTTGGGAGAATCTGGTTGTCTGCAATCCGGGCGTGTGGTATGAGAACGGCACGTTCTACATGCTTTACCGTGCCGCCGGCGACGATCCGGAACATGTCATCCGAATGGGTCTGGCCGTCAGTCACGACGGATTCCACTTCGAAAGGGTCTCCGATCAGCCGGCTTTCGGGCCTTCGCTGGACGGCGAAGATGCCGGATGCGTCGAGGATCCGCGTATCGTGAAATTCGACGATTACTATTACGTGACCTATGCCTTCCGCCCCTGTCCTCCGGGCCAGTACTGGAAATTCGCACACGACGAGATCGTCGTCAAGGATTTCGGAAGCCATGCCCCGGCCTTCCTGAGCAAGAACATCGCCAATACGGGATTGGCCATCACCAAGGATTTCCAACACTGGCGCCGCCTGGGACGACTCACCCGCTCCGATCTCGATGACCGGGACGTCATCCTCTTCCCGGAGAAGATCAACGGCAAATACGCCATGCTCCACCGCCCCAAAGAGTGGATCGGCGACGGCCATGGCCCCCAACATCCGGCCATCTGGATCCGCTATTCGGACGATCTGCTGGTATGGGACACCCCCAGCAAACTGCTGATCGAAGGCCGACCCGGCAGCTGGGAGGAGAAGGTCGGAGGAAGCACCCCTCCCCTGAAAACCGACAAGGGCTGGCTGGTGCTCTATCACGGCGTGGAGAACGGCGGCACGGGATACTACCGCGTCGGCGCCATGATGCTCGATCTGGAGGATCCGACCATCGTGCTGGGGCGTACCCGCGACTTCATCCTCGAACCCGAGTTCCCCTATGAAAAGGAGGGATTCTACAAAGGTTGCGTTTTCCCGACGGGCAACGTGATCGTCAACGGGGTTCTGTATGTCTATTACGGCGGAGCCGACAAATACGTGGGTGTGGCAACCGCCAATGTGGAAGAACTTGTCAACTCGATTCTCGCACAAAAAGTATGAACTGGTTCAATTCCCTGGAGACCATAGACTTCGTATTCATCGCCCTCTACTTCATCTTCATCGTTTACCTGGGGATCAAGTACAGCAAGGTTCAGAATTCGGAGAACTATTTCCTGGCCGGACGAAGCATGAGCTGGCCCGTCATCGGATTCTCGATGTTCGCGGCCAGCATCTCCAGCTCCACGCTCATCGGCCATTGCGGCGATGCCTACTCGACGGGAATCGCGGTATTCAACTACAACCTGATCTCCATCTTCGTGATGGTCTTCTTCGCGTGGTTCTTCCTGCCCTTCTACATCAAGCTGCGCATCTTCACCCTCCCGGAGTTCCTTGAACGACGTTTCGACGCCCGGTCTCGCTACTACTTCTCCGGAATTACCATCCTGATCAACATCTTCCTCGATGCCGCAGGATCGCTCTATGCGGCCGCGCTGGTCTTCAAGCTGATCTTCCCGGAGGCCAATCTCAGTCTCCTGGCTCTGGCATTCGCCGTGCTGGTGGCGCTGTACACGATCCCGGGAGGCCTCTCGGCCGCGATCCGCGTCGATCTGATCCAGGGTCTGATTCTGCTGCTCGGAGCCATTCTGCTGACGGTGATCATCGCCTCGAAAGGCGGTTGGGACTACATCGTCGAAAACATGCACAACGGCGTCATGATGAAACTCGTCCGGCCGTTGGACGACCCGTCGGTACCGTGGCTGGGCATGCTGCTGGGAATTCCCGTGCTGGGATTCTTCTTCTGGGGAAACAACCAGCAACTGGTGCAACGGGCCCTGACGGCCAAGAACATCGACGAAGGACGGAAAGGCGTCCTGCTGGTCGGACTGCTCACGCTGCTCACGCTCTTTATCATCATCATCCCCGGAGTGATGGCCCGGGCCTTCTTCCCCGATCTGGCCAAACCCGACATGGTATACCCCTCGATCGTCATCGAGATGATGCCCGTGGGCATCGTCGGATTCCTGATCGCCGCCCTGGTCGCCGCATTGACCTCCTCGGTCAGCGGATTGCTGAACTCCGTGGCCACGCTCTTCACGATGGACTTCTACATGAAACGCAAACCGAACGCCTCCTCCAGGGAGCAGATCTGGATCGGACGGCTCGTGTCGTTCATCGTGCTGGTCATCGCCGTGTTGTGGGCCCCGCAGATCGGAAACCGCTTCGGATCGCTGCTCAAGTATTACAACGAGATGCTCTCGATGCTGGCTCCTCCGGTCGTTTCGGTCTTCATCCTGGGTGTGTTCTGGAAACGCACAACCAGCGACGGCGCCTTCTGGGGGCTGATCGGCGGCGCCTTCCTCGGAATCGCCAATCTGGTCTGCAAGCTCGTCGGAGGCTTCTCGCTCTTCGGAGAGATGCATTTCCTGCTTACGGTACCGATCTACCTGCTGTGGAGCATGCTCGTCACCATGGTCGTCAGCCTCGCAACCCGCAAACCCGACTACGCGGCCATCCAGCCCTATATCTGGTCGCGAAAGGATTTCGATGCCGAGACCGTGGAGCTGAAGAAACTGCCCTTCTACAAGAACTACCGAATTCTCTCCTATGGTCTTTTGGCTCTTTGTCTGCTGGTTCTGATCGTCTTTGCATAGGGCAAACCGCAGCATAACAGAAGCGGAGCCGCTTTTGCGGCTCCGCTTTTTTGTGGCATACGGACAGAACCCGGCACCCCGACAGCCGGGTATTCCGTCGCCGGACGAACTACTCGACATTGGAGATCACGACAAGACTTTCACCCGGCAGATCGATCCGGATTCCCGATGCCGTATTCACACGGACCTCTTCGGCCTCGGGCAGCATCGTATGATCCCCCTGCGTCTCGAAGAGTCCTTCGCCGTAACGGAAGATCCGGGCATGCGGGATCTTCACGTCCCCCGAGATCCGGACGGTCTGCGTCCGCTTGCCGACATTGACCAGGGCGAGCGTCCGCCGGGACCCGGCAACCGCGCTGACCGCCTTCACGCCACTGTCCGACGGCGAGATCGCAACCCGCTCGAAGGCACAGCCCGAAGGAATGTAGCGGCACAGCAGACTCCAGGCATAATACCAGGGACGCACCACCTCCTGCTCGGCACCGAAATACTCCTCGCCGAGGATGTTCCAGAATCCCCAGATTTTCAGTTTGTCGGGGCTTTCGTTGGAGTGCATGGCATCGTCAAGCATCCAGACAACCGATCCCGAAAATCCGCTGTTGATCGTCTGGAACAGGGCATCGGCCATATCGGTTCCGTACATGTAGTCGTAGACGAACATCTGCGAATCACTCTTCGATGCGTGTGCACAGGCATTGGCCCGGCGGATATTCTCTTGGTTGAAGAGCGAATCCGCCGGATCGACGAACTTGATACCGATCTCCCCCATCACGATCTGATGACCGGCGGGAACTTCGGCCTTGTAGCTGGAGATGATGTCGGAATACGCCCCGGAATTGATCGTCGTTTTCGAGGGATAGGTATGGATGTCGTACAGTCCTACGAAGTCTCCCATCTCATCCCGCGTACGGCTCACCCACCAGGACTCCCCGGAGGTCCAGATCGCCGCATCGGGACCCACGAGCGAGAGTTTCCCGTCGAGCCCCGTGCGCTCGAACTCCCGGGCGAGGATGTGCATGGCCCGGGCCCACAACTCATAATCCCCCTTGTTGGTCGACCACCAGCCGTTGGGCTCGTTGATCAGGTTGTAGTATTTGATGCAGGTGTAGCCCTTCTCCTCGATCAGGAACTTCATGTAGTCGGCGGCATGGGCGAGCAGGGGCTCGTTGACCGTCTTGGCCTCGGGATCGACCATCCATCCGCCCCAATCGCCGAACATCACCGTCACGTTGCGGCTCTGGCAATAGTCGAGCAGATGCTTCAGATGATCGAACCCGTACGTGGGGTCAAAAACACCGTCACGAAGCCGATCCACGGTATTCTGCATCATCCGGATAAATGCCGGCCGCATGTTGTCGAGGCGTGCATAGAGTTTCTGCCAGTCTTCGGGGCTGATTTCGACCTTTCCCTCCCCGTAATCGAGGGCGTAGGGGTCCCATTGTACACCGTTGCCGATATAGTCGACATTGATCAGCGAATCTGCCGTCACGGTCATATCCACCGTTGCGGAGTTCTCCGAGGAGACGAAGTTTGTTTGTCCGCAGGCGCCCAGAAGCAGCAGCAGCGGAAGCAGGGTTGTCGTTTTTTTCATCTTAGTAACCGCATTTTATAACAGGATAATACCATCCATCTTCAAAATAGTATCATAATTCAATCGGATCAAAACATCCCGACAAATCAGAACGGAGATCCGATACAAAGATAGATAAAGCGGCATGATCGACACCATTGTTTCAAAAAAAGATCAATATTCGACCATAAGATACGCATATCGGTCCGCCACGGAGGCACGCCGACGCTCCCACCATATTCCGCGCGGATGCCGTCCCGGCAAAAAAAGGTTCCGTTGCCGCCGTTCGGGATTTCGGAACGGCGACAACGGAACCTGCGGAAAGCCGGAAGGTGATCAGTCGATTCGCAGCGACTCGTCGATCCGACGATACATGTAACGACAGAATTCCCGGGAGGCGGAATCCCCGGCCCGCGAAATCCCGAGCCGGTAAATATCCCGAATCCGGAGCAGGCAATCGTAATAGACGTGCTCCGAGAAGTCCTTGGCGGAATAGACCATCCGATACCGGCCATAGGCCCGCAGCATCTCCAACGTTGCGGAGGTCTCCTGCGGGAAGGCGGGCCGCATTCCCTCCTCCGCGAGTGCGAATGCCCGGGAGCCGCCTTTTTCGGACTGAGGACGTGCCAGCACCCGGGATTTGCCGATAACCACCCCGACGAACGACTCCTGCAACAGCCGGTCGAATTCGGAGAGCCGGCGTCCGGATTTTACCGCCCGGAAGAGATGCTCACACAGATCATCCGTCATTTCGGCCGCCGTATAGGCTCCGGGCAATCCGCTCTGATAACGCGGCAACGACTCCAGGCGCTTCATCAGCGTCATCAGACAATCCTCTCGAACCGACTGCGAAAGATTGACCAACTGATCCGCCGTCAGCGGCGTGTCGAGCCACGAAAGATCCTCGATCAGACGCAATATCTCCAGAACGTAACGCCGCTGCTCCTGCTTGGGAACAACCCGGAGCATGGTCTGTCCGTCGCCCTCGACCACCTCCGTATAATAGGCTCCTCCGATATAGGCGGCCAGGTAGGAGATGACCTCCCTGACCCCCGTGGCAATCGCATCGATGGCCTGCTGCCGATACGAACCGTCGACATCCTGCCCTTCGAGCCATTCGGCGGCATGCAGGGCCGTCTGCCGCAGATTGCACAACCGATAGTCGCAACGCTTCACGGGATCGTCTCCCAGATTGGTATAGGCCAGACGCACGTCTCCGAAATAGTAATCATACCAGTAATTGCCATAGTAGAAGGCCGGATCATCGGCATGACGGCTCAGCATCGCCGACAGCTGCTCCCGCTCCTCGGCCGGGCTCTTCGCTCCGGGAAGTTCGCCGTAAAGCCAGGCGATGGCGAAGTAGTCGTATTTGCCCAGGCAGTCATTTACCAGCCGCACGTCCTTGTCTTCGGGTTGTGCCAGATAGTTGTAGCTGTTCAGGGCGGTGATCGACGAGCAGAGCCCCCATTGACGGGTAAAGGAGGCCGAACGCAGCGAATCCGTCGGATATGCCGAAGCTCCGGCGTAGTTGGTGGCAAGACCCAGAATCTGGGCAACTCCCCGGGCCGTATAGATACTCAACGAGGAGATGAGCTCCCCGTCATCGAGATGAAGATCCCGGGCCCGGGGATCCACGGCCGCAAGATCCAGGAAACGTCGGCTGCGAATCTCATCCTGCAACGCTTCGGAGAGGTGGATCCTGCCTCCCGTAATCTCTCCGCTGCGCGGATCCGTGATGACATTTACGGTAACCTTGGGGTTGTTCGAGGCGACGTATTTCACACAGAAGGTGCCGGGGCTGTCGGCATCGAAACCCGACGCGGGATACTCCTCCACCTGCAGCACATCCCCCATTCCGATACGCCGGAACGCTTCGTTCCACATCTCGATTCCCCGCCGGATCCCCTCCCGCCACACGGGCGGAAAGAGCGTGTCGACATGGAATGTCACGGAACGGATCTTCCCCTCCTGCCGGAAGGCGATCCGGGAGGCAAAGTAGGCCGGGCGGGAACCCTGATCCACGGAGAAGCGCGTATACGGCACGGGCAGCACCCCGATCCGGGGATCGGCCATGCGTGCGGGAGCCATCCGCTCGGGCAGCAGCGTGATCGTCCGACGGGCCCGCGCCGTGAAGGGCACATCCTTGCGCACGGTGAAGATGAAATACTGCGTGGTCACATAGTAGGTCAGATCGCTGATGACCGACGCGTAATCGGCTCCGCCCTCCACATCGCGCAACAGCGAAAGATTCGACTTGTAGCTCGCACGGGAGATATGAAGCGGCGTCATACCCCGGGCCTCGAAAGCCTGAAGGTGTTCGTTGTCGTCCATGAACAGGTCGGTATTCTCGATCACGACGGCCGTCGAATCGGCATTGTAGGCCTTGACGGGATAGGTCGCCACGATGGGATACAGCGAATTGACCTTCAAGGCCTGTTCGACGTTCGGGCAACTGTCCGTCAGGATCCGCTGCGGAACTTCATGCATGCGGATCAGCGAATCCTTGCGCGAGAAGGCGATGTGATACGGCGGTATGGGCTCCTGCCCCGACAGTCCGTAGTCGGCCAGCGACGACTCCTCGATCGTGGTGTGAATGACGAACTCCCGGTCAAGCAGCGCAAGGGGTATCTCGGTATAGAGTTTTCCCTCGACCAGGTGGAGCTTGAAAAGCCCGTCGACACTTTTACACGTCTTGTCCTTGAAGAGCTTTTCGTAGGCGGTCGGTTTCGGTTCCGCGACGACGTTCTCGCTTTTTTTCCGCTCCTTGCGGCCTTTAGCCGCAGCCCGGGAGGTTTCGGGCAGCAGAAGGGTTGCACTCAACCCGACCAGCAGAATCGCGGTAATGGTGGTAAGATCTCTTCTCATGGTCGGATCAATTATTTGTCAAGGGCCTTGTCCAGGTTATAGAGCAGATAACGATAGTGCATGCGGGTTTCGCCCGAGGCCGTTGCAACCTTGCCGCGCAGCAGGTCGCGAATCCGCAGAATCTCGTTGTAATAGATCATCGAGAGATCCGGCTGGGTAAAATACTGGAATCGGGGAGCGCCGAATCCCGACACGCTCTCCCGCTCCGAACCCGCTTCGGGATAGCCCGAAAGGTTCTCCCCGGGTACAGCCACGGCATCAAGAGGCGTCAGATCGATCCCCGTACCGGACCCATCCGCAAATGCCAAGGACGCCGAGCTGCCGGAGCCCGTATATTCCTTCAGCCCGGCACGGGTTGCCGAGACCTTGAGGAACTCCCGCTGAAGGGCCATCTCATCCTCGGTCAGCGCCCGGTTGCGCCGGGTGGGTTCCCACACGAAATCGGAGACATCCCGGAAACAATCCTCCGGAGTATAGGCCTGTTCCTTTGCCAATTGTGCATTGATGGCCAGGGTCCGTTTGGCCGGAGCGTTGATCACGGCCCGGATAAGGGCCTCGCGTACGGCCGTGCGGGGAGATCCCAGGATGGAGATCTTCTGCAACAACGCCTCGTTGTCGAGCCACTGCAACTGTTTGATCTCCCGGAGCAGGAACTGCAGGGCCCGACGCTGTTTCTCGCGCGGCACGCATGCCACGGCCTCCACGGGATCACCCTCCATCCGCTCATTGAGATAGATGCCGCCCACGTTGGCATAGACATGGCCGATATAGGTGACATACTGATTGACAATGTTCGAATACATGTCGCTGCGGCAGGTGTAGTCCTCATCCTCCGGGGCATACCACCGGTCGAGATTTCCAAGGATATAGCGCAGGTTCCGGATGCCGTACTCCGAGGCGGCCACGGCATCGTCTCCCAGGTCCTCGGTCTGGGATTTGGGATCGACGATGCTGCCGAACTGCTGCTTGCCGTAGCGATAGATCGGGTCGGCCGAGGCCTCGGTGATCCATCGCGAGGTGATGGCATACTCCTCTTCCGGAGTCCGGGCTTCGGGAATCGGCGTATAGAGCCATTTGACGGCATAGGCGTCATAGACGCCGAACCGGGGCGGCGTGAGCTTCACCCCGCGTTCCCGATCTCCGGGTTGAGCCACGTAGTTGAACCGCGCATAATCCATGATGGAGGTGGTGGTTCCGAATTGCTGCGTGAACGCCGGCGAACGCAACGAATCGACCGGAATGACGGACGATGAACTCATGTTGTGCATGAAGCCCAGACAGTGTCCCACCTCGTGAGCCAGAACATAACGCAAGCCGTCCAGAATCACCTCATCGGGAATATGGACCCGGCGAACGCGTTCGTCGGTCTGGGAGGTCTGGACGAAGAGCATCCGGTTGAGCATCTTGATGACGTCGTGGAACACATAGACCGAAGCGTTGATGATCTCTCCGCTGCGGGGATCGACCCACGAGGGTCCCATGGCATTGGCAATGGGGATGGGGGCGTAGCGCAGACAGGAGTATTTGATGTTGTCGGGGTCGAATTCGGGATCATCCTCCGGATAGGGCAGAGCCCGGACGGCATCCTTGAATCCGATCCTGGCGAAGAGTTCGTTCCATTGGGTCACACCCTCGTAGATGGCCGGCTTCCAGGCTTCGGGGAAATCCGGATCCACATAGAAGACGATCGGTTTGAGCGGTGTCACCTGTTCACCGCGCTTCCAGGCCTCCAGATCCGAAGGCTCCAGGCGCCAGCGGTTGGCCAGATAGACGGCCCGGACCCGTTGTTCACGGTCGCTGTACAGGTACTTCCCGGTGGGGAACACCGACATGCGGCTGTCGGTCAGCCGCGGGCGGTAGGGAACCCGGTCGAGCAGCACGAGCGTACGGGTCATGACGGCCGTGAAGGGTTTGTTGTCGACGAGCTTCTGTTTGGTCTCGGGATGCGTGACCGAATAGGTGTAGCTCAACGTACTCTTGACCGTGAGGTTGTCGCCGAAGGACTTGATCGCCCCCAGCGACGAAAGCTCCTTCCGGAAGGATTCGCTGAGCGTCGGAGAGCCCGAACCGCCGTAGGCCCCCAGATAGGAGAAGGGGGACAACTCCTTGACATGTCCCACGAAGAGATCCGTAACGTCGAAAACCACGGCCGTAGAGTCGGCGTTATGCGCTTCGATCTTGAAATTGCGGAAGATCGTCGGAGCATTGTTCCGATCCAGCGACCGGAGGATGTTGCCGGCAACTCCCAGCGTATAGTTCTCGGAGTTGATGACCCGGATCTGCACGTTTCCGTCCGTACGGGTGAAGAGGATGTGGAGCGGAACGTAGGATTTCGAACCCGGGACACCCGTCAGGTTGTCCGAGGTCTCGGAGATGACCGAACCGAGCAACATCTCACGTCCGAAAAGCGTGTCGGGGAATTCGAAGTAGAGTTTCCCGTCGATCTTATGGAGTTTCACCATGCCGTCGGCTACCTCGTGTTGCTTCTTGAAGAGCTTGTCGTAGTCGCTCTCCCTGGGTGTGGGGCTTTCGGATTTCGTTTTGTCCTGCTTTTTCCTGTTTTTGGCCGAAGCCGGAGCTGCGGCGATCGTGCTGCACAGCAGAAGAATAAGAATTCGTGTGAACATATAAGACTGGTGATGGTGTTGTCGATTGTCAGAAATAGCGGTGTACGATACGGATCTGGTCGGATCGCGACATGTCTCCGGGATTCGTGCCTGGAACGCCCTCGGGAATCTCACTGCCGTAACGCTTGAAATGTTCGATCCACAACGGACTGATCTCTCCCGTGGCCTTGTCCCGGAAGGTCATCGGCGCACACTGGAAGATCGGAGAACCGTCGGCCCTGAGATAGGTGGCATAGATCAGTTCGCTGCAATAGTAGTCGTCGTCATCGGGATCGAAGACGAAATCGTAACGCTTGCCCAGAAGAGCCTGGATGCGCTCGATGGCCTGAGGAATGTTTTTCCGCAGACGGGCTTTGAGACGTCCGACCGCCACGACGGGTTTCCCGTCGACGATCAGCGAATTGCGAAAGAACTTCTCGATCGGGCTCTTGATGACCCCGTAAGGAACGGCTTCGAGCACATAGGTCTTCCCCTGCTCGACACTGACGGCTCCCACATGGGTGAATTCCACCTGATCGATTCCGGTCGTCACGCGCCGGATGGCCTCCGTATAGGAGCTGTGGCCGTTGACCTGAAACAACAGATCGCCGGTCCGGAGCCGAAAGGCATCCTGGGCCCGGCAACCCAAAGTTGTCGTTACGGCGAAAATTATCAGAAAAACAAAACGCATGATTCGTATTTTACCGCGTAAAGATACGGATCATTCCCCAATAACGGGAACGATCCGTATCCGATTTACTCATCAATTGGCCCGATAGCAAACGACCTTGCCCGGAATTTCGGTCTCCACCTCGGAGAAGATTGCAACGTCATCGCTCGTGGCATCGAGCAGATACATCTTCGAGGTTCCGGCGGTCTGGTCGCAGGTGAAGAGCGCCGTGTAGAGCTCCTCCGCCCCGGAGGAGGTCCGGGGATTCGCGTTGATCACCTCGACGGCCGTGATCGGGGCCGGGAACGAGCGGACGATCTGCGGATCCGCCTGCGACTCGTAACTCGTCCGCCAGAGATCCTTGTCCTTGGCGATATAGAGGTAGTTGAGCGGCATCTCGACGCTGTTGGTGAACATCCGGCAGTCGGCGGTCATGCCTCCGGCCCACGTCGAGATATCGCGTTTGGAGGAGTAGGTGATCGGATCCGCCGTACCGCTGCTCTGTTCGTAGGTGTAGGTATAGAGCAGACAGCTCTCCCCCTTCATCACCGCAACAAAGAGTTTCAGTGCCTTCTCCACCTGGGAGGGCTGACGGCACACGCCGACGATCCGATCGGCCGAAAGGGGCGATCCATCCTCATCGGGCAGCGATTGACAGATATATCCCTGGTTTTCGTTGTAACGGTAGTAGCAGATCTCGCCCGAAGTCCGGCGCAGGATCGAGAAGTGCATCAGATTCATGTAAGGAGCCGCCCCCATGATCTGCGCCACATCGGTATCGGTCGGATCGAAACCCGACAGGATCATCTGATAGGGTTCAGAGGTCGAGGTGATGTAGAGCGATGAACCGACGAGCAACTCCTGCATGCTCCCCGGATAGTAGGACTGTCCGTTGATCGCACCCTCGGGATCGCCGTCAAAGACCAGATCGCTGACCGTACCCTGGAGGTATCCGAGCGGATAGGTCCCCGATTCGGAGGTCTCGATGATGGCCCCGTAGGCGGGCGAGCGGTCCGTATAGACGATCAGATCGGAACCCGTATAGGTCACACCGCGAACCGAACCCTCGATCTTTTCGGGAGCATTGTAACGGTCGAAAAGCTCCGTATAGAGCGACGTAAAGGCCTCCGGAGTCGCCGGATTGGAGCCCTTGACAGACCCCCACTCGATCGACCCGTCCTGTTTTTCGTAGAGGAACACGCCGATTTTGGGGGTGACGGCCTGCACGATCTTCACCTTCAGAACAGATCCGAAGGCATTCCGAAGATAATAGCACCAGCTTTCGCCGCTGGTCCGGCTGTCGATGGCCAGCCAGAAATCCGTCTCTTTGTTCGAGTTGAAGACCATCTTGTTGGTACGCTCCACCACCCAGTCGAGTTTGAGTCCCGAGGCGATGGTGTCGCCACCCATGATCCAATGGAACGAGTAGTCCGTGGCATCGAATCCGGGTTTGAACCGCACCTTGGGATCAAGTGTGAACGTCTGCTCCTCGACCAGTTCGAGCGTATAGAGATCCTCGATTCCGGGAAGCGTCATACCCTCGATTGCATCGATTCCGCTCCACATCCCGGTGAAGTAGCTCCCCTTGTCCTGGTAGCAACCCGTTGCCAGGGATGCCACCATTAACAGAGCCATCAGATATTTGTGCATTTTCATAGTCGTGAAGTGATTTATTTGAAGTCGATACTACCCTTGAACTCAACCAGATTTTCGTTGTCATCGTAGACCGGATTGTCCCGGAACCATTCGTAGGTCCGCTTGCTGAAGGCATAGAGCTGTGCGCTGCCCTCGTTCCGCCACATGGCCGACGTGATGCCGTTGAGTTCAGCAAACTTTTCGGCCTTGATGGAGAGATAGCTTCCGCCATAATCGGAGAGTTTGTTCAGGCCCCAGAAGTAGGGTTCACGCAGAAAATCTCCGCCCGAGATCTCCACTCCGATACTCTGATAGTCATCCATCCCCGCAATGAAGGTCTCGTCGGGGACCAGTTCGACGACCAGAACCCCCGAAACCCGATCCTCACGCAGTTTGTCGAGGTGAAGCTTGACAACGACCGAATCGGCATACTGCCCGGCATGCAGGGTCTGCTCCGTGGGCAGCGTATAGTGCACACCCTCCTGCAGATCGCCGTAACACCGTTCGGCTACCAGACGCACGGTATAGGTCCGGTCGTGATCCTCCACGGCTCCCGAAAGATAGACCGGGAGTTTGCACTCACCCTCGCTCAGCCCGGGATAGAAGACCGCATGAACCCGTACGGTATCCAGTTCGGGGTCGCTCAGGGAGCCCGGGATGAAGAAGTTCTTCACGAAATTCAGCGAAGGTCGGCTCGAATCGTAGACCGGAACCTCCTCCTTGTTACAGGCCGCGAGGAAAAGAACGGCGGCCAAAACGGGAAAAACGTATCTTTTCATGGCATTCGTCGCTTAATAGGTTCGACCCGCATTGAACTCCTTGTCGGGAATGTCGGGCGTATACTTGTTGTCGTCCATCGTGAAGTAGTAGGTATTGTCGGGCGTCAGGAAAAGCGTGGTCAGACGGGGTTCGTTGCGGCGCTTGTAAGCGTAGAAGAGCTGTCCCTCGCCCAGAGTCTCACGACGATACTCGAGCAGGATCTCCTGTTTCAGCCCTTCGACATCGGTCGAATTGTAGACACCTCCCTGGCGTGCCGTCTGGAGCTGTTGCAGAATGCTCAACGCCTCACTCGGACTGACAGCCTCGATGGCCGCTTCGGCGGCAATAAGATAGGCCTCCCCGAGCTTGAGCAGCGTAACGGCCTGCTTCGGATAGAGGGCGACATCTTCGGGCTGGCTCGACTCTCGGATGTATTTACCGACCATGCCCGCCGGAAAGACCGTCCGGATCCAGAGGCTGATCCGAATATCGCTTGCGGCCGAGAAGAAGGTCTCGGGAGTCTCTCCCGGAGTAGCACTCAGCCATTTGTTCGAAACAAAACGTCCAAAAAAACCCAACCGAGAACTGTTTTGAGCAACAGCATCCCGCATATTTGCGTCCAATTCATCCGTAAGCACGGCAAAGAGATTCTCCATCGGACAACTGCGATCCACCGGAGTTCCGTAGCTGTCGAGTTTGGCCCGTTCGGCATCGGTAATGAAATGAATGCCGGCTTCCTGGGCATGGTCGATCACCTCCTTGGCTGCATCGTAAGCCTGCTTGTTCAGTCCGCGATAGAGGAACGAACGGGCCTGAAGCAGCTTGACGGCATAGTAATTGAGTTTGTAACGCCGATCGGTCGTGAACATGGTCGCATAGTAGCTCTTGCCCGAACTGATCGGATCGTTCTCCTTCATGATCCGGGCCGCCTCCGCCAGATCGGCATCCACCTTGTCGAGAATCTCGTCGGTGGTCGACGACGGAGTGAAGGTCAGCGCATCGAGTGCATCCATATAAGGGATGCGTTTCGCGGTCTTGCCCCGCTCGGAGAGATAGGGCGGCTGGAACAGTCGCACCAGATCCAGATGCAGATAGGCCCGGACGGCCAACGCCTCCCCGGTCAACAACTCCTTGACGCCGGCCTCGAACATCCCGTCCTCGGCCTTGTCCAGTTCCTCGAGCAGCAGATTGGCATTGGTGATCGTATTGTACATCTTGGTCCAGATCCCCTCGAGCGTCGCATCGGTCTTCTCCGTACGGATCTGACCCCGGGTATAATTGAAGGCGGGGAACTGCAACGGAGCAACCGAAGGGCCCATTGAGGGATCTGCATAATAATTATTCGCATGAAATGTCAGCATGACACCCGATCCCATATAGACGGCACCGCCCATCATGTCGAGATATCCGCACGTCAGATCGAATCCGTAGAGGTTGTCATCCGCCATCTTGAGGTAGAGTCCGGCCAGCGCCGAGTAGAATCCGTCCTCGGTGTCAAACACCTTGTTGGAGGTGATCTCCGAACGGGGATAGACATCGAGCCACTTGGTGCACGACGTGGTGCCGGCAGCCATCAGAAGAATCGCTATCAAATATTTTGTTTTCATGAATGTGCTGTTTTAGAAGTTGGCCTGGAGGCTGAGCGTGAAGGTCCGTGCATACGGATACGAAAGTCCGCGCTCCTGCCGGATGGTGGAGGCATAGAAGAGATCGTTGGCCGAGAGTGCTATTCGGAGCATCGACATGCCCAGGAACCGCCGGTCGGGCCGGTTGAGATTGTACATCAGTCGGATCGAGTTCATCCGCCAGTAGTTGTTACGCTGCACGAAGCGCGAGCTGGCATAGGTCTTTCCCGATACATTCGCACTGCGGTATTTGGCCACGTCGCCCGGCTGGGTCCAACGGTCGTAGAGCGCCCGCCGGTCCATGTTGTAGGCGATGTTGTTGCTCGACGCGTTGATCGAGGTGTTTTCGATCCGGTCGACGAGCGTCTGGTTGTACATCTCCCCGCCGAACGAATACTCGAAGCTGGCATTCAGCGACCACTGCTTGTAACTGAGGTTGACACCGAAATAGCCCCGCAGATCGGGCTCCGTGTCCCCCACAACCACCTGATCGGCCGGATTCCACGTAAAGGTCCGCTTGCCGTCCTTGGTGATGAAGATCTCCTGTCCCGTTCCGGGATCGATCCCGGCCGACGGAACGGCATAGATCGCCGTGAGCGACTTGCCCTCCTCGAAGAGGAACACATTCTCGATCTTCGTCCCGGTCGTCCCGCTCTGCTGTTCCATGACCTGCTGGTTGTACTCCTTGAGCGCCTCCGAAAGGTTGGTCAGCTTGTTGCGGTTATGCTGTCCGTTGACGAAGAAGTTCAACTGCCAGAACTTCGTGCGTACGGGCGTCACCGAAAGGTTGAAATCGAATCCCTGGTTGGAGACATCGCCCTGGTTGGCCGTATAGGAGGAGAAACCCGTCGAAGGAAGGACCTCAACCTGGGTGATGTTGTTGTCGGTGGTGTTCCGATAGTAGTTGAACTCCAGATTGATCCGGTTGTCCAGGAAGCCGAGCTCCACGCCGATGTTGCGTTTGAGCGTCGTCTGCCACTTGAGGTTCGGATTGGCCAGCGACATGAGTTCGGCTCCCGTAATGCCGTCGTACATCCCCATATAGCGATACATGTTCAGAATCTGGCTCAGCACGAAGTTCGAGTTTCCGGTGGTACCGATGTTGGCCTTCAGCGCCAGGTTGTTGAAGAGATTCCGGTTCATGAACTTCTCATTCATCAGGTTCCATCTCACACCCACGGCCCAGAACGACGATACGCGCTGTTTGCTGGCGAAGTTCGACGAACCGTCCAGACGATAGCTTCCGTCGAGCATGTAGCGATTGTCGAACGAATAGTTGACCGTCGCAAAGCTGCCCACCGTGCGGACGATGCTGCTCGAACCGCCCGGCCCCCCCGAAAGGGGATATTGTGCGGCATCGGAGGGGAAGGTCTGGGCATCGTTGAGGAATCCTACCACCGAATAGCTGTCGCTTTCGACCAGATCCTCCTTGATCTCCCCGCCCAGCACGGCCTGCACCGTATGCCGTCCGAAACTCTTCAGATAGGAGAGATTGACCATTCCGTAATAATCCGTCGACATGCTGCTGTTGTTGTTGTAGGAGCCGCGACGGTAGATCTGCTCGACCGAATTATCCTCCAGACCGTCCGATACCGCCGAACTGAAGGGCGAGACATACTTCTCGGAATTCTGCTCCTGACGGTTGTAGGTGAACGAGCCCCGCACACGGAGGTTGTCGACGATCTCCCAGTTCAACCCCAGCTGATAGGTCAACCCCAGGCTGTGACCCCGGGAGAAGTTGTTCAGGTGCTCGGCCTCGTAGAGCGGGTTGATCTGCGTTCCGAGGATCGAGGTTCCGATGTCGGTCCAGGGGTAATTCCCGTAAAGGGGAATGTTGGCGGCGGAAAGGGTCGGGAAAAGCTCTCCGTTGCTGTCCTTGATACGGAACAGCGGAAGCAACTGCGTATAGGTCGAGAAGTTGCCGTAGGGCGAATCCTGCGTATTGGTGAACGACACCTGCAGATCACTGGTGATTTGCAGCTTGCGGGTGTCATAGATCAATTTGGTGCCGCCTCCGTAGGTGTTGCGCTGCGAGCCGATCATCACACCGTCCGAGAAGTTGCCGTTCAGATTGATCTGATAACGCAACGTACGTCCGGCCTCCTTGCGCCCGACATCCGTACCTCCCTCGAGGAAGAGCGAATGCGTATGCTGGAACGACGTCCGCAAGGGCTGTGCAAGCCAGTAGGTATCCACCCCGTTGGCCGCCTCCATCTTGAGCATCGTCAGCAGGTTGCGACGTTCGGGATCCACATCTCCGATGGTGACATTGCCCCGGGAGAAGATGTTCAGTTTCTCGTAATACTGAACCAGCTCGCTGGCATTCATCAGGTTGTAGGACGAAAGATCCGGGGTTTCAATACTGGTATTGAGCGTGTAGGAGACCTGGATGCTGCCCTTCTTGGGCATCTTGGTGGTGATGACCACCACACCGTTGGCCGCCCGCGATCCGTAGATCGACGATGCGGCGGCATCCTTCAGGATGGTGACGCTCTCCACTCGGTTGATATCCAGATTATAGACCTTCTCGACATCGACCTGGAAACCGTCGAGAATGAAGATCGGAAGCGTGGTGTAGGTTTGCAGGGTGTTCTCCGAAATGTCGGGCATGCTGTTCGCACCGCGGATCTCGATCCGGTCGGGGATGTAGTTGGGGTTCGAACCGAACTCCCCCGCAATGTCCGAAACCACAAACGACGGATCGTAGACCTGAAGGGCCTGAAGCACGTTCGTCGGATTGACCTTCACGAGGTCCTCGCCCTTGACCTGGGTGGCGGTACCCGTGAAGCTGTTCTTGGCCTTGGGAACATAGCCTGTAATGACAAGCGCCTCGGACTCGATGACGTCGGACTTCATCACCACGTTCAACGTGCCGTTGCCGACGGGAAGTCTCTGGGATTCCATACCCACCATCGAGAAGAGGATGTGTGTCTCATCCATCGGCACGCGGAACGAGAACGTTCCGTCGGCATTCGTCGAGGTTCCGCGCTGTCTGTTCCTGGAGGCGACAACCGTGACTCCGACCATCGGATTGCCGGATTCATCCTTCACCGTTCCGGAGACCGTGCGGACCGGAACGGCCCGGGCCATGACCTCCGAAGAGGATCGGGCGGCCGCAGGATCCTGCGAAAGAACGATCGTGTTGTTGATGAACTGATAGGTCAGACCCAGTTTGGGAAGGATGCTCTCCAGGATACGGTTTACCGGAACCTCCCGGGCCGAGACATTCACCTTCCGGGTCGGATCGACGTTGTTGTCGCTGTAAAAAACCTTGTAATTGGTTTGCCGCTGAATCTCCTGGAACAACGCCGAGAGCGGAGCCTCCTGGAGCCGGAGCGAAACCTTGGCCTCCTGGGCCCGGAGGATGCCGAAAGGCGTGCAGATCAGAATGGCCAGCAGCAGACAGTGCCGTAGCCGCCGCAAACTGCTGGATGCCGGAGTTTTGTATGACGTAAGATTGCTCATCTGCTTGATATTTTGTTATTGGACAATGGGGAGCGATTTTTTCCCGACCTCGGAGATCGTCGTGCCGTCATAGGCCGCCAGGGTCTGATTGAGGCGTTTGCAATAGTGGTAACGGACGCCTTCGCCCATGAACTCGTAACGATACTGAAGATCGAGAGCCTCCAGAAGCTGCGCCTGCGAGGCATCCTGTGCCAGTACCATCGACTTACTGTTACGCTGGGTCATGAAGTCGTTGTAGAGCGAAACTCCCGCTGCAAGTTGTTCGGACCGGGCGGCGGCCTCCGCAGCCAGCAGATAGACCTCGCCGAGCTTGACCATCGGAATGACGGGAACGGTTTCCCAGAGATCGATCTTGCTCGTCGGAGCGAACTTCGTCCGCATCGTATTGTCGCCGTCGATCCAGTTGCGGCGCCGGTCATCGGGGCTCAGATCGTCGATACGGATCTGCGAACTCAGTACGACACCCTTCCCCTGGGGATCGAACAACTCCTCGGAGAGGGCGCAGAAGCCCTTTTCGGTGGAGGGCAGCGCGAAGATGAACTCCCGGGAGAAGGAGTAATCGGTATCCGAGACGGTCCGCACGAACTCATAGCCCCCCTGATCGATCACGGATGCGAGCAACGTATAGGCCTCCCTGTAATCCGCCGTTGCGCCACGACTCATCAGTACCTGGGCCTTGACAACGGCTGCAGCATAGTAGTTGAGTTTCCAGAGACGGTCTGCGGGCGAGGTGCCCAACAGCGACATCTCGTCATACCCCACCCCCGTCACGACGGGATCGTACAAGGCAAGCTGCTCCAGGGCGGAATCCAGTTCCGAAAGGATCCGCTCGAGGAGTTGTGCCGAGGTCATCGTCTCGTCGGGGCCCTCGATACTGCCGACCCAGGGGATCCGGGCGGCGGAGGCATCCACGGCATACGCGGGGCTGAAGAGCCGCCACAACTCGAAGTGCAGGAAGGCCCGCAACGCCCGGGTTTCGGCGATCATCATCTCCCGGGATCCGGCGACGAAGTTCACATCCGGATTCCGGTCGAAGAGCCGCAACAGATCGTTGCAACGGTAGATGGCGGCATAGAGTCCGTCATAGCTCTTGCGGGCGATGTCACGGGCCATGTCGCTATCGAAATCCATCCGCGTCCAGGCCTCGGCTCCGGCATAGGGAACGAAGGTCTGCGCAAGAAACTCGATTCCGCCCAGCGTGAGGTTGCCACCGTAGAGATCCGGGTCGCTCAGACCGGCATATATGCCGTTCATGTAGTCCCGGAAGGAGGCGTCGTTGTTGAATAGTTTATTGCCGGAGGCCCCTTCCCCCTTGGGTTCGACATCGAACCACTTGTCGCACGACACCAGGGTGAAGAGCAAAAACGCCGTATATATGAGTTTTTTCATGGAGAATCGCGTTTAGAAGGTTGCTTGCAGGGAGAGTATGAAACTCGTGGCATAGGGATAATAGAGGCTGCGGGGCGTCTTGACCGAGGAGACGTACCACAGATCGTCACACGTGAGGCTGACCTTCAGCCCCTGCATGCGCATGGCTGCGGCGATCCGCTTCGGGAAGGCATAGCCCACACGCAGCGAGGCGAGCGAGAGCGTATTGCGTTTCGACACGAAACGCGACGAGGCATAATGCGACGGATTGTCCACACCCTGGAATGCCGCCTCCCGATTGTCCGGGCTCCACTTGTCGAGAGCGGACGTCGGAACGTTGACGTCAACTCCGGCCCAATCGACCGCCTGCTGGGTATAAAGATCGTAATAGGTTCCCCGGAGCGAGTAGGCGAAGACCACGGCCAGATCGATATTGCGCCAGGCGGCCGTTGCGCCGAAGCGTCCGCGGAGTTTGGGCGTTGCGCTGCCCATGCAGACACGGTCGTCGCTCTGCGGCGTATCCGACACCGAGCCGTCCTTCAGATAGAAGAGTTCCCGGCCGCTGTCGGGATCGATTCCGGCCGAGGGCAGGACATAGATGCCGTCGGCAACATCCCCCTCGACCATTCCGGAGTTGGAACCCTGTTCGAAAATCCGGGAATTGTAGAGACCGGCCGAATAGTCGGGCAGTTCGACGATCCGGCTGCGGTTGGCGATTCCGTTGGCAAAGAGCGTCAGATCAACCCCGTTCCGGTTGCGAAGAAGTCCGGCCACCACCGAAAACTCAACTCCGGAGTTGCGGATGGCGCCGTGATTCGTATAACGGAATTCCGACCCGAGTGCCGAAGGCTGGCTCTCGACCGTCATCAGATTGCCGGAGCGCGAATGGTAATACTTCAACGACAGATCGACCGTGGCGATGCGTCCATCAACCGCCACATGTGCACTGCGGGTTGTCTTCCATTTCAACAGTGGATTGTAGATGTTCCGCAGGTTGAGCGCCACAAGACCTTCGCTGTAATCCCCCGATCCCATACCGTTCAGATAGGGATTGTCGAAATCGTAGGCATAGAGCGGATTGACGGCGGCGTAGTCGAACTGATAGCCGGCCGTAGCACCGTATCCGGCCGACAGGGAGAGCGCCCCGAAGAGTTCCGACCCGGCGAAGAGACTCTTCCGCAGATCGTAGCGGGCCGTGAGTCCATAGGATCCGGCGGTTCGCTTCTCGGGGGCCAGCCGGGAGGATTTGTCCAGACGCCCCGCCAGGTCAACGTACAACCGATCGTCGAAACTCCACGAAACGGTACCGTAACCGCTCAAAACCCGCTCGGAGAGCTCCTGCCCCTGGGGTCGCTCCTCGGCATAGTATTGCGCAAAGGAGACATAATCCATGTGGTCACTCGAAATGCCCGTCCCCCGGAACGAGTTGTCGGTATAGGTCGACGAATGGATCTCCATGCCGAGCGAAGCCCGAAGCGCGTGTCGGTTTCGCGTGAGGTTGTAATCGGCCCAGATCCGCTCCTGATAGCTCTTCAGCTGGTTGCGGAGAATCTGATAGCTGCCGATCTGTTCGGTCTGGTCGGCCGTATAGTTCTGATAGACCAGCGACGAGGGTGAGACAAAGACCGACCGACGATCGTAATCGTGTGTCAGATTGAACTGTCCGGCGATGCTGAAATGCTTGTCGATCTGCCACCGGATCGTAAAGTTGTTGTTCACCCGGGAGATCTTGTCCTCGGCAAAGCTGTTGAGCGACATCTCATACAGCGGAGAGTCCTGTTCGGAGAAGGTGCCGCTCCCCAGGATGTCATAGGGAACCCCTCGACCGTCGGCCGCCACATAATAGGGATTCATCTGAGCCCACTGGAAGATGGAGCCGGCCGTGGATTCGTTGGCATCGACCATGTCGACGCTCAGTTCATTGGAGATCTGCAACGACCGGGTGGTATAACCGATGAAGGCCGAGGCTCCGTAGGATTTGCGTTGGGAACCCTTCATGACCCCCTTGACGGGATTTACGTAGAGCACCCCGCGATAACGCAGGCTGCTGTCGCCGCCATCGACCGAAATCCGATGACGATGTGAAAAGGTGGTCTGTACGGGCATGTCGAGCCAATCGGTCGAACCGTGGGTCTTGACATCCTCCAGGCGTTGATCATGGAGGGCCGTATTGCCTTCGTAAGCCCCCATGCGCTGCTCCCAGTCGAGTTTCCGGGTGGCATCCATCAGATCGAAATGGCGCAAGGAGGCCTTCTGGAACATGCCGTCGAAGTTGTAGGTAAGTTGCAACCGGTGCGGATCGGGCGTCTGAGTCCGGATGACGATGGCTCCCTGCCCGGCCCGTACGCCCAGCAGAGCGGTTGCCGAAGCATTTTTCAGGAGCGTGACGCTCTCGATTCGCTGCATGTCGAAATCGTGCAGCCGTTCGATGGACTCACTGTGTCCATCCACGATGACGAGCGGCAGGGCATCGGCATCGCTCAAGCCCCAAGGCAGCGAGCGAACTCCCTGAAGATCAAGCGATCGGGGGGGGGGAGTTCGGGTCGGAGCCGTTATCGGTCTCAAGGCCGCAAAGCGCAGGATCCGCCAGTTCGAGAGCCCGCAACAGATCGGTCGGATGGAGTTTGCGCAACATCTCGCCCGAAAGGGTCGTTTCCGCGGATTGCAGAACGGGAAGCCCGTAATTGTCACGGACAAAGCGATCGGAACGCAACGTATCACCTTGTCCAAACAGAAGCGAGGGTTGACACAACAGCAGGGTTGAAACCACGGCCGGAAGGACCCAGCGACGCATATCCCGCAGAGCGGGAATGCCTCTTGGAAGTCTTCGTTTTTTCGTTTGTAAAGGTTTCGTCATAATGAAAGGGTTTAAGGGATTTATTTCAAGGTAATTCGCTCTCCGTCATAATCTATTTTCATTCCGGTACCCGTGGAGGCGATGATTTCGAGAATCCGGTCGAGTTCGCCGAAGCGGGGGAACTGTCCCGTGAAACGGAATCGGTCG
The DNA here is from genome assembly GCA_944321205.1 of uncultured Alistipes sp. GTDB lineage: Bacteria > Bacteroidota > Bacteroidia > Bacteroidales > Rikenellaceae > Alistipes. Next base: position 33,144 of record CALUKK010000039.1, read on the forward strand.
AGATAGGGTGCCACCTCGTATTCGAAACAATACCACCGCGAAAGCTCCTCCAGAATCTCGGAGGTCGTCGCGTGGGAGAAGATGAAGGTGCCGGAGCGCCAGGCCAACGCCGACATCGGATCAACCCGGGCCACTTCAATCGGACGGTCGCTCTGACGATGGTAGGCCGCCTGCTCCCCGGGAACCAGGTGGACGCTCTCTCCGCCGGACTGGGGCGTCACCTCCACGGATCCCTCCACCAGCGTGGTGTAGACGACCGGATGGGCATCATATGCCTTGACATTGAAATGCGTGCCCAGCACCCGAATCCGCTGCCCGCCCGATTCGACGACGAACGGTCGTTCGGGATCGTGCGCCACTTCGAAATAGGCTTCCCCTTCCAGCGTAACGAAACGTTCCGCCGCGCGGTTCGTCGTGAAGAACCGCAGTCGGGATGCGGCGTTGACCCAGACCCGCGTACCGTCGGCCAAGGTCACGTCGTAGGTGCAGCCGCGAGGGGTGATGAGCGTATTGTAGATCTCCTCTTCGGGTTCGGAGGCGTGCCGTCCGGATGATTCCGCAGCGCTTCCCGACTGATAGGTCAGGCTGTTTTCACCGTTGATCCGCGCGCTCCCGAGGTCGGACAGCGAATCCACCGTCCCCAGTTCGACGTACTCGCCGTCGGCCAGATAGAGGGTCGCCTGAGCTCCTCCGGGACGGATCTGCGCGATCCGGGCCATGATTCGTTTCTGACGCCCGACGTGTGCATCATAAAGAATGCCGCCGGCAAGAAGCATCACGACAAGGATGGCCGCCACGCTCTCCAGCTTGAAGAGACAGCGCCGGAGTCGTGTCTTGTTCCGCCGCGCATCCAGTCGCGTCTGAACCTCGTTCCAGGCCTTGTCGACATCGCACCGCATCCGGATTTTCCGTCTACTTTCCAACTCGTCCTCATCGAGGATCCGCTCGAAAAGCGAGGCTTTGTGTGCACGATTCCACTCCTTGAGCCGCAATTTGAGCTGCTCACGTTCATGCACGGAGGTTTTCGAGACGAAAAACCGTCCCAACAGCACGGCTGTCTTGACAAATGATATGATATTCCCAACTAACACCGATAATATAACACTTTAGAAAGCGAAAAGGATGACAAAGGGGTGAAAAAAAGGTAAAAAAGGCCTCCCAGGTCCATCCAGACCGGCAATAAATTGTTACCTCGCCCGGAAAGCGAGGCTTCGGATCCCCGGACGAAAAAGGATCAGAAGATCATCCACTGATTGGAAAGGATCATGCGCAGGATCTTGTAGGCCCGGGCCTTGTGGGTACGCACGGTATTGACCGAGATTCCCAACGTATCGGCAACCTCCTGATTGCTAAGGCCCTCGATCGACATGTTGAGGACCCGTTGTCCCATGGCCGGGAGAGCCTCGATCGCCTGCGATACAATCACCGAAGACTCCTCCTGCATGATGGCATCGATGAAGAACTCTTCAGACTCCTTCTGCCGATAGCGCGTCAGCTGCATTTCGGTGTATCGGTTGCGTATCTGCTCATGTCTCAGATGATTGAGACACTTGTTACGGATTGTCTTATAGAGAAAGCCTTTGGCCAGAAACTCGTTTTCGAACGTGTAACCCTGCTCGAGCAGCGTGACGAAGGACTCTTGAACGAGATCTTCGCAGGTTTCATGATTCTGGACGAAATTCCGCGCAAAGGAGACAAACATGGGATAATGGCTCCGGAAGAATTCAGGAACACGCTCCCGCTCCACCGGACCTTTCGGATCCTTGTATCTCTCTTTTCCGCTCATGATTGTCAAGGCTCGAAGCCACACATACCACCGGGAAGAGGCGCCTGTGCTGGGGTCAAAAGTAATCGGTTTTTATAAAAATTGCAACATTTTTTTGTCCGTTTCATCCATCCAGCAGTCCAAGCAATGGCCACAAAACCGCAGAATAAACTATTTATCAGCCATCTACGCCATACATGAATTCAGGTTCTTATTTGTAATCATTTTATCGTGCGGAAGAAATTCCAAGGCGATTTGCACGATATGCCGGGCTCCGCGTCCCGACATGTGCCCAATTATCCTGGGCTATTATGCTCGGAATACAGACCTTCCATTCGATTTTGCAGCAAAAAAGGACAAGCCTCCGCAAAAAATACTATATTTGCAATTAATTATTTTATATCTAACAATGAAAAATTATATTTCTACCCCAAGCTTCAGGGTCGAAGTTGCCGGAAAATGCGAGAATCAACACTTTTGCAGATAACGACCCCCGGAAAGTCCGCCCTGCCCGCAAGAGTCTCCCATCCAGACCTCAAATCGGGCAAGCACCGCATCCGGAGTCCGCTCCGGTCGGAGAAGTTAACCACCCCCGAACCGAACCAGCCCATCAAAACCCACAAACATGTACGTACCCAACCACCTGAAATGGCGCATTCTCCTGGCACAGGAGCTCAAGCAATTCTACTTCGAACGGGAGAATTCGCACCGGAACTGCAAACGAATCTTCGAACTCTACGGACGTTACCTGCTGGGAACGACCTATGACACCTTTCTGAATTACCTCAACCAACTCAAATACGAGATCGGCAACCTCCGATTACCGCCCTATATCGTAGCGGCCATCGGGTTGCTCGAGCCCCTGCGGATTGCCAGCGAAAGATTGCGCCTGCGAAAGACGAATGCGACGTGGACGCTGCTGGAGGTTGTTGAAGAGACGCTTTCGATTCTTCGGGAGCGGTCGAGTACCACGTTGAACCAACGGATTGACTCCCGCCCGCAAACCAAGTGAGCTCCATGGCATGCATGGAGCCCACTCGACGGGATCAGAAACCGGATCGTGCGGAAGCGTCATCCGGACCTTGCTTGCCCGCCAGCGGTCAGGAATATACCCGCCCCGCACAGCGGCATGAAGACCGCAACGCCGCAAAGAGACGTCACTTCAGCCCCCGGACAAGGTATTCATTGACCCGGGCGTTCTGCTCCGAATAGAGCCAGTGACCGATCTCCGGAACAATGATTACGTTCTTGGGCGACTGGACGGTGTTATAGACCGAGAATGTCGAGGTCGGAGGACAAACCTTGTCATTGTATCCCATGATGAACTGAATGGGGCATTTCACCAGCCGGGCGAAATTGACCACATCGTAATACGACAGGGTCTCGATGAACTCCTTGCGGTTAAAGACATTCGTCTCGGGATTTCTGAGGATGTGAGGCCAACCTCCCGCACGTCCGTACAGATAGCCGGTCATGTCGCTCAATGCCGGGTAGGAGGCGCTTGCACAGACGATCCGGGGATCCAGAGCCGCCACCACAACGGTCAGTGCGCCACCCTGGCTGCCGCCCGTAACGGCACACTTCCCGTTGAAACAGGGAAGTTGGTAGATGAAATCCACGGCCCGTTTACAACCCTTGTAAACCTTGTTGTAGTAGTAATTGTCGCGACTCTCGATGTTCATCGTCTGATAGCGGCTCAATGCTCCTGTGCGGAGCGCTTCATAAACACCGGCATCCATCGTAACAGGAATTCCATGAATGCCCACTTCAAGGGTGATGAAACCCTGCGACGCAAGCCACGTGTCGCCCGAATAGGGTCTCACGCCTGCGCCCGGGACTCTCAGAACCGCCGGATAGGTACCCTCAGCCTTCGGCTTGCACAGAATGCCATACATCCGACCACCGGCCGGCGTATATTGATAACTGATCTCATAGACATCGACCTTGTCCGTACAGCGTTCGGGCAACAGTCGGTATTCGGGCTTCAGTTCGATCTTGTCCAGAGCCGCCAACTGCTCCTTCCAATATGCCTCGAAATCATCCGGCATGTGGACCGTGGGTTTGAGTTTCTCCTTGTCGACAGCCACCGTTTTCCACTGCGTGTAGGTTTTGCCGTCAACCTCGGCACGGACCGTCAGATTGAAAAAACCGGGCTCGGACATGCTTCCCAGATCGAGCGTCACGCTTTTCTTTCCGGTCGACGCCTCGCCTTTCACGGTCGGAGCCACCATCTCTGGACCGGCCTCATAATAAAAGGTCAACTGTTGCAACGGCAATTCATGTTTTTCAACGGAGACTTCCATCTTGATGGGTTCTCCAACCTTGTACTCCCAGGAGCCTTTGGTGGGGATCATTCTGATTTTCACCATGGGGGAGAGGTTGTTCTGTTGGGCCGGCAGACTGACAACGCCCAATACTGCAAGCAGCAGCAATACGAGTCTTTTCATCGGATCAGCGTTTAGATAGGTTCTTCTGTTGCGTAAAAACGCCCTAATATAGTAAAAATCCAGAGAATCTGGAAATGTTTGATCCAGGAAGACGGATACCACCACCGAAAAAGCCTTATCGGAAAAGCATAATAGACCCGTAAAAAAGAGATGTGCCGTAAAAATTACGGCACATCATGATTAGATTACAATGTCTTTCGACAACCGGGAAGAAAGGATTCGATATTCCAGCCATTTTTCGGAAACTGCGGAGCATCTTCAAAAACGCAACTAGCGTCTTTCCAGATCCCTTGAGCGCCCAAGGTCCTCACGACTTCATCGGCAGCCCCACCAGTCTTCTCGAGTCTCCCACCGGCCGTGTCAGGTCTTTCTCAAGCCCTTCCAGCCTCTCCGGCCTCGTCAGGACATTCTCACCCCCCCCGGTCTCCTCGGGATCTCTGCGGCCTTTCTCCAGCCTTTCTCCAGCACCCCCACGGCGTTTGGCGGAAAGAAGGGGATTCGAACCCCTGAAACCCTTTTGAGGTTTACTCGCTTTCCAGGCGGGCCAGTTCAACCACTCCTGCATCTTTCCGTACGATGGGGCAAAAGTATACAATATTTCGCTATTCTGCAAATGAACAACCCTTTTTTCTGTGGCCCGAACTTGCAGAATCCTGCCAAACACCCCCGGAACATCGAAATGACAACCGGGGACACCTTTTACCGCCCTCCCCGCCCCGATCCTATCGGATGAAATTCGTCACAACCCGCGGCTCCGCCTCGGGCCGATGCTCCGATGCCAACAGTCCCGCCTTCAACATCCGCGCCATGTTGCGCCCCAAGACACGCATGACCTGCAACCCCTCGGCATCCTGCCGCGCCTCTCCGGGCTCTCGTCCGTGAACACTGTTCCAATACTGCGACGAGACAACGGGCATGTTCGTTATGGTGAAATACTTGTTCAGACGATCAAATGCCGCGCTGGCCCCTCCCCGACGACAAACCACAACCGCAGCGGCCGGTTTATAAGCCAGTCGATCGGCACACGAAACAAAGATCCGATCCAGCAGGGCACACAACGAACCGTTCGGTCCGGCAAAATAGACCGGAGAACCCACAATCAAGCCATCCGCCGTAGCGAGCTTTTCGCGGATTTCCACATACAGGTCATCCTGAAAGGCACATTGCCCGGTCCGGGCACACTGCCAGCAGCCGATACAACCCCGTACGGGTTTGGTGCCGATCGAGACGATTTCACTCTCCACACCCTCCTCCCGGAGCGTCCGGGCAACTTCATCCAAGGCAATAAAGGTATTTCCCTCCCGATGAGGACTTCCGTTGATCAACAAGACTTTCATGGCACAAAAGTTTCACAAAAAACAATATTTCAAAGGTCAAATATACGAAAAAGCAGGACAGGTGTCACTGCCGGGATTCATAAAAAAGGGGAGATTCGGATCCGAATCTCCCCTTTTCAGTCAGTGACGATGGTTATTTTGCAGCCTCAACCGTCTCAGCGGCAGCAGCCTCCGTAGCAGTCGAATCAGCTTCGCAGACAGCCGTCGAATCGCACGCCTCGGTGCAAGCCGACGTCTCAACAGCAGCGGCTTCCGTAGCGGCGTCGGCAGCGGCAGCCTTCTTGTTGGCGTTTCCACCGCAGCTTACCATAGCTACGGCAGCCATAACGATGACCAAAGAGAAAATCTTTTTCATGGCATCAAACGTTTTAATTATTAAGAAATCTTATAAACGCCGCAAAAATAAAGATTCACTCTAAAAAAGCAAAGAAAAATCGAAGAATTTTCAAAAACGGGCAAAATTTACTCCAAAAGGTCGGTAACGGAGATCACTTCGTTCTTCAGAAAAGCCTTCGGAAATGTCGCGGATACCTTGCCCCTCAGGATAATAGCCTCTTCCGTCGTCAGACAGTTCCCGACGGAGACCGAAAACCAGGGACTCTCATAAACCATGTAGACCTTGATACCGGGAAAAGTCTCTTCGAAGAGCTCCTTGGCCGCGATGGCTCCGCTGCGGGCATCGGGACCGTTGTCAAAGAAGATACAGACCCGATGTCCCTTGTAGGAGAGCTGTTGAGCGGATTGGGCGGCCTCGGAAACGGCACGCGCAGCATCTCCGTGTTCGGTCACGACAACCCGGGCCGGATCGAAGAGCGCGGACCCGGCGGTAGGTTGTGCCAGACGCTGTTTGAAGCTTTCAAGCGACTGAGCGCGACCGGCCACTCCTGCAACAAGAAGTGCCACAAAAAGGATCAGCGTACGGTATCTCATTTTATTTCAGATAATTTTCGACAGCCTGAATCGACAGCCCAAAGGTATTCAAAAAATCGGACAACGGCATCTTTTCGCGGGAAAATTTCACCGGAGCCGGGCCCCCGCGCCCCTCCAGACTGCACGAAAGGGCAATCTGCCCAAACTCTCCGGCCTTGACCCTGCGGATCATCACATACAGAGCCAACGGATCGGAGATCCGCAATCGCCACCGTGTCGAGACCTCGGCCGTCGTCCGACGGTCCAGTTCAACGGGATCGCTCAGCACCAGAGTCCCGACCAGCGCTTCGCCATAGAAGATTCCGATCTGTGCCGAGGCAAGCGTCAGGCGATAGGCCGAACCGTTTTCGATGCGCACCACCACCTCGGCACCGGTCAGTCCCTGTCGTTCGACACGTTCGATCCCCTCGAAACGGATCTTGCGACCGACCTTCTCGACAGCCCGACGGCAGGAGCCCGCCATAAGCGCGACGGACAACAACACGACATAAAACAAACACTTCTTTCCCATCATCGTTCCCCGATATAAATTTGAGCGATTCCGCAACTCTGACTGCGGGCCCGGCAATTGTGGAAGCCCGCGGCTTCGAGACGCCGCAGAAACTCGTCCGGAAGCGGGAATTCTCCCACCGAAGCGGGCAGATACTCGTATGCCCGACGATCGTGGGAGACCACGCCGCCGATACGGGGCAGGATCCGGTAGGTATAGAACTCGTACACGGCACGAAACAACCGGTTCGAAGGGCGCGAAAACTCCAGAATCACCACCTTGCCTCCGGGCCTAACGGTTCGGGCCAGTTCGCGGAGCCCGGCATCGAGATCCCCGAAATTCCGCACGCCGAAGGCTACGGTAGCCACGTCGACCGATGCGGTGGCCACCTCCAGGTGTTCGGCATCCCCACGGTCGAGGACGATTCTCCCGTCGAGCCCCCGGGCCTCGACCTTCCGGCGGGCGATATCGAGCATCCGCTCCGACAGATCCACGCCGAGGACCTGCACGGCATCGATCCGACGGGCCATGGCGATGGCCAGATCTCCCGTTCCCGTCGCCACATCGAGGATCCGGCGCGGCTTGGCCCGCCGCACGATCTTCACGACGCGACGGCGCCACAGACGGTCGATGCTCATCGAGAGCGTATGGTTGAGCAGGTCATAACGCGGCGCGATGTGGTCGAACATCTCGCGGACCTCCTCTTTTTTGCTTTGATCGGTATTGTAAGGTTTCATTCGTAACGAATCGTTTCTTCAGGTTTGATACGGGAGACGATGGCGGTAGGGATCACCAGCAGGGCGACGATCGCGGCGATGAATCCCGCATTGAGCGCGAGCCACCACCCCCACCCCAACGATATGGGGACCTCCGAGAGCAAATAGCCCTCCGAACTGAGCTTCACAAGATGGGTCGTACGCTGCAACAGGCAGAGTCCAACCCCGACAAGGTTTCCCCAGAAGAGCCCGCGCAACGTGACGAAAAGGGCTCTCCAGAGGAAAATCCCGCGCAGCGGACCGTTCGGCATGCCGAGCGCCTTGAGCAGCCCGATCATGCGGGTACGCTCCAGCACGAGGATCAGCAGGGCCGAGGTCATGTTGAAAAAGGCGACGACGAGCATGATGACAATAATTACGGCGGCATTCACGTCGTGAGCCTTGAGCCAGTCGAAGATATTGGCAAAGCGTTCCGTAACGCTCTCCACGGCAAGGTTTTCGGTTCCGTCACCCTCGTCGTAGAGCAGCGTGCGATCCAACGTCCGGGCGAAGGTTTCGGCCTCGTCGAGCGAACGCGTACGGATCTCGTAACCCGATATTTCGTCGGGAGTCCAGTTGCAGAGACGCTGCACGTTGCGCAGATCGGTCACCACCATCGTACGGTCCATCTCGTCCATTCCCGAGGCATAGAGGCCCGCCACCTTGAAGCGGTCACGGCGCAGCCCCTTGCCGTCGTCAATGAAGAGCATCTCGACCTTGTCTCCAACCCCCAGATCCAGACGGTCGGCCATAACCCGGGAGAGCAGGATATCCTTCGTGCGGATCGAATCCCCGATCCGGGGCATCTCCCCCTCGACGAGCCACTCCTTCAGCAGGGTGAAATCGTAGTCGCCGCCGACCCCCTTGAGCACCACCTCGCCCACGGCCTCGTCCGTACGGATGATTCCCCCCTTGGCGGCATAGGGAGTCATGTCGACGAATCCATCGGTGGCACGGATCAGCGCTTCAAGCCGTGCGCTGCGATGCACGGGGTGTGCATCCAGCGTCTCGACACCCCGGATATCCGTAACGGAGACATGGGCCGCAAAACCCTCCATCTTGCGGGCGATCTCGCGCTTGAAACCGATAACGACGGCCAGAGCCAGAATCATCACCGCCACACCGAGGGCTACCGATCCCACGGCAATACGCTCCATGACTCCGGGTCTGTGCTGCGGAGTCGGACGGGCCATGCGTCGGGCGATAAAAAACGAGAGATTCACGGGGGCTCTATTTTGTCCTGAAATTTATGCAAAGAAACATATAAATTTCGTATTTTTGCCCGAAATACGGGAATTTCATGAAAAAACTGGCTCTCATCACGGGCGCAACATCGGGAATCGGCCGCGCCACGGCCCTGCGGCTCGCCACCTCAGGCTATGACATCGTGGCCACGGGACGCCGTGCCGAACGGCTGGCCTCGCTCAAGGCCGAAATCGAGGCGGCGGGCGGACACTGCACGACACTCCTCTTCGACGTCCGCTCCGAAGAGGAGGTGCGCCGCAATCTCGAACCGCTCGAACGGGTCGACCTGCTGGTCAACAACGCCGGACTGGCTGCCGGACTCGAGCACATCGACCGCGGCGACACGCGGGACTGGGACGCCATGATCGACACGAATGTCAAGGGCCTGCTCTACGTGACACGGGTCATCACGCCGAAGATGGTGGCCGCAGGCTGCGGACACATCATCAACCTGGGATCGATCGCCGGCACGGAACCCTATGAGAACGGAGCGGTCTACTGCGCCTCGAAACATGCCGTACACGCCATCTCGCAATCGATGCGTGCCGATCTGCTTGCCTCGGGAATCAAGGTCACGGAGATCCGTCCGGGGATGGTCGAAACGGAGTTCTCCGAGGTGCGTTTCCACGGCGACCGGAAGCGTGCCGCCGCCGTCTACGACGGGGTCGAACCCCTCACCGGCGCGGATATTGCGGAGGCAATTGCATGGGTCACACAATTACCCGCCCACATGAACGTTAATGAAATGGTGCTGATGCCGAGCCAACAGGCCGGCTCGTACTATACGTACCGCAAAAAACAATAAACACATACAACCATGTATCAACCCCTTATCACCCTGCTTCAGGCAGGTTACTACGCCGAGCCGCACGCCGCACGCTACGACGCCGCAACGATGGGCATGTTCTTGCTGATCATCGTCATCGGGGTGATCGGCTTTCTGGTGCAGGCCCGCCTGCAATCGGTCTTCAAGAAGTATTCGAAGGTACAGTTCCCGGGAGGGCTGACGGGCGCCGAGGTCGCCGAAAAGATGCTGCGCGACAACAACATCCACAACGTCAAGGTCACGCACGTGAGCGGTCAGCTCACCGACCATTTCAACCCGCAGACAATGACCGTCAATCTGAGCGATGCGGTCTACTCGTCGACGAGCGTGGCGGCCGCCGCCGTCGCGGCTCACGAATGCGGCCATGCCGTACAACACGCCCGGGGATATGCGCCCCTGGTGCTCCGTTCGCAACTGGTCCCCGTGGTACAGTTCGCCTCGTCGGCCGCCACGTGGGTCATCATTCTGGGCCTTCTGATCCTGGCCACGACGCAGAACGAACTGCTGTGCTGGATCGGCGTGGGACTGATCGCCATGTCGGCGCTCTTTTCGATCGTGACGCTTCCGGTCGAATACAACGCCTCGGCCCGGGCGCTGGAGTGGCTGCAGGCCAGCCGCACGATTCAGGGCGTCCAGCTCTCGCAGGCCCGCGAAGCTCTCGCATGGGCGGCCCGGACCTATCTGGTAGCCGCACTCAGCGCCATCGCTTCGGTCCTCTACTACGTCTTCCTGATCCTCGGACGACGCAACGACTGACCGTGGAATGAACACACCCGAGAAAGACTACACCCATCGCACCTGGCTGGCGGCCGCGGCACTCATCGCAGTGCTCGTGGCCGTAAGTTTCATACCCCCGCAGAGCATCGGAGGCATCCATCTGCGCCGTGCCAATATCCTGTCCGATGTCATGACCTTCGACGATTCGGCCTCGGCCGACAGCCGGGAGGACTCGGGGCTCTACGACGAGGAGGAGTTCCGCGTGGACCTCGAAGAGGTGGCATCGCGCATCGAGGCCGACACCGTACGACGGGAGGTTCCGACCTGCTACGAATGGCGGCTGCCGGGAGACTCCACAGCCCTGGGCTCCTATTCGCTGCGCGAGCCCGACACCACACGACGGATCGCCACATTGACGCCGATCGAGGATTACAGCGACAGCGGACGTCTGCGGGCCTTCTGCGACACGTTGCTGCTGGCCCGGCGTCCGGTGCGGATCGCCTTCCTGGGGGATTCGTTCGTCGAGGGTGACATCCTTACGGCCGATCTGCGCGAACGGCTCCAGTCCGCTTACGGAGGTCGTCCGGGAGGCGGTACGGGCTTTGCTCCGATGGCATCCCCCCTGACGGCCTTCCGCCGTACGGTGAAGACCCAATCCAAGGGTTGGACCACCTATAACATCATGCAACGAAAATCGGCTCCGGATTTCCTGCGCGGGCACTTCTTTGTCTCGGGTTGGGTGAGCCAACCCTCCGTCGATGCCTCGACACGCTGGGAATGTACCGATTTCCGCCGTCAGCTCGATGCCGCAACCGACGCCCGGATCCTCTTCCTCTCACCGCACGACAGTCGCGTGGAGGTGACACTGAACGATACGCTGCGACGGGAATTCACCATCGCGGGTGATGCTTCGGTACGACAGATCACCGTTTCGGCTCCGCGGATCCATTCGCTCGCGTTCCGCGTGCTCTCCGGAACCGAAAACTTCATCGGCTACGGAACGATCTTCGAGGGGCACGGCGTGGTGGTGGACAACTATTCGGTGCGCAGCAACAACGGTCAGGCGATGTTCTGGACCAATCCGTCGGTCAACGCCCGGATCCACTCGTTCGGCCCCTACGATCTGGTCATTCTCCAATACGGACTCAACATCATGCAGGCTGGCGTCACCAACTATCGCGGTTATGCCTCGCAGATCGAGAAGATGGTTGCCTACGTGCGGCAGTGTTTCCCGGGAGCGGCGGTATTGATTCTGGGAGTGAGCGACCGTTCGATGAAGACCGATTCGGGCTTCGAACCGATGGATGCCATACCGTACATGCTCGAAAGCCAACGCACGGCTGCCCGCAACACGGGAGCAGCCTTCTGGCCCACGAGCGACGCCATGCGGGCCCAGGGCGGCATGGCGGAGTTCGTCCGCAACGGCTGGGCCGGCAAGGACTTCACGCACATCAACTACGCCGGCGGACGACGCGTGGCATGGGCCCTCTACGAGGCATTGAACGACGAAGTGCGCAAAGCCTACACCGAGATCCGCCTGGCGGAAATCCGCAAGGCCGCAGCCGCAGCCGTGATGGATTCCCTGCAACACTCCCGGCTTCAACACGACCTGCTGCCCGAAACGATCGTCTCTCCGACAGTGGCCCCGGAGCCCGGAACCCTTAATCTGCCACGGCCATGATACTCCCCACAACGGACGGTTTCTGGGAAAAGCTGCAGGCGCTCATGACCTACGACGCCTCCTCGCCGCTGATCTTCAGCAGTGGGCTCTTCCTGTTTCTGTTTGCGGGCTTTCTGCTCGTGTACAGCGCCTTCCGGCGGGCTCCGATGGCCCGCATCGTCTACGTGGTCCTCTTTTCGCTCTACTTCTACTACAAGTCGAGCGGCATCTATTTTCTGCTGCTGATCTTCGCCGCAACCAGCGACTTCCTGATCGCCCGGGGCATCTACCAGACCGCCAACCGACGCGGCAAACGATGGCTCGTGGCCCTGAGCGTGGCGATCAATCTCGGCATGCTGGGCTACTTCAAGTATACGAACTTCCTGATCGACATCTCGAACCAACTCTTCGGCCAGGGGTTCCTCCAGTTTCAGAACATCTTCCTGCCCGTGGGCATCTCGTTCTTCGTCTTCCAGTCGATGAGCTATACGATCGACATCTATCGCGGACAACTGAAACCCCTGACAAACTGGCTGGATTACCTTTTCTACCTGTCGTTCTTCCCGCAGCTGGTCGCCGGCCCCATCGTCCGGGCCCGGGACTTCATCCCGCAGATCCGCCAGAATCCGATCCACATCTCACGGGAGATGTTCGGAACGGGTGTCTTTCTGATCCTCACGGGACTCTTCAAGAAGGCGATCATCTCGGACTACATCTCGCTGAACTTCGTCGACCGCGTCTTCGACGAACCGTTGCTCTATTCGGGTTTCGAGTGTCTGATGGGGATCTACGGTTATGCCCTGCAGATCTACTGCGATTTCTCGGGCTACTCGGACATGGCCATCGGCATCGCGCTGCTGCTGGGCTTCCGCTTCCCGAAAAACTTCGACGCACCCTACAAATCGGCAACGATCACCGAATTCTGGAGACGGTGGCACATCTCGCTCTCGTCGTGGTTGCGCGACTACCTCTACATCTCGCTCGGCGGAAACCGAAAGGGCCGGCTGCGCACCTACTGGAACCTGCTTCTGACAATGCTTCTGGGCGGATTGTGGCACGGAGCCGCCGTACGCTTCATCCTGTGGGGCGGGCTCCACGGTGTTGCGCTGGCGCTGCACAAGCTCTGGCTGCGCTTCGTTCCGGGAGCCAAGGTCTCAGGAGCCCAGATGCACTGGTGGAGCCGCGCGGCAGGCATCTTCCTCACGTTCAATCTGGTCTGCTTCGGATGGCTGATGTTCCGCGCCGAATCGATGCAGACCGTCTCGCTGATGCTGCACCAGATCTTCGAAAACTTCAACGCCGCGATGATTCCGCAGGTGCTGGCCGGCTACACGGGCGTTTTCGCCCTGATCGCCGCGGGATACCTGCTGCATCTGCTTCCGGGACGGGTCGACGCCCTGGCACAACGCGTGGTGGTCAACGCCCCGCTGATCCTGCAAGTGGTGATGGCCGCCGCGATGATCTGGTGCGTCATGCAGATCAAGTCGAGCGACATCCAGCCCTTTATCTACTTCCAATTCTGACCCGCCGATGCAGCATCTTGACCAACAACTCTTTCTGGCGCTGAATTTCAACGGCGGCCCGACGTGGGACCGCATCATGCTCATGCTCTCGGGTACGACGGTCTGGATTCCGCTCTACGCCTTGATTCTCTGGCTTGTATGGCGCCGTAACGGATGGCGGGGCATGCTGCTGTTCCTTGTGCTGATGGCCGCGGCGGTGGCGCTGGCCGACATGGTGGCCGGGATCTTCAAGCACAACGGGCTGTTGGGCGGTCTGCTGCCGGATCTCGAACCGCGCTGGCGTCCGATGTTCACCCCCGCGCTTGAAGGACTCGACGTTACGCCCGATTCGCTGCGGGTGTTGCGCCGACTCTCTCCGGAGGCCCTTGCGGCGGCCGGATATTCGGGAGAGTGGACGGTACATGTTCCGGTCGAGGCGGTCAGCGGACGCTTCGGCACCGTATCGGCCCATGCCGCAACGATCGTGACTCTGTCGCTCTTTTCGGCCCGGGTCATCCGGCGGAGGTGGTTTTCGATCGTGGTTGCGATCTGCGCCCTTGTGATCTGCTATTCGCGGATCTATCTGGGCAAGCACTTCCCGATGGATCTCGTCTGGGGGGCCTGTGTAGGGGCTCTGCTGGGGTGGGCGGCCTGCGCTGTCTATCGCCGTCTCACCGGCCGGAAAGCTGATACGCATCCTGACCCGGGGGCTGACGGCCAAAAATAGAACGGCCAAGGCCGGGAGGAGAGTCAAGGCAGGAAGAGACAGAACGGGAGGGCTACCGGTTGCCGGAGACGCGGAAAAGACAGCAGAGTGGCGGAGAGAAAGCGCGAAAGCCGCCGGGTAAGAGATGGCAGAGACGATGGAGAGGCGAAAAAACCGGAGTCGACACGGGATAGTGCAAAAAGGGAGACCCAAAGAGTCTCCCTTTCCGTTTATCCCAACCACGTCTGAGATCAGAATCCCCAGTCGGAGGGGTTGCACTGCTCCTTGACCTTGTCGGGGACACCAGGGAAGAAAATCAATCCGGTCTTCTTTTCGATCGTGGAGACCGGAACGGCAATTTGATTCAACACCGCCTTGGCACTCGTCGCATCGAGATCCGTAAAGGTATCGACCCAGAACCCGATAGTCTGCAACTCCGAAGCCGAACAATCTTGGATCTTCTTTTTACTGTTCCCGTCCCGGGTCCGCAGGAGGACCTTGTACTGGTGGGTCGGCATCACGCACAACTTCTGATTCGGATCGGGCTCCGGCTGGGTGTAGTTCGACGAATCGTAATCGGTCCAGTCATCGTGCTCATAGTGGCATCCGGCCACCACAAAGAGCGTATCGGCAACAATATTCAGATTAGAACTGTTGTCATCGGCCGTAATATCATTTTTCAAATTTTCAGTCCCGGAGATCAGCGATTCGATGCTGCCCCACACCGAGCCAAAGGTGCTGGCCGTGCCGTTGGGCTGCGGAGCAATATTGGTCGGATAGAAGGTCTGCCGGTTGATCTCCGTATCGGCTCCGCCCCGCTCGCTCGACATGCAGAGGTGACCGCGGATCCAACTGCCACGGCGTTCCTGTTTGTAGATGGTGTTTGTCGACCAGAACTGATAGGGATCACTGCCGGTAGGACCATCCGACTTGTAGATCTTTGACTGATACTTTGCATCGAGAGCCGGGTCAGGAGCCCACGGCTCGGGTTTGGTACGGCCAAATCCGCCCTCACCGTAGACTGCATGCATCGGATAGGCCACCCAAATGGGGTTATGACGGCGCGTATCGTAACAGTAGGTGTAATTACGTACCTCCTTGTTGGTTCGGACAGAGTGGGTCCAATGGGTAAAAAAGGCATAATCCCCGGAAATTGTGGCCTTTTCGGAGGTAGAAGCGGCCCAGTTTGCGGGCAATTCCGGATAGCGGTACTCCTTCGAACCCGGATCCGGGTCCGTAACAGTTCCCAGATCAATCGTCTGACCGCCGCCGCCCGTCGTCAGGACAATATCGTCGAAATTCAGGCCGAAGTTACGATCGTTGTAATCAAAGGCCTGAGAGGGAGCCAAGTTGATCGTCAGAGTCGAAACAGGATTGGCCAGCGTAAATCCCACGGTGACCTTCTTCCAGTTATTGTATGTGGGAGATGCCTGATAGTCGAGCGTTCGGGAAAACGATCCGTTGCTGACCGTCAGGGTGACATCGCCCGTAGCAAATGCGGCATAGAAGGTCAAGGTGTAGTTCTTCTCATCGGACGGCAGCGAGATATCCCGGATCATAAAATAGTTCGACTGTTTGGTTGCGGTCATCGTCGCATAGCCCTGACCGGAGGCGCCGACCGAAGCGCCGTCGTAACCGCCCCGGATTTTCACCCCGAACCCCTCGTACGATACATTTCCGGTTCCACTTCCGGTCTGCGTTTGCCAGGATGTAAATTCATCAATAAACTTGTATTTGCCGGGATCCGCACCGAAATCGAGTTTGAAGACCACCTCGTCAGTGCCCGGTCCAGGCACCGGAGTCGGGGTTCCACCTTCACCATCATCACCATCATCCCCGCCGCACGCGACAAGCAGCAGGAGAAACGCACAAACCCCCGACAACAAGGCCGACGCCTTCCACATACGGAGGGAGGTAAAACAGGGAAACATGAGAGAGAGAGTTTGTTTCATAAGCACGTTTTTGGTTAGACATGAGGGTTAAATATAAAAAAAATTTCTTGAATATACAAAATCGCCCGGAAAATGCCGCTTGCGGCGAGTTGCGAATTTGCCCGTTTTTCACTACTTTTGCACGGATATATTCCGCAACATCAAATACAAACGAGATATATGGCAATCGAACTCAGTGAACAGGAACAGCTTCGCCGGCAGTCGCTCCAGGCGCTGCGTGACCTGGGCGTCGACCCCTACCCCGCCGCCCGTTACGAGGTGACGGCCACCGCGCGTGAAATCGCCGAGAACTACGA
>CALUKK010000040.1 GCA_944321205.1 uncultured Alistipes sp.
AGATAGGGGGTGATGTTCGTCTGCACGAAACTCGTGACGTTGATCTCCTTGCTCCAAAGCCCGTCGATAAAGGTTTTGTTCAATTCCATAGATGCGTTTGTTGTTCGTTTTGGGATTAAGATTGTCACCTTTCGGCGCCCAAAGATAGGCGATTTTTTCCATCCGCCACGTATCGGGCAACAATTTTTTATAAAAATTGAAAAAATACCTACGATTCGGTATTCCCGCAACCCGGACTCGGAGGTTTCCCGGAATCGCCGAAAATGGCTACCTTTGCGGCAAACAACGATTATTCTGCCGATATGGAAGAACTTACCCTGACAACGCCGGCCCTGCTCTTTTCGGCCGTTTCGCTGATTCTGCTGGCCTACACCAACCGTTTCCTCTCCTATGCGCAGCTCGTACGCACGCTCAAGGAGCAGCATCTCGAGCACCCTTCGAAGGTGACGCGCGATCAGATCGACAATCTGCGGCGCCGGCTCCACCTTACGCGCACGATGCAGGCTCTCGGGGTTTCGAGTCTGTTTCTCTGTGTGGTGACGATGTTTCTGATTTATGTCGGTTTTTTTATGCTCTCGGCCTGGATCTTCGGCATTGCGCTGCTTCTGCTGATCGCCTCGCTCGGAGTCTCGATCCGGGAGATTCAGATCTCCGTCCGGGCGCTGGAGATCCATCTGCGCGACATGGAGAAATAGGAGGCAGGGCACAGAAAAACGAAGATGCCGTGACGTCGCGTCACTGCATCTCCCACTAACCTACTTATGTAACCTAAAACCAACTTGTGAAACCCTCCTTCGGTTTTCACGTTGCAAAGATACGGGGCCGTCGTCTCAGCGAGATGACAGCCCCGTTACATTTGTGTGACGAATCGCGGCGGGCATTACTTTTCGGCCGCGGGAGCGATTTCGTGCTGCGATTCGAGGAAGTAGTGCTGCGACTTGAGCAGGTTGCGCGACTGGAGCACCATGGTCTTCGTCTCGTTGAGGATCGTCAGATAGAGCACGCTGGCGCGTGTTGAGGTCTGCGGATCGCCGTTGATGCGGCGCAGCTGGCTCTTGACGGCCTCGACGATCGTATCGAAGAGCCGGTCGCGCATCTCGAGCACCAGATCCAGATCGGCGAAGTTTTTGGTGGCCAGCATGTCGTTGATCTTGTCGAAGATGGCCTCCACCTGGTCGTTCACACGCATCAGATCGACGATCTGCTCCTTCGACATGCCCTCGTGGTTGTTGTCGATGTGCTCGAACGAGGGACGGGTGATGTGGATCAGCGCCTTGGTCACCTCCGAGAGGTAATCGACCACCTGGACGTAGAAGTGTCCCGTGTCGATGTCGCAGCGTTGCAGGCGTCGCAACGTGGGCATGATGTTGTATTTGCGTTCGCGGGCCTCTTCGAAGAGGCGGTTCGAGTCGCGGACCATCTCCTTCAGGACCTTGCGGTTCTCCTTGAAGACGGCCACCAGCGTGCGGTTGTAGATGCGTGTGACCTCCTGCATCGTGTTGCAGACCTCACCGATGCAGGCGCAGAGCACTTCGTCGGGCGTTTCGGCCTTTTCGAGCGGGAGCAGCGCCTTCTCGGCCTCCTCCTTCAGGGCCGGGGTCTTGCGGTGACTGCGGATGAGCAGCCAGGCGCAGAGCAGCGTCAGCGCCACAACGGCGATCCATCCACCCCAGAGCAGCAGGGCCGTGACGGCCAGGGCGATGAGGAATCCGCCCAGTGCGGTGATGAACCATCCCGAGATGACGGCCATTACACCCGTGATGCGGTAGACGGCGCTCTCGCGACCCCACGTGCGGTCGGCCAGCGACGAACCCATGGCCACCATGAAGACGACGTAGGTGGTCGACAGCGGGAGTTTGTACGACGTACCGATGGCGATGAGCACCGAGGCGGCCGTCAGGTTCACCACGGCACGGATCATGTCGTACTGGGCCGAGGTGCGCTCCTCGATGGGCAGCGGTTCAAAACGGCGGTCGATGGCCTTCTGCAGGCGTTGGGGAACGATGCCCTCCCAGAGGTGGTTGGCCATCAGCGTCAGACGCACCAGCCCGCGCGAGAGGAACGTCGAGCCGAAGCGCTCCTCCTCCTCGTGCTGCGAGGCAAGCGAGAGTTCGGTTTCGGCCACGTGCTGGGACTTCTTCGAGAAGAAGAGCGTCAGCACCATGATCAGACCCGAGGTGAGCAGGATCAGGAAGTTGGCGCGGGCCGGTTCCTCGAGCTGCCCCATCATGATGGCTTCGCTGCCGGCCTCACGGGCGATCTGCCAGGCATCGAAACTGGCCAGCGGTACGCCGATGAAGTTCACCAGGTCGTTTCCGGCGAAGGCCAGGGCCAGGGCGAAGGTGCCCGAAAGGATGGTGATACGCATGATGTTGAGGCGCATGCGCTGGAAGAGCCACAGCACGATGGATGCCACGACCCAGAATGCGAGGAGCGTGAGCAGCACGTGATCGGTGACGTATTCCGAGATCGACATGGGGATGAGCCCCGAACTCTTGAGTCCCTTGAAGAGGGCGAAATAGAGGATTCCGGAGAGGGAGATCCCGCACCATACGGCACCCCAGCGACGGAAGACCGGCGCATAGCGGAACGAGAAGATCAGTCGCGAGACATACATGTAGATGAGTCCCGCGATGAAGGCGAAGGCTACGGAGAGGAGGATGGCGGCGATGATGACCATGGCCTTTCCGGTGTTGATGAACTGCGAGAGGTCCTGCAGCGAGAAGGCCGGGTCGGCGGCGATGCGGAAGAGGGCCGTAGCGACGGCGGCTCCGAGCAGTCCGAAAACCATCGAGACGGTGGTCGAGGTGGGCAGCCCGAGGGTGTTGTAGAGGTCGAGCAGCAGGACGTTGCCGAGCATCATGCCGAGGAACAGCATCATGATCTCCGGGAAGGAGAACTGTGCCGGATAGAAGACGCCGCTGCGGGCGACCTCCATCATGCCGCTGGAGGTGAGCGTTCCGATCAGAATGCCGGCTGCGGCGATCCAGAGGATCGTACGGCGCGGGGCGATTTTCGATCCGATGGCCGAGTTGAGAAAGTTGATTGCGTCGTTGGTAACCCCCACGACGATGCCCATCACGGCCAGGATGGCCAGAATGATGACGATGGCGGTAAACAAGGGTGACATAATGAAATATCTGTTCCGTTATTGGTTGTCCCGTTTGGGGAAAGCCTCTCTCCGGAGTTGTCGACGCGAGGCGGCCTGACGTGCGCTCCGCGATGTTGCGGAGGCCTTTTTGGCGCTGTGCCGGGGACTGTCCGGGGCTATACGGCTTACCGGGAGCAAAGGTCCGAAACAGATATTACAAAACGGTTACAGAGGTATTGCAACGTCGTGAAACATCGACGTTCAGCTTTTTTTCTTCAGCGTGAAGAGAAACTCCAGACCGCCGCGGTCGCGGTTGCGCACCGAGATCGTGCCGCCATGGATCATCACGGCATTCTTGACGATCGAGAGTCCGAGCCCTGTTCCGCCGAGTTTGCGCGAGCGGCCCTTGTCGACGCGGTAGAAGCGTTCGAAGAGGTGTGGCAGATGCTCCTCGCTGACGCCGATGCCGTTGTCGGCAAAGAGGATCGTACACGCCTCGGGGGTGTCGTCCAGCAGCCGGATGAAGATGTCCCGCCCTCCGGAGTAGGCCGAGGCGTTGTCCGCCAGATTGCGGAAGATCGAGGCCAGCAGGGCGGGATTCCCGAGGACCTCGACCCGCTTCGGGAAGTCGACATTCACCCGCAGCCGCTGTTCGGCAGGCTTGAGGGCCATTTCGTCGGCCACCTCGTCGATCAGATCGTTCAGCACGACGGGCTCCTTCTGGATCAACTGACTTGCCTCGTCCATGCGGGTGATGGTCGAGACGTCGGCCAGCAGTCGCCGCAGGCGTTCGGTCTGTGCGGCGCTTTTTTCGAGAAAGTCCGTGCGTTTGGCCGCGTCGAGATTCGGATTGGCCAGCAGCGTCTCCAGGTAGCCCTGGATGGCCGCTACGGGGGTCTTCAGTTCGTGGTTGATGTTGTTGGTGAGCTGCTTCTTGATGCGGATCTTCTCCTGCTCCTCGTGCAGGGCCAGGGCGTGTTCGTGGTCGCGGTCGGCGGTGGTCCGTTGCAGACGGGCATAGAGTTGGATGATGTGGTTCGAGATCTCGCCCAGTTCGTCGTGCGGGAAGGGTTTCAGCCCGGTGATGCATTCGCCGCGTTCGGCCCGTTGGGCAAAGTCGTTCAGCCGTGAAATGTTGTGCCCCAGACGGCGGGTGGCGAAGTAGCCCGCGATGCTCATCAGCAGCGTGATGCCCAGCATGAACCAGAGAAACTCCCGGTCGGCGGCCAGCACCTCGCTCAGAGGTACGGAATAGGGTACGGCCGAGCGGAGGATGAGATTGTCGCCGAGCATCGCCGAATAAAAGTAGTTGCGGTCGGTGCTTGCCGAGTGGCGCCGGATGATGTATCCCGAACCGTGGGCCAGCGCCTCGATCACTTCGGGACGATCGAGATGGTTGGCCGCGGGAAGCGTGTCGAGCGAATTGTCGAAGAGTACGTGGCCCGTACGGTCGATCAGTGTCACACGCAGCTCTTCGAAGGGCTCGTCGTGCGTGACAATGAAGGTGGCGGGATCCACCCCTTCATGCAGGGCATCGAGCATCTTCAGGTTGAAGAGTTGCAGCCGGGCGTTGAGGCTTTCGGCCTTGAAGTGCTTTTCGCGGCCGTACTGGAACAGTACGAAACATCCGACCAGCGTCCACGAGAAGGCCAGCAGCAACAGAAACAGTCTCCGATGGTAGGAGAGTCTACTCTTCAAAGCCGTAGCCATATCCCAGACGCGTGACGATGTGCTTTCCGTAAGGTCCGATCTTGCGGCGCAGGCGGGTGATGTTGACATCGATGGTGCGGTCCAGCACGATCACCTCGTCGCTCCAGATGCGGTGGAGAATCTCCTCGCGGGAGAAGATGACGCCGCGGTGTGCAAGCAGCAGGGCCAGAATCTCGAACTCTTTCTTCGTCAGGGAGAGTTCCTGACCATCCAGCGTGCAGACCTTGCGCTTGAGATCCATTTCGAGCCCCTCGAAGACGATGGTTTCGTGTTCGGGTTCGGCGGTTGCGGTCCGGCGCAGCACGCTGCGGACCCGTGCCAGCACCTCCCGGATCGAGAAGGGTTTGGTGATATAGTCGTCGGCCCCGAGGTTCAGCCCGGCGACGGTGTCGTCCTCGGAGTCCTTGGCGGTGCAGAAGATCACGGGAACGTGAGCCGTTTCGGGTTTTTCCTTGAGCAGCCGGGCCATCCTGAAGCCGCTCATCTCTCCCATCATGACATCGAGCAGGATGAGCGAATAGCGTTCGGGATGCATTCCGAGGGCCTGTTCGGCATTGTAAGCCACGTCGACATCGTATCCTTCGACTTCGAGATTGAACTGGAGGATTTCGCACAGCGACTCTTCGTCGTCGACCACGAGGATTTTGTGTTTTGCCATAGCTTCGAGTTTGAATCCGTGCAAATTTACACAACATTCACGGATGTTACATCCCTCGCGACCGACATTTCACCGAAATGTAACAGCCCCTCCCCTCCCCGCCCCTTCTGCCCCTCCTGCCTCGCCGGAAGGGGGCTCCCGGCACGGGACCCGTCAGTCCCGTGCCACCGGAAGCGGCCTCCGACCGCTGATTCCGGCGGCTCTGTCAGCGGGGCGGGGCCTTCTGCCGCGGGTCCGGCGGACGGTCCGCCGGACCTCGTGGCGGCTATTTGCCGAGTACCTCCATCTGCTGGCGGACCGACTCTTCGTGGATGGCCTGCATGACGGTGCGCATGAACTCGCGGTCCATGCCCAGTTCGACGGCTTGGGAGGCTCGCCGGGCCAGCAGCTCCTCGTAGCGCTGCGCCTGGAGGATGGGCATGTCATGCTCCTTCTTGTATTGCCCGATGTCACGCGAGACGCGCATCCGCCGCACGAGCAGTTCCAGCAGCTGGTCGTCGAGCTTGTCGATCTGGGCGCGCAGTTCATTGAGGCTGTCCGTGGTGACGGTCTGCTCCCGGATGACCAGATTGCGCAGGATGTAGGCCAGCGCATCGGGAGTGACCTGCTGGGCCTTGTCGCTCCAGGCCGTGTCGGGCGAGCAGTGCGCCTCGATGATCAGACCGTCGAATCCGATGTCCATGGCCTGTTGCGAGAGGGGGGCGATGAGTTCGCGCTTGCCGCCGATATGGCTCGGGTCGCAGAAGATCGGAAGGGTCGGGATCCGGCGATGCAGCTCGATGGGAATGGCCCACATCGGGTGGTTGCGGTAGATGCTCTTGTCGATGGAGGTGAAGCCGCGGTGGATGGCTCCCAGCCGGCGGATTCCGGCGTTGTGGATGCGTTCGATGGCGCCGATCCACAGCTCGAGGTCGGGGCTTACGGGGTTCTTCACCAGCACCGGAACATCCACGCCGCGCAGAGCATCGGCGATCTCCTGCATGGCAAAGGGGTTGGCGGCCGTCCGGGCTCCGATCCAGAGGAGATCGACATCTCCCTTCAGGGCGGTTTCGACATGTTGCCGGGTTGCGACCTCGGTGGCGGTGTACATGCCCGTTTCGCGTTTTACGCGCTGCAGCCAGGGGATGCCCTTTTCGCCGACACCCTCGAAGCCTCCGGGTTTCGTCCGGGGTTTCCAGAGCCCCGCACGGTAGATGCGGATACCCTCGGCGGCCAGGATCCGGGCCGTTTCAAGGACCTGTTCTTCGGTTTCGGCACTGCACGGACCGGCAATGACCAGAGGACGCCGGGAATCGACCCCGGGAAGCGTGATGGGTTGAAGATCGTTCATGGTGAAATTTATTTTTGATGTTTGTTCTTTGAATACGGATGGTGTAGGGACTCAGACCTGGGGATTGGGGCATTCGGCGTATTCGCCCAGGATGCGGAAATCGCTGGTCAGCGGTCGGGCTGCGTCGATGGATTGACGGTATCGGAGCGGATCGTCGAAGGTGACGTCGACGTAAAACCGATACTCCCATTCGCGGCCGATGATCGGCAGGGACTGTATTTTCGTGAGGTTGATGTCGTAGAAGGAGAGGACGGTCAGCACCTTCGAAAGGGAGCCTTGGGTATGTCGGAGTGTGAAGACGAGCGATGCCTTGTTGGTATGGCGGGGATCCGAGAACTCCGCGGCACGGCTTTCGTCCGCCAAAATGAGAAAACGCGTGAAGTTGTGCTTGTTGGTTTCGATCCCCCGCCGGAGGATCTCGAGACCGTACATCTCGGCGGCATCGGCTCCGCAGATGGCGGCGGTTCCGGGGAGTCGCTCCTCGGCGATTTCGCGGGCGCTGCCTGCCGTGTCGTCGCGTTCGACGATCTTCATGGCCGGATGTCCCTTTAGGAACTCCCCGCACTGCATCAGGGCAATGGGATGGGAGTGCACTTCGCGAATCTCGTCGAGACGTTGTCCGGGCAGCGCGGCGATGACATGCGAAATGCGGATTTTCTGCTCTCCGACGATCCGGGCCCGGCTGCGCTGGAGCAGCTCGTGATTGGGAAGCAGACTCCCGGCAATGGTGTTTTCAATGGCTGCGATGCCGAGCAGCGTCGGATCTTCGGACATCCGCTCGAAGAGCAGGTCGAAACTCGAACAGGGGATTACGTCGATCGGGCGATCGGTGAAGTAGCGTCTTGCGGCGGTTTCGTGATAGCATCCGGCGATGCCCTGTATGGCGATCTGATCCATAGTTGTTGTTTTTAATGAAAAATCCCGCACGTTTTGTCGTGCGGGATTTTCATGAATTTATGCGATGTTTTGTTCGACTCAATTCTGGGTATCATCCGAAGCATACCGTCCCGCTTTTTCTCTTGGCATAAAAGAAAAAGTAATAAAAGAAGTATGCAAAACCGTAAAGTCTCATGTTTCGGAATTGTTGCTGGGACAAATATACTAAAAAATTTTGAAAAACCAAATGCCGGGCCGTATTTTTCTTCGCCGGAGGGTCTGATCCGATCCTTCGGCCGTGGATTCCGGTTCCGGAAACCGCCTCTTTGTCCCTTACGAAAGAAGACCCGACTCGGCGATACCGGATCTGCGAGGGCAGGAGAAGAGTCCGTACGGCCGTTTCCTGGTGCCGCTCAGAGTTGAACGATCCGAAGGGAGATGCGCTTTATGCGAAAATCTTCCGATGGGGATGAAACCTCGAATGCGGGAACGTTATCGAAAACCAGCAGCTGGTGCCGGGCTCGGCGGGGAGTCGCTGTTGCCGGAAGTGCGAACTTCTGGTCGACAAGCGTAATGGTGGCCGATCCGCTCCATTCCAAGTCGAGGTAGACTGCGCCGAACTCCATTTTCCCCACGGCTGCGCTTTCGGCTGCGCTTTTTGCCGCGTTCCGGCCTTTGGACCGGTAGAGGGTTTTCCCTTGCCCCGTGTAGTCCGGGGCGAGCAGGTCGGTCGATACGTAGTCGATGTCGGCCTGGTTGATCCGGTCGAAATGCTTGAATTCGTCGGCGTGGGACTCTGTTTGGAATCCGTCGGACTTGGCGCGCGACACGTTGGCGCGATATTCCTCTTCCCCGAATCGGGTGGCGCTGATCGCCATGATGATGTTCCCGAGCGATGCAATGTGTCCGTAGGTGCTCTGGTAGAGAATGCCCATAAGCGGGATATCCTGGATGCCCATCTCCTGACGGATGTGGTCGTTGGCCTCATTGTTTGAGGTGATGACGTAGTTGCCGCGTCCGAATACCCGATCGGCGATGGCTATCAGTTGCGGATAGACCCATTCCGGAGTGACGGCCTTCGGTTCGATAAACGTGTATAGTCCGCAGTCCCGGCATTCCGTGCAGAACTCTTCGAGAGAAAGCACCCGGCTGCGGGATTCGGGCCGAGAGGCTTTCATCCGGAACTTGTCGCGGAGTTCCGCATAGGTGAGATCCGCGACGGCGATCTCTTCGGGTACGGGCCGCCCGTCGTTATAGGTAAACGTACGGGCCAGCGTGGCATCGTGTACGGCCACGAGAACGCTGTCCGAGGTCCAGCGCACATCGGTTTCGATGCAGTCAAATCCGGCCCGCGCGGCAAGTCGGATCGCTTCCCTGGAGTTCTCTCCCGCGAGCGTGCAGCGCATGTTCACACCCCGATGTGCGATGAAATGTCGGCCAGCGTCCCCTTGGGTTGCGGTACATCCTGCCGCGATGCAGGGCAGCAGGAGCAGCCCCAACAGTCTTCTTTTCGACATGACGGTGCTATTTTGAGTTGTACGGACCATGAATCGACTGGATCCTGTAGTTGAAATCCGAATCGTCGAGCATGTAAACGTAGAATTGGTCGCCGCCTGAGACCACGCGGACCACAATGTGTCCGTTGTACCCGCTGAGGTGCTGGAACAGATCCGTATTTGCCTCCAGGGTCTTCGGGTCGACGTTTGTCGTAAAGATATCCTTCACCCAGAAATAGGAATTTCCCGAGAAGCTCCCCTCCACGATCGAGGTCAGCAACGGAATGTCGGGCTGCCACTCGTAGAAACTGTGGTTGACAATCACGCGCGGCGAGAATTCGCAGGCTTGCATCTGGCTACCCCAGGAGTTGCTGCTCAAATGGTGGTGAGCCTTGAAGACTTCGAGCCCTCCCCGCGGGATGAAATCCCGGTAATAGTATGCCACGCGGTTCTGGGGTGCCGACGTCAGATCGCCGCATGCCAGGTAGTCGAACTTTCCGTAACTGAGGTGGAACCCGCACGAGGCCGGATTCCCCGGGTCTGCAGAGGTGTTGACAACGGTTCCTTTGCCGGTTGAGGAGTCCAGAATCCAGGCGTAGCCGTTTGCTACGATGTTGAAGATCCGGAAATCGGGGTAGTTGTCCCGCGCATACTGCAGCGTGATCTGTTCTTCACCCACCTGAAAACGATCGGCCTTCATGCCCTTGTTTGCCACGGCCCACGTGACGAATGTCTGCCAGTCGGCGGCCAACTCACCGTTCATGGCGGGAATTGACGTGTCCGCACCGTAGTTGGGATACCCCATGTCCAGCACGTGGTCGAACGGAACCTCGTCGTACAGGGCCATGAGCCCCGACAGCCGGTATCCGGCCGGTGACGTTTCGGTTGCCGCCGCCAGACTCCCGATGTGGTCGATGTGGAAGTGTGACGGGGCACACCAGTCGATAGACAGATGGCCTTCGGGCATGAAATGACGGATATAGTTCGCGTAGACGAGGGTGGGGCGGGTATTGGCATTGGGCCGCTGGGGGACCGTTCCGTCCAGATCCACGATCTCTCCGGCGTCGACCAGCAGCGTCGTGCCGTCCGGCAGGATGAAGAAGGCGCACTCGCCCCGGCCGCTGTTGATAAAATGTATATCCAATGTTCCCTGGCTCCATGCCGGGAGCGTCTGGCCGACCTCGACCTCGGATTCAGCGGGCGGATTCGGATTCTCGCTGTTGCCCAGGTCGTTCTCCCAGGGCATCTCCGAGGTCTTGCTTTCGCCGCACGAAACCAGCCCGGAGAGCGCGAACAACATGCTTGCAATAAAGATTTTTTTCATTTTTCGTATTTTTATGTTTCAGGGTTTGCAAATGAACGGTCCGTCGGCCTGTTCAATGCGGTACTTCATGTCGGAGTCGTCGAGCCGATAAACCCGGTATTCCCGACCACCCGGGGCAACCCGAATGACCACATGACCGCCGATCCCGGCACTCCGGGCGTAGAGCTCCGGATCGGCCGTCGTCAGCGACGGGTCGATGTTCGTGAAATACATCCGACAGGCACCTGCACCCCGACGTTCGGAGATCCGCCGTATTGCCGCCGTATCGGGCTGGATAGCCCGGACGTAGAAACTCTGTGTCACGATGACATCGGGCTCGAGCACCGCGAGCATGCGTTCCGACATCGTGTGCGGGGACATGTGGTGGTTGGCCTTCATGGCCTCGATCGGTCGCCCGATCGCCTTCGCGCACGGGTATTCGAGTCGGGAGTTGTCGCCGATGTCCCCGGCCGTGAAGTAATCGAACTCTCCGTATCGCACCAGAATGCCGCATGAGGCGCCGTTTTCCCGCGGCACCTCCTCTTCATGGCAGTTCACGATCTGTCCGTCATCCCAGACCCGGCCATTGGCACAGAGCCCCGTGACGGCGAAATCCGGATACCGTTCCGGCGCATGCCGCAGGGTGAACTGGTCGTGAACACCCAGACGCAGCGCGGAGACCTTCAGCCCGTGATGCGCCGTCGCATGATCGACAAAACGACGGGAGTTGGCCAGCGGCGCTTCGTCCATTGCACGGCAGGCCAGCGAATCGTAGGCGGGCCATGCACGGTCGACCAGCTCCCGGAAGGGCACCTCCCCGTAGAGAGCCGTCACGCCGCTCAGCACATAGTCTCCGGAGGCCGATCGTTCATATTCGGGTTCGAGCTGGCCGAAGTGGTCCATGTGGAAGTGAGTGACCAGCATGTAGTCCAGTGAATCCGCGTGCGGCATGAAGTGGCGCATGTAGGCGGCATAGGTCTGGGTCGGCCGGGTCAGCGTGTCGGGTCTCTGTGCCACGGCCCGGTAGGGACCCGGTTCCTGGCTGAACTCCCCGGCATCAATGGCGAGCGTTGTTCCGTCCGGAAGGATCAGCAGCGTGCATTCTCCACGCCCCGTATTGATGGCGTGGATGTCCAGATACCCCTCCTGCCAGGGCGGAAGCGGCCGTCCCACCCGGCCGCTTTCCATGCCGCACCCGGCGGTCAGAACGACCGCCGGGATCAGCAGCAGGAAAACAAGAATTGCACGTTTCATCATTTACCGACGTAAACGGGGCGAATGCTGAAGCCTGCCGTGGCATTGTAGGCCTTGTTCCAATAGTCATATTCGACGGCGGACTCGATTCTGATCACCATTCCGTAGCAGGGTTGGTCGGCTCCCGCACCGGTGATGGCCTCCGATCCCCAGTAGACGCCCTGTTGCCCCTGTTTGTTGACGTTGAACGGCTGGACATTGTAGCGTCGTCCGGCTCTGGGCAGGAAGAGACCCTTGGCGATATCGTCGTCCGTGAGTTCCACGATCGTATTGTTGACCGTCGGCTGTTGGTCGGGCTCCGGATCGGTGAACAGGACTCCTACGATGATCTTGCCATTTTCAAGCCTGTAGCTGCCGAACTGTACGGAGGCTTTGGCCTTGAGCTGTTCGAACTCGGCCTTTGTCGGCATGCGCCATTGCCCCTTCGAGGCCCAGAAGGCCAGGTCTCCGTACCGGGCCTCGCCAAAATCCGTCGTGGGCGTCGAGCCATCCTGCGAGGTGTACATCTTTCCGGAGATGTCCGTTCCGACCTCAACCACCAGGGACGAAGCGGCGTCTTCATCGAACGGATTGGCGATACCGCCCCAGTTGAAGTGGTCGCATTGGCTGTAATCCGTTGGCTGGAATACGACCTCCTTCTGCGGGTCATCGGCGGCATTCTCGCAGTTGACATATTCCCATTGATTGGGAGCGATCCTCCAGCCGGTCTGGAACCCTTCGTCGGTTTGCCCCTCGATGTGTTGCAGGTTGCCCGTCGCCCAATAGATGCCGGCTACGAGAACCGTTCCCTCGATCGGCTTCTGCGGGGAGTAGTCGGGCATCGAGATGTTGAGGGCCCGCAGATCGGCCAACTCCGCATGGGTTGTCGCGGCCAGACACTCGACTTCGCCCAGGTTTTCGCCCTCGGCATCGTAGGCCGTAGCCGTCAGGCTGTTGTACTCTCCTACGGGAAGTGCAAAGGATACTGAGATCGTCGATTCTTTCTTCTCGGGCAGGACAACGGTCAGGGTGTTCGATCCGTCCCGTGCGGCGATGCCGTTGTTCAGGGCCTCGTCAAGCGGTACCGAGAAGCTGCCCGACAGACTCTTGTCGGCCTTGAGCTCGATTTTCTCCGTACTTGGACTTACGTTGCTGAACTGGATCGTCATGTAGGAGAACAGGTGTTGGAACGTGATCTCGTACGAGTCCGTGATCGGGGCGATCATGGCCGAGCAGCTGCCCGTCGCTGCGGGTTCGATCTCGGCGGGAAGCGTCACCTGGAGATTGGATCCGGAGAGGGCTGTTGTCGTGGGATAGAGGGCATAGGAACCCATCTCCCGACCGTCGGGGATGGTGCCCTTGAAGAAGGCGCGACGGGTATCGCCCGTGCCGTCGAGCGCAAACTCGACCGCCGAGCCGTCGGTGCAGACCACCGAGATGGCGTCACCGGCCAACCAGCGTGCCTCACCCGTATTGACGAGCGACGCCCGCGTCGTACAGTTCCGGATCGATGCGATAAGCGTCACTTCGCCCGTTTTCGAAAACTCGATGCCGGGATCATAGTCCGAATTCGAGTCGTTGCATCCTGCGCCCAGCAGCAGTGCGGATGCGAAATACCAAGCCATGAAATGTTTTCTGTTCATATTCTGTCAGTGTTTGTTGGAATCAATATCCGGGGTTGTTGTTTTCGAGACCGATCAGCGGGTTGGTGATCATCTCGGTATAGGGGAATGGCCAGAGCTCGTCTTTTCCGAGCTGGAATTTCCGTGTGGTGTGTACGCGGGCGTCGAAGGGCTGACCGTCGAAGGTGGTTGTTCCATCGTAGGTGACGGTCCAGTTCTTGTCGATGACCGGTTTGGCGTTCGAGACCGTTTTGCCGTATGCCGGGGCATATTGCGGGCCGTTGATCGCCTTGTAGGCTACGGGTTTGCCGTCCTCATCCTTCCAGCGGCGGATGTCGAACCAGCGGAATCCTTCGGCGCACAGCTCCACCTTGCGTTCGTAGCGCAGCGCGCTGCGCAGATCTTCGCGGCTCGTACCCTCGACGGGAGGCATCTTCACCCGGGCACGCACCCGGTCGATCTGGGCTTTCGCCCGTGCAAGATCGCCGCCATCCCACTCAATGTTGGCCTCGGCGTCGATGAGCAGCAGCTCGGCCAGTCGAATAATCGGCATGTCGAGATCATCCTCGTAGTTGGGTCCGGTGATGTTGCCGTAGTAGGCGGGGTCGTAGAACTTCCGCCACAGGAAACCTCCGGGTCCTTGCTTGCCATTGGGGCCGTACTCGCTCTTGTTGCCCGTCACGTCGGCGTTCGGGACATAGGTCTGCGAGATGTAGTCGTAGACGGTCTTGTCGGCGGGATCGGTCGAGAACTCGATGCCCATCGTGCGCGAACCCGAACGTACGCAGTAGAGGTCCAGGCGCGGATCGCGGTTGCGCCACGGATCCTGCCAGTTGTAGAGCGGCGACTCGGTAATGGCAAGTCCGTCCGTACATTGGAAGGTGTCCATCATGGCCATCGAGGGCCCGACACTTGCCGATCCGTTGTGCACGCGCGACAGGGAGACATAGATTCCCGTATGGGTGTTCGACGCAGCCAGGCGGTTGAACTGGATGGCCCAGAGCCACTCTTTCGAGGCGGTTTCGGCGGCAAATCCGAACAGCGGGGTCGGATCGGGCTCTCCCTCCGCATGGGTGGGATAGAAGGTGCAGTCGAGCGGCGTGAGGTCATAGATGCCGTCGGCCATGTCAAGCGCCTTTTTCGCATATTTGGCCGCATCCTCGAAATAGGCCCACTCCAGACAGATCCGCGCTTTGAGCGCATAGGCTGCCACTCGTCCGATGCGGGCCGTACCCCACGTCGCACGGTCCCACGCAACGGGAAGATGATCGAGCAGTTCGTCGTCCATATCGGAGAGGATGCGCTTGATGACGTCGGCTTTCGGCGTACGCGCATAGGCGTAGTCGTCGAGCGAAAGGCTGTGGTCGATGAACGGTACGTCGCCATAGACCATGCAGAGCCAGTCGTAGAAGTAGGCCCTCAGACACAGCAGCTCCGCCTTGAACTGGTAATAGGCTTCGTCGTCGATCTTGCCTTGCAGGTTATCCAGATTGTCCAGCACCAGATGGACGCGGCTTATGCCCTTGTAGAGCCGGGAATAGAGCTCCTCCACGGCATCGTACGACGAGGTGATGGTCGAGAGCGTATAGTCGGGCCATTGTGCGAGAACCGTCCGTATGGCTCCGATGTCGGTCATCTGGTCCATGAAACGATTCGGGAAGGGTTCATATTGCTGGATGCTGTTGGCCAGACTCTTGTAGACGGCAAGCACTCCGGCCTGCGCTTCGTCCTGACTGGCCGGGAACGAGCTCGTGGAGGGTCCCGTCAAGGGGATCCGGTCCAGGGAACAGCCCCACCCGAATGCCGCCAGGGTCAGGACCGTAAAGGCTATTATCTGTTTTTTCATGGCTGTGATTTAGAATTTGATTTCCACTCCGAACGTATAGGTACTTACCAGAGGATAGTTGTTTCCGATGCTTCCCGTCGTAGCGCCCTGCGAGCCGCTTTGATACGCCGTTTCGGGGTCGTATCCGTCGTAGTAGTTGCTCAGTGTGAAGAGGTTCGTGGCGTTGGCATAGACCATCAGTCCCCGGAGATGCAGCGTCTGTACGATGCGTTCCGGGAAGGTGTAGCTCAATTGGAGGTTTTTCAGCCGGCAGTAGGAGGCATCGGCCATCCAGAATGTCGACTGTTTTTTGTTCAGATCGCTCGTGTAGGAAAGACGGGGGTATTTCGCCCCGGGATTCTCCGGTGTCCAGTTGTCGAGGTGTGACCGCTGGAACGTCCCGCCGCTCACGCACGGCTGCGTATAGGCGTCGCTGATGTAGGCGTCGGCCTTGCCCACGCCCTGGAACTGCATGCTGAGGTTGATCCCCTTCCAGCCGAAATTCAGCGTAAGTCCGTAGGTGTAGCGTGGAATCAGGGAGCCGACGATCTGACGGTCGTCGTCATCGATCTTGCCGTCCTTGTTGTAGTCCTCGTAGACCAGATCGCCCGGATGCGTCATCTGGTTGTATTGCGGGCAGTTGAGATTGATCCAGTCGGCCTGCTCCTGCGTCTGGACGATGCCCAGACTCCGCAGCAGGAAGAGCGAGTTGATCGACGATCCCTCCTGATTGCGGATTGCGCCGCTTGTCCCGTAGGTGCCTTTCATGTCGATGATCTTGTTGACGACGTCCGACAGGTTGGCCTGAACCCCGAAGTCGAAGTCACCCCAGCGGTTGTTGTAGCCGATGGCGAGTTCCCAACCCCGGTTGGTTACGACCCCGGCGTTCTGATAGGGGGCATTGAGACCGATCGTCGAGGGGATGTCGAGTTGCATCAGAATGCCGTCGGTCCGCTTCCAGTAGTAGTCCGCCGTAATCGAGAGGCGGTTCCACAGCACGGCGTCAAGACCGATATCGGTCATGTGGGTTGTCTCCCAGGTGATCTCCTCGTTGGCCAGCGAGTTCTGTGCCACGATCGGGTAGATCTGGTTGGCCGCGGAGATCGAGCTGATCGTCAGCAGCTGCGAGGTCGGGTAATAGGAGTTGATGTTCTGGTTTCCGAGCGTGCCGTACGAAGCCCGGATCTTGAATTCGGAGAGTGTCCGTCGGATCGACGCCAGAAAGGACTCCTCGGTGACGCGCCACGCTGCGGAGAACGAGGGGAACAACCCCCATCGGTTCCGGCGTATGAAGCGCGAGGAGCCGTCGTAGCGAAGATTCGCCTCGAAGAGGTAACGCTCCTTGTAGTTGTAGTTCAGCCGTCCGAAGAACGATGCCATGGCCATCTGGGTGCGGCTTCCGGAGTTGTTCTTGAATTCGTTGTCACCGCCGGCGCTGATGACTTCGTAGTCGGGATAGGCGAAATCCTGCCGGTAGGCTCCGAGGCTGTAATAGTCGTAGTTTTCATACGAGGTTCCGAGGATCAACCGGAGGTTGTGGTTGCCGAAGCTGTGCGCGGCGGTGAGCATGGCATGATAGTAGCCGTTCAGGGCTCCGGAGGTCATTTCGTCGAGCGAGTTGTACTCGGCGTTGGAGGCGTTGGAGACCGTACCGTAGGGATCCGAATGGTACTCGACGAGATCTACGAAGTGGTGGGTCTTGACGGCCGTCAGCTGCGGTGCCGCCTTCAATTCGACCGAAAGCCACTCTGCAGGCTTGTATTCGAGTACGGCCGAAGCCTTGATGTTGCCCGTCTGACGGATGTTGTTGCCACCGAGACCCTGCTCGATCATCGGCAGCGTGTTGAGTGTACCGCCGGTAAAGGCCGCATAGCTGCCGTCAGACCATTGTGCGAGCATCAGCGGATCCTTGCTGTTCATGAAGGCGAAGACGACGCTCTGGTAGGGGTTGATCACGCGGCGCGAGTAGTTTCCCGAGATGTCGAACTGGAAGTTGAACTTGTCGCTCATCTTGATGTCCATGTTGTTTCGCAGGTTGAAGCGCTGGTAGTTGGCGTTCTTGATGATGCCGTTCTGGTCCAGATAGCCGAACGAGGTCATGATCCGGATGCGGTCACTGCCGGCGCTCATGTTGACCGTGTGGTTGTGGGTGAATCCGTTGCCGGTCATCAGGCGCTCCTGCCAGTCGATGATGGGGAAGGCATCGGGATCCAGGTAG
Source organism: uncultured Alistipes sp. (assembly GCA_944321205.1). Classification (GTDB taxonomy): domain Bacteria; phylum Bacteroidota; class Bacteroidia; order Bacteroidales; family Rikenellaceae; genus Alistipes. The sequence goes on from CALUKK010000040.1 coordinate 17,363, forward strand.
TTGTTCTTGCGATAGTTCGAGATGTACTGATCCGTATAGATCGTTTCGGTGCCGTCGTTCATCGATGCCTGGCGCGAGAGGAGCATGTACTCTTCCGGGCCGACGACGTCGGGATAGACAACGGGTTTCTGCCATCCGACATATCCCCGGTAGGTCAGCGAGAATCTGCCCTCCTTGGCACGCTTGGTCGTAATGAGGATGACGCCGTTGGCCGCACGGCTGCCATAGATCGAGGCCGAGGCGGCATCCTTGAGGACGGAGATCTGGTCGATCTGCGAGGCATCCACGGAGTTGATATCGCCCTCCACGCCGTCGATGAGCACAAGCGGCGAGCAGTCCGAACCGCCGAAGGATCCGATACCCCGAATCTGGATGTTGCCGGAATCGGCTCCCGGAGCGCCTCCGGCCGTGGTGACGGTGACTCCCGGTGCGATACCCTGCAGAGCCGTGGAGAGCTGCGTGATCGGACGACTGGAGAACTCCTTGGTCGATACCGAGGAGACGGAGCCGGTCAGATTGGCCTTCTTTTGGGTGCCGTAACCTACCACGACCACCTCGTCAAGGAGTGCCTGGTCTGCTTCGAGAACGATGTCCAGTTCGGTTTGGGCGTCGATTGTGACCTGGCGGGACTTGAATCCGAGAAAGGAGACGTGCAGCACCTGACCTTTGGTCACGGAGAGGACAAACTGTCCCTGGTCATCAGTGACCGTTCCCTGCGAGGTGCCGCTGACCGCAACGGCCGCACCGGGAAGAGGCTTGCCTTCCGAGTCCGTGACTGTCCCGGAGATACGCCAGGATTGGGCCGTGACGGACATCAGATGCAAGATAAACACGGCTGAAAAGGCTATTTTCAGCAAGGAGAATAAATGTTTACCCATCTTTTTGTGTTTTGTGACTGAATTCCGGGGAGGGAATGCAGTCCGGTTAGTAATTGAATGAGATTGTTGGCGGATATGTCTTTCAAAGGTTCTTCAGAATGGAGAATGCTTTTCCGCAACGCTCCGCAAGGTCGCGGTGCAGGTCGTCCCAGCGTCCCAGTCCGCAGGAATCCGTAAGGGGCAGATGCAGCGGTTTCTCGTTGAGCAGCAGTCGTACGAGGATCGCGCCGTCGCCCGAGACGGGCCGATAGAAGATCCATTGCAGATTGCTCGCCATCGGAATCCGGGAGATGTCCCACGCCCGGGCCGTTTCGTCCGGAGTTGTCGCCACGGAGGTCCATCCTTCGGCCCCCATCAGGGTCAGCAGCGCCATGATACAGCCGTCGTGTCCGAAACGCAGATGGGCTGCAATGCCCTTGTCGAGAGCCTCGGAGGCCTCGGAGAGCATCCGGTCCAGAATAAGGGCCGAGAGGGCCCAGGTGCGGTCGGAGGTTTCACGGCCCGGCCCCTTCTCCATGTAGAAGGTGTAGGCTTCGCATTGGGCCAAGGCCGTCAGCTCCTCGCCGGTAAAGAGGCTGAACCAGTCTGTCGGGATCCCGCATCCGGCAAAATGGATGGCCAGATTGAACAGCGAGCGTTCGAGATCGACCGGATCCCCAAGGGTCGCGGCATACGCCGGATCGGTGAAGAGCCGGGCCAGCAGGTCTCCGGTGTCGAGCCGTCGGTGGCAGTAGGCGTTGAATCCCGGACGCCAGTCCGCATCGGGACTCTTCACCCGCAGATCCTCGGCATTGGGGATTCCCGAAGCCGAAGAGTAGGGGTTCAGCGCAGCATCCTCCCGCGATTCGATCCGCAGCGTTGGACACAACTGCCGGAGCTCTTCGCAGAAGGCTTCCATGCTTTCGTGTGTGCGCGGGGTTGCCGAGGTGGAGACGCGGACGATGGCCTCCGGCCTGAATACGGAGGAGTGGCGGGTTGTCATTCGACGGGCGATGGCCTTTTGCTGAGCGACACCGATCGGAGTCAGATCTCCGGCCCGATCCTCGAATTGCGGGAGCATCCGTTTCAGATCGTTGTGGATTTTCTGCCCGAGGCGTGTAAGCCGCCCGTCGGCCGAGGCCCGGGAAAGCAGATCGTGGACCCAGCGATATTGCGAATCGGCGAGCAGGTAGCGGGATCCGTGTCGGCCGTAATGGCTGATGTAGCAGGCGTCGTACCCCTTCGGAGCTTCGGGGAGGGGAGCCACGCGGCTCGGGTAGAGGCGATATACGCCCATGATCCGTTCGTCGACGGGTTTGCCGTCGGCCGTCCGGGGAGCTCCCGGACCCGTGCAGCAGGAGATCAGGAGCGCCGTGAAGAGCAACGCTCCCCACCATTTTCGGGTTCTTCTTCCTTTCATAGCGTTCGGGGTATGGCTCCGTGCAGGGTGCATACCATGGCGGCCGTCTCGACGGCCTTCCGGTGGCATGTCGGCAGATCCTCACCCTGCAAGAGCGAGGTGATGAAGGCCGCGGAGAACGAATCCCCGGCTCCTACCGTATCCACGACCTTGACTTTCGGGGTGGCAAGCCGTGAAACGAGCCCTTCGGCGGTATGGATTTCGCTGTGGCTGGCTCCGGCCGTGTAGATGACGTACTTCAGGGCGAACGCTTTGCCGAGTCGGGCAATGGCCTCCTCTCCGTCCGCTTGTAGGTCGAGCAGGGAGGAGAGCAGGGGCAGCTCATCCTCGTTGAGCTTCAGAACATCGGCCTTTTCGAGTGAATCCAGAATGATCTCCCGGCTGTACCACGGTTGCCGGATATTGATGTCAAAGACCTTCAGACAGCCGGGTTTCGCGGCCTCGAGCAGCGAGGTGATGGTCCGGTGTGACGCCTCGGACCGTTGGGCCAGCGTTCCCCAGCAGAGGGCATCGGCCGTGGCAGCCAGTTTGCGGGTCGCGGCGGTTGCCGTCAGGGCATCCCATGCCACCCCTTCGATGATGTCGTATTGCGGGATTCCGTCGCCCGAGAGGGTCACGTCGACACGTCCGGTCGGTCGTGCGTTCTGTTGGATGTGATCGAGGACGAGCCCCGTCTGGGCTAAAACGGCAAGGGCCGTTTGGCCGGGCTCGTCGTTTCCGACGGCACTCACCGGATACCCCGCCGCACCGAGCCGGTTGCACCAGTAAGCGAAATTGACCGGAGCTCCGCCGAGTTGCCGCCCCGAGGGCAGCATGTCCCAGACGAGTTCGCCGATACCGATGATTTTGAGCCTGTTCATGCCTGTGGAGATTATTTTTCAAGATCGATCATCACCTTCATGCACTTTTCCCGATTCTTCGCGATGTGGCGATAGGCCGTGTCGTATTCACCGAAGGCAAAGCGGTCGGTAATCAGCGGTTCGAGCAGGATCCGGCCCGCGGAGACCTCCTCGACGGCCGTAAGGTAGTCTTCGTGGCGATACATCATCGTGCCCACCAGCATAAGTTCGTGTTCGCCGAGATGGAACATGCTCAGCGTCGGATCTCGGGCGAAGACCGCCACCACGACAATCGTGCTGCCTTTCTCGATGGAGGCCATCAGCGAGCGGATGGAGGATTCGACTCCCGCCACTTCGAATCCGACCTGGAATCCCTCCTCGCCGAAAACCTTCCGGACGCCCTCTTCCAACGGTGTTGTGGTCACGTTGAGCGTCTCGGTGATCCCGCAGCGGCGGGCGATCTCCAGCCGATAGTCGCTGATATCCGTGACGAGGACCTTCCGGGCCCCCTTGGCCCGGGCGAACTGTGCCACCAGATTGCCGATCGTGCCGGCTCCCGAGACAACCACGTTCCGGCCCGAGAGATCTCCGGCCCGGGAGACGGCGTGTGCACCGACCGCCACGGGTTCGATCATCGCTCCGAATTCGAGCGACATGGTGTCGGGAAGTCGGACGACCCGGTCTTCCTGGACGATGAAGTAGTCCTGTGCCGCGCCATTGGCCTGGAAGGCCTGCACGCGGAGATGCTCGCAGACGTTGTATTGCCCGCGGCGGCAGGGCCCGCACTTCCCGCAGACCAGTTGCGGCCGGGCCGTTACCTTGTCACCGGGCTTGCATGCGGAGACCTTCTGCCCGACGGCGACGACGATTCCGGCATATTCGTGTCCCTGGACAACGGGATAGAACGTGGCGGGGTGTTCTCCGTGATAAGAGTGGATTTCGCTGCCGCAGATGCCGATCTTGTGGATGCGGATGAGGATATCGTGGTCTTTCAGTTGGGCGGGTGTGAGGTCCGGAACTTCGCGGAATTCGATGTGTTCCGGAGCTGTCAGTAAGGCTTGTCTCATATGGTTCGAGTGTTGGTTTCAGGTTTTGGTTTTCCGCAAAGGCAGACCAGCAGACTGACCGTGACGCCGATCGGGCACCACCAGGGCCATGCCAGAACGACCGGTGCGCCGAAGAGCGCCTTGCTGACCGGCCCGAAGATGTAGGGTTGCAGGAACAGAACGGTCAGAAAACCCACGATGAGCGCCGCCACGACGCTGCGGGTGTTCCCGCGTTTGGTGAAGAGTGCCGTGATGAAGACGCCCATCATGCCGGCATAGGAGAAGCACATGACGCTGGTCGCGAAGTCGACGAGGTTCAGACCGCTGACCTGCTGCATTACGGCCGTCAGCATGGCGAAGGCCGTCAGCAGCAGCCCCATCAGGACGACCATCTTGCGGGAGGCGGCCATCTGGTCGGCATCTCCCCGGATGGCCTTGCCGCGGCTGCGGCGGATCGGCAGATAGAGGTCCGAGACGAAGCTGCTGGCCATGGCATTGATGGCCGAATTGAAGCTCGAGAGTGCGGCGGCGAGGAGCCCGACGACCATCAATCCGCGGACGCCGGTCGGGATGCGGTTGCAGATGAACTGCGGAAAGAGGTCCCGGGCATCGGTGAAGACTCCGTCCGCAACGGCCGATTGCGGATCCTGCATGTACCGTACGTAAAGGAATGAACCGATGAGCATGAAGATCAGTACGATCGGGATGGCCAGCAGCTGCGACCAGACGAGCGATACGCCGGCCTTCGTCACGCTGCGGCAGGTGAGCTGGCGCTGGACGAACTCATGGTCCGTAGAGAATTGCGCGACCTTGAAGAAGGCGTAGGCTCCCAGTGCACCGATCAGGTTGTAGGGCACATCGAATCGTACCCGGGGGTCGGCCAGCTGCAGCTTGTTGCCGGCGATCCAGCCGGTCAGCGAACCGTCTGCCGCCATGCCGTATTCGGGCTGTGCGGGGGCCTTGACCATGCCGTCGCGCAGTGTGGCGAGGATCTCGGACAGGGACATCGTTTCGTTGAGGGCGAAATAGACGATCGCCAGCGCCAGAATGCCCGATCCGATAACGAGCATGATCTGAATGGCGTCGATGTAGAGCAGCCCCTTGATTCCGCCGGCCATGGTGTAGAGTGTGCTGATCAATCCGAGGATGATGATCGAGTACATCAGGAACTGGAAGTGGATCGATCCGAAGATGATGACGCTTACGGCAATGGCCGCGATGAAGAGACGCGATCCGGAGGTGAAGAGCTGGCCGATGATGAACATGACGCTTGTCGAGCGTTTCGAGACCTCACCGAAGCGGTTGCCGATGTATCCGTAGATGGTGATGGTCTTCGAATTGTAGAGTTTGGGCAGGAAGAGTGCCGCGACGACGACTCCGCCGATGACGGCTCCTATGCAGCTCATGATGAAGGTCAGGTTGGTGTTGAACCCCAGTTCGGGAGAACCCACGAAGGTTCCGGCACTGATCGAGGTCCCTGTGGCGGCGAAGACCACCAGCCACGTCGGCATCGAACGCCCGGCGAGAAAATAGTCCTTGATATCCTTGTTCTTGTGGGAGAAGGCGAAGCCGATGACAATCAGCCCTCCCAGGAACAGCAGAATGATGATCCAGTCGATTATGTTCATAAGTTTAGGTTTTCAGGTTGGTCTTCGGGCGGGTCAGCAATCCTCGCTTCGGGCGGCGGTCGTGTCGATCAGGGTATAGACCTGCAGATAGGGGACGTCGGTTCTTCCGGCCCCCTTCTTCATCAGGGCACTGAGCTTGTCGAACGCCTTTTCATACACGCCCCGCGGGGTGATGCCCTCGTCTCGGCAGATGCTGGCGGCCAGCCCCACCACCTCGCCCATCATCGCCGTGGTCCGCATCACGCGGGTTGTTCCCAGGGCGATATGGCTGACCGAGATGTCACGCCCGGCCATGAAGAGGTTGTCCAGATCCTTGGCATAGAAGCAGCGGTAGGGGATCGGGTAGAAGTCCAGCGGACGCAGGCATCCGCGTGAGAGGAAGGGCTCCTTGAAATGTTTGCTGTTTTCGGGGTCGGGTTCGTGGTTGTCGATGTACCACGAGGTGCTCACGCAGCCGTCGGGGTAGAGCACGAAGTCGAGCAGATCCTGTTCGCGCAGCACGAAGTCCCCGATCAGCCGGCGGCTTTCGCGTTTGCCGGCCACGTAGGCCATCCATCCCAGATAGCTGTTCGCATACTCCTGGCGGAACGAGGCGTGATTCTTCAGATAGGCCCAGTTCGAGTAGGCCACATACATGCCGTAGTCGCGGATGCGTTCGGCCTGCGCCATCTGATCCTCGATCATGCCCACCTCCCAGTACCATTGGCCGCGGCGGACCTTCTGGGCGGTCTGCTCGTCGATCGGGAGACCCCAGTCGATGTCGGGAAAGGGTTGCGGGGTTTCGGCCTCCAGGCAGTACCATTGCACCGAGGCGCCGAGGGTGATTCCGTCGGCCTTTTCCGGGGCCGAAGGTTCGTTGTAGCGGGATTTGGCATCGCGGCCCATGCTCCATTCGGCACCGGCCAGCACCCCGAGAGCCCCGTCGCCCGTGCAGTCCGCGAAGAGGTCGCCTTCGAGTTCGATCGTGCGGTAGTCGTCGACCTGCGTGGCCGTAATCGCCTCGATCTTCCGCGGTGTGGATTTGCGCACCCCCGTCACCTTGTATCCCAGGAACAGCGTAATGTTCTTTTCGGCCAGAACGGCCTGGAGTTTCTTGTCGTCTTCGTAGACTTCGGCCGGTCGGGCGTTCCCCTTCGTGGCGGGGCCGAATTCGTTGAGCAGATATCCCAGCGAGGGGTATTTGCCGATATTGAGACGTCCGCCGAGTCCGACGCGGACTTCGGACGAGTTGTTTCCGCCAAGGAGCTTCCGATCCTGTACGAGCGCCACCTTGACGCCCTTGCGGGCCGCGGCGATGGCGGCGCACATTCCTGCCACACCGCCACCCACGACGACGAATTCGAAATGTCCTTTCGGCTCGGGTTCCGCCGGAAGCTCCATCAGCCGGTTGCGTAAGGTGCGCATCGTCTCGATGGAAACGTCCGGGCAATAATCGGTCATCGTCAACAGAATGGCATCGCAACGACCCTCGAAACCCGTCAGGTCGTGCAACGACAGACGGTGCTCTCCAGGGGTCAGAGACACGGTCCCGCCCGATTGCCAATGCCATTCGCCGGCACCATCGCCGAAGGTCCCGTTCAGAGGCTGTCCGTCGAGCAGGATCTGAAAGATCCCGGGCGAAGGTTTTTCCGACCAGCAGGAGATCCAGTTTCGCGTACGCACGTAAAGATGATAATTGCCCTGTTGCGGGACGAAGATACGGGTATGGGCATCGGCAACGGGCTGTCCGAGGCCATGTGCCAGCAGATAACTGGATCCCATTTGCTCCATGAATTGCGGATCGGAGATCCAACCCCCCTTTCTCTTCGAAGGTGGAGGCTGCCACGTAGATTGAATTCTCGCGATTCAACATCGGAATAGTCGTTAGGTCGGTCATGTGTAGTGCGGATAGGTCAGATTTTCGGATTTTGCGGGTCGGGACGAGAGCCTGTTCCCCCGAATCCGAATTTAAATTTAGATCAATAATGTTACATTTCCGTGAATTAGTCCCCACAACAATTCCCGCAACCGTTCCCGGGATCCGCAACCGTTCCCAAAATGGGTCTGTCACAACCCCGAAATTGCGGATCGGTAGAAATTTTGTATCTTTCGGGTACGTAATACAGGGCAGGCTATGAAATATGTGACCATAAAGGATATTGCCAATGCACTTGGGATTTCGAAATCCACGGTCTCCAGGGCGCTGTCGTCGGATACCCGCAATGTCAGCGAACGGACCATCCGCCGTGTGGTTGAGATGGCCCAAAAGATGAGATACAAGAAGAACGAAATGGCGGTGAATCTGCGGAGCCGGCGGGCGAAAACCATTGGAATCGTCGTTCCGGAGGCAGTTACGACCTTCTACCTGCAATTCACGACAGCCGTGCAGCGGATCCTGCAACCGCAGGGCTACCGGATCATTCTGGCCATCTCGGATGAGGACTTTCTGACCGAGCGACTGAATTTCGAGAGTTTCGACAATTATCGCGTTGACGGAATTCTGATCAGTTCGTGCCATCATCGCGCCAACCTGGAATTTTACAAGGAATACGTGCGGCGATGTACGCCGATGGTTTTTTTCGATCGTACGGTTGCCGATCTGGAGTGTTCCAGCGTTCGGAGCGACGACTATCACTCGGCCTTCTTTCTGGTTGAACACCTGATTTACCAGGGGTATCGAAGGATTCTGCACCTGGCCGGACCCGATTATATTCGCAACACCTCGGAGCGGTTGAGAGCCTACCGTGATGTTTTGAAAAAGCATGGTATCGATTATTGCCCGGAGCTGGTCGTTTCGGCCGGCATCGACGAGGTAGACGGTGCAGAAGCGATGAATCGGGTGCTTGATGCGGGCATCCGATGTGATGCGGTCTTCTGTTTCACGGAGCTTCAGGCGCTGGGTGCCAAGAAGGTGCTGCAGGAGCGCGCCATCCACATTCCTTCGGAGATGGCCATTGCCTGCATGTCGGGCACCAAACTGGCGACTCTGGTCCATCCGGCAATTACGGCGGTGGAGCAACCCGTGGAGCAGATGGCCAAAGAGGCCGTTCGGTTGCTTCTGTCCAAGATCGAGAATCCGACAGCTCCGTCGGAGACCGTGGTCCTTCCGGCGAATATGGTCATACGCTCTTCTACGGAGAAATAGCGGTTTTGAGAGGTGTCCTGTCTTGAAGCGGGCAAGTTTTTGAGGATCTGCTATTCCGGTTTTATGGGGGTCGATTCTGGTTGGCAACTCGGAGGAGATGGTTCGGGGACAGGTGGGTGCAATGCCCATTTTGGCGATTGCGGCCTTCTTGCAGAAGAGGACCCGGGCCGTTGTCTGACGCCTGGCTGCATGGCTTTTAAGGGGGAGAACAAACGCTTGCAGCAAGGGGCGTTTCGATGTAAATCATTGTAATTAATGTATTGTGTGTAAGTTGTGATCTGTTTTTGCTCTGGAGTAGAACAGGTCACGATTGTACCTCGTACAGCCTGCCTGAAAATATCTTTTCAGAAACCGGACAAAAATGAAAAAGCCTTACATATCATGGATACATAAGGCTTTTTGCTTGTTTTTGCGTCTTTTTACAACGCCCTCCAGAGCTGTTGACGAGGCTTGAACCTGCTTCGGCCGTCTCTTATGTATCAATTTGTTGTGGTCTCTTCACGATGAGCGGGTCACTAGTTTGTCGGGCCGATTTTGCGCCTTAATACTTTCCCTTGCTACAAAGCAAAGATACGTTATATGTTTCTCATCTCAAAATAAGATCCAATAAATTTGATATCCGATTCTTGAGTGCGATTAGGGGATAGTCACAGTCGACAACCAGCACGTCCCGCTGCAAGGTTTAGTGGAGATGGCTGGCTAGCAGAACGGTGAAGGTTGATTTTCCGACGCCGCCTTTTTGATTGCATACGGCAATGCTTACAGGTGTGTTTTCCATAGTTTGTTTCTTCAGGAAGACGCGATTTAACAGGTTCGTTCAAGTGTGCGTTCACGCACGAACTCCCGAGTTCGTGAATTCAGGAATAAGGTCCGGCACGAACAAAGGGAAGCATTTCATCGCGAAGGAACAGAGGACGGAAGCTGTTCCCGCAATCCTGAAAAACAGGATCAATGAACAAATACAATAGCCGTTTCATGGTTGGATTGTTAGACGTTTGCCCGCAAGGTAATGCGGTTTTTGGAGGTTGGTTCCCGGTGTCCTCCGGAGGCCTCGCATGGCCGACAACAGCGTTTTTTAATCCCTGAAGATCCTCGTAATATTGCAGCAGAGAATCCGCCCGAGATTTTTTGTTTCGGAGATGCTTTTTCGAGAGAGGAATTGTCCTCTGCGAATGCCGGAACTGTACCCGTCGCCTGACGGGAGCGAGGTGTACCTTTGTCCGACAACCGGCGGTTTGTCCGACAAAGGTCCTCGCTCTGCGAGGCGGGTGAGGTTCTCCCAAGTCGAACCCCAAATCTTCCATCGAATGACCCGTCAGCGAAAATGCAACACACAATTCCCAACCCCGAGTTACAAATACTCGTTCCGGCTCAACGAGGAGCAGGAGATTCGCTTCCGGCAGATGCTTGCTGCCGCCGGATTGGAACACAATCGCAGCCGGTTCATCGTCAAACGACTCTTTGCCGAGCGTTTCGAGGTTATCCGCCGTGACCCTTCGAAGGTGGAATTTCTGACACGGCTCAACGACCTTTACTTCCAGTTTCAGCGCGTCGGGAACAACTATAACCAGGTAGTCAAAGCCATCAACAGCCACTTTTCCAACGTCTCGATTCCCCGCCAGATCGCTGCGTTGGAACAGCATACCCGCGAACTGAAAGCGTTGAGTATCGAGATTCTGAATCTTACCAAACAGGCCGAAGGATGGTTGCGAATATAAGAACGGGAGCAACCGTCGGCGGTGCCATCCGCTACAATGAGGAGAAGGTCAACTGCGGGCAGGCCGAGGTGCTCTTCTGGCATCGGATGCTCGACCCGTTCGATACTGCAGGCCGCATGAACCACGAACGGTGCATGGCCAGCTTCGAACCCTTCCTGCAGGCTAACCGACGGACGACCAACACGGTTTTCCACGTCTCGCTGAACCCCTCGCCCGAGGACCGTCTGACTGATGAGCAACTGGGCGAGATCGCCCGCGAATACATGGAGCGGATGGGCTACGGCGAGCAGCCCTACATTGTCTTCAAGCACGGAGACATCGC
>CALUKK010000041.1 GCA_944321205.1 uncultured Alistipes sp.
GGATAACCTCTTGATGGCTACCGCAAAGTTACTGATGTTCTAATCGAAAAATTTTCTAATGCTTGTAACTTATTGATGTTTAATAATTAAAACATTGTCGGAGAATTTTTCTCCGGACACTAGTGCAACGATATGCAGACCACAGCAGATCCAGGCGCGGAAACCTCATAGCCACGAATTCCTGAGGAATGTCCTGCATCCTCTGAAAATATCCCCACAGAATCCCTTAGAGATTCTCTTTTTTTTACCTATTTTTGCACTCGATCGGTCCAGCCTCCAAGGCCGACCCCTTATCATTGAAATCATGAACAGAGTCCTGTTTTTTGCATTGCTCGCTTGGGGCTTCGCTGCCTGCTCTCCTGAACCAAAACCGGAAAATAACGGTTGCGTCGTATCCATCCTCCCGCTGAAATTTATCGTACAGCAGATTGTCGGCCAGGATCTGAAAGTCGAGGTCCTCGTTCCATCCGGAGCCAGTCCCGAAACCTTCGAACCTACTCCCAAACAATTCGTTAAACTCAATCAGGCCCAATTCATCTTCAATGTCGGACTGATCGATTTCGAGACTACCCTACTCTCTAAAATTCAGGACCATACGAAAGTCATTGACCTGTCAAAGGGCGTACAGCTGATAGAAGGTTCCTGCTCGCATGCTTCAACCCGTAGCGATCATGACCCCGACAGCGATGGAATGCACCATCAACACGGGGTGGATCCGCATATCTGGACCTCGCCGAAAGCCTTGATGATCATGGCGCAAAATGCCTTCGCGGCAATCCACAAAGCCTATCCGGATTCGGTCAAATACCAAAAGAACTTCAACAAGCTGATGCTGCAACTCGAAGATCTCGATGAGAGGGTGCAGAACAAAATCAAACAAAGCGGTATCAAGTATTTCATCGTATACCACCCTGCCCTCACATACCTCGCACGGGACTACGGAATCCAGCAGGTCGCTATCGAATCCGACGGAAAAGAACCTTCCGCCAGGCAATTGGCCGAAATCATCCGGAATGCCCGCAAAGAGGGCGTCCGTAAAATATTCTATCAGAAGCAGTTCCCGGAATCCGTCGTCATGACGATCGCCAACGACATTCAGGCTCAATACATCGAAATTGACCCGCTCGAGGAACAGGTCATCGACAACATCGACCATATCACCGATTTAATGACAAAACAATGAGTCTGGTATCGCTGCGCGACGTCTCGGTCGCTTATGAGGGGTATGACGCCCTGTTACACGTCAACCTCGAGATCGAAAAAAACGACTTCATCGGCATTATCGGCCCCAATGGCGGTGGTAAAACAACTCTCGTAAAGGCTATTCTCGGAACGGTACCCTTCTCCGGAACCATCCGATACGATCCCGGACTATTCCACGGTCATGAACGACTCATCGGCTACATGCCGCAGATCTCTCACTTCGATCGCGAATTCCCGATCTCCGTCTTCGAGGTCGTTTTGTCCGGACTGCAAGGTCACCACGGATTCAGATCCCGATACTCCCGGGATGACAAAAAAAGAGCGCTCGCCCTGATCGAAAAATCGGGACTCGAGGCCATTGCCAAACACCCTATCGGTGAAATATCCGGAGGCCAGATGCAACGCGCTCTCCTCGCAAGAGCCATCATTGCCGAACCCAAACTGCTGATCCTCGACGAACCCACAAATTTCGTCGACAACCGCTTTGAAAAGGAACTCTATGCCTCCCTGAGGGATCTCAATGCCCGGATGGCTATCGTCATGGTCTCGCACGACATCGGGACCATATCCAGCCTCGTCAAAGAGATCGTCTGCGTAAACCGACGGGTTCACAGGCATCATTCCAACATCCTAACGCCCGAACAGTTGCAGAACTACGACTGTCCGATCCAACTGATTACGCACGGTACCCTTCCGCATACCGTCTTGGAGCACCATCCGGGTGACGGTTCCCTCGATTCCGGAGAGTAAAACTCCCCTGAAACCGATAAACAGCCGCTTGAGCGGCTCGGTTCATGACGGCTGAAAGCGGTTGCCCCCAAAACAAAGGAGGAACATCTTCCGATGTCCCTCCTCTCAGGCTTGCGCTAAAACGGCTGCGACAACCGTCACTTCGCCTCGTTGATCTTGCTCAGCTTCTCGAAAAGTCGTCCGAACGAATCCTCCATCTCGGCCCGAAGCGCCGCATAGTGTTTCCGCACAAGCGTGCGGTTGTGTGGCTCGGAAGGATTCATCGCCTTCACGAACAGATCATTGCGCACGGAGACCGCCTCCTGCATCAACTCAAAGATCTCCTTCTCCTTCGACGGCTGAAAGCAGATCGCCATGTCGCAGTCGAATACTACCTCTTCGAGGCGGTAATCGATCTCCTTCTTCAGAGTTCGTAAATTTGCCATGGTATCGTGGTTTTGATATTTTGCTCCGACAAAGGTAACAATTCATTTCGGATTAACAAACCCGATACGGCCTATTTATAGAAGGAATTGAGCCGGCTCATCGCCCGGTCGAACGAATCCGGATCGATCCGGTAAGCATCCAGCGGATTCAAATCCTTGTCCGTGATCTCCAGGACCCCGTTGACCTTCTTCTCCAGGATCTTGTCGTCGTCGATCACAAAGGCGTAGTTCATCCCGCTGCCCGCAAAATGCCATCCCCGCGGTCGGGGATCACTCAACACATAGCCCATCGAATAATCTTCCGCTGGATTCTGCACGCCAAGGCGCCCCAACAACGTCGGAACAACGTCGTAATGCGTCGTGCGGTGCGTGTAGCGTCCGGCGGGTTGACCCGGAATATGGACAATCAAGGGAACCTCCAGCTGCCAGCGCGAAAAATTCCCGTTATGTCCCCAGAAATTCTTCCGGTTCTCGTTGAACTCCTGGGAGTGGTCTCCCGTAAGCACCACGATCGTATTCTCAAGCAGCCCCCCGGATCGCAGCGAATCCAGAACCTCGCCGATCAACCGGTCATCCTCGTAGCAACAATTGCGGTAGAGATTGAAAAACGGCGTGGGATCGATATCGTTGTTCAGGCGCGTATAGTCCGCATAGTCCCAGGCCGGCTGGAACCGGGTATTCTTGGCAGCCGGAACGGCAATGGCATGGGGCAGATCGTAGAAAAGAAAGGCAAAAAACGGCCGCCCGGAACGCCTCATCGGACCCAGATCGGTCAGAAAATTCGCCGTTAGCGTCGAATCCCGCTGGCAGGAACTTTCTCCCTCGGTATGGACCCGGAGATTCGGAACATCCCCGAAAACAACCCGGTTGAAGGGCGGTGAGAGAAGTGTGGCACTCGAGTAGGCCCGGATGTCGTAACCCAGATCCAGCAACTCCCGGATCAGCAACGGGCGCACATGGTCCGCCTCAAAGGCTTCCCAATAGTAGCCCGGCAATCCGAAAAACAGTCCGAAAACGCTGTTGCGCGTTCCGTTGCTGCTGCTGAAATGGTTGTCAAAAAGGCTGTTCTCGCCCGCAAATCGCGTTACATTCGGCATGCACTCCTCCGTCAAGGTCCGCTTGTTCCAGGAGTCGATGAGGATGAATACGATGTTCGGCAACGAATCCGGAGGCGTCAGCTGAAGCGGTTCGCGGGGATACGCAACCGAATTGCTCGCCCGATCCGCAAATCGCAAGGCGGAATTCGGCGACGGCGTCACGCCCAATCGAAGCATCAGACGATTCGCGCTCAAGGGATAATAGAACGGTATGACCGACGTGCTCTTGAGGATCGAGGGCTTCTGGACAAAGGCTCCGTAGGCATGGTACAACTGGGCAAAAAGAGTCACGCCCAGAACCGTCACGACCGTAGGCCACACCATTCGCCGACCCAACCGCCGACTCATGGCCCGTGCAAGGCGCCAGCCCCCGATCGACACCAACAGCAACAGACCAAACAGCAGTCCCTGCTTGACATAGACCATCGGCGCAAATTCAAAAATATCCCCGGCGCCCTCTCCGAATACCAGGTTGAGCACAAAGCCGTTGATATGAAAACGATACAGCGCGTAGACCTGCCCGTTCAGGTAGATCAGAATGCTCAGCAGCGCCGTGAGTCCCACCTGAACAGCCGCTGCCGTCCGACGCCAGCCCGTCAGTGCCAAAGGCAGGTAAAACAACAGGTAGGGCAACAACGAAAATTGGGCCGCCTGCGACAAACACGAACACAGGAAGTAAACCCATCCCCCGAAATCCATGTAACCCGCCTGCTGGCCCCGAATCAGGTAGAGAAAAAACTCAACCGCCAGGATCAGGGTCGAGATCACATAATAGGCAAGGCCCTCCAGAGCCCGCTCCTTTCTGGACATTATCTGCATATGTATGTACTAGAGAGTGAAATGCGCCGCAAAGTTAAAAAGTTTTTTCTTTCCGACAAATCCGATTACGACGACTCGTCGATCCGAAGTCCGATCTCCCGGCGCAGAGGCCCCTCTCCCTGCCCCGAAGATCGCAAACCATAAAAAATGCCGGGATCATGGATCCCGGCATCAGGCTCTCCCGGAGCCCAAGGCGCCAGATTACATCTTCTCCAGATCCTTATAGGTCTTGGCCGTAGCCCGCGCGGCCTTTTTGGCCGCCTTCGCCTCCTTCTTGGCGATCTTCTTCGCGGCCTTCTCCTGGGCTCGCGCTATCTTCGCGGCCTTCCGCGCATCGCGTTTGGCAAGGCGATCGGCGGCCTTCGTCTCCTTCTTCAAGGACGTTGTCTCCTCGCGCATCTCCTTGCGGACCTCCCCCTTGTCCGGCATCTCCACGATCACGCCGTTCACGTTCTCCTCCACGACCACGTAGTCCTGGGCCGGAGCCGCCGGCTTCGGAGCCGGGGCCGGCTTCTTGATCAAGGTCCGCTGTTCGACAACCCGATCCGTTGCATATCCGATCATCACCTCCACGCGACGCATCGGCGGCAGAATCTCCGTGGCAAGATAGTGCCAGACCGCCGGATTGCGCTTCAGTGACTGCTCCTTCGCCATCGGAGACTGGGTGCCGTCGACGATGTCGAGAACCATCGACCGGTCCGGAATCGTCGATGAGGCGATCGCCGCGTGTGTCATCTTCCAATCCTCAGCCACGGAATTCACCTTGACGTTATAATGCTTCGAAAAGTTGTACTTGTTGTCCACATACGTCTTGAAATCATTCGCCCGCTGAGCCGCCAGTTTCTCATTATAGGACACACTGCCGTCCGGTGAGGCATAGCCCGTGATGATCACCTCGCAGACCCGGCGAGTCGTGTCCTGCATCAACCCCTCCACAAAACTGTTCATCTCACTCAAGGCCTGCGCATTGCCCTTCAGCGCCGCATTGAGCTTCGCCACGCTGATCCGATAATGAAGCGAATAGTCCACATCCGACATGCTCCGGATCAGATAACGTCGAACCTGATAGTCCCCTTCGACCCGATCCGACAACATCACGGTATCGGCGGACGGACCCATAGTCTTGACCGCCGTCTGCGCCGTCACTCCGGCAGCGCCAAGCATCGCAGCTGTGAATGCGATGGTAGATACGATTGTTTTCACGTTTGTTGTGTGTTGGTTTACAAACACTCCCGTTCGCAAGTTTCGTACCACAACCTGCATGCCGCATGCCCGACACAAAGTCTTCCTTATACAAAAATGCGGGACCTCCAACCGGAAGTCCCGCATTTTTACCGGACGGAGCTGGAACCCTCCCCGGGCTCCCCCACTCCCCGGCATCCGTTACATCCGCTCCGGAACGTCGATGCCCAGCAGCGACATGCCCTTGCGGATTACACGCGCAACCTGCTGCGCCAAGGCCAGACGCATCCCGCGAACCGCCGCATCATCCTCCTTGAGGATCGAATGGTCGTGGTAATAGCCGTTGAACTGTTTGGCCAGGTCGTAGACGTAAGCCCCGATGATCGAAGGCGCAAAGTTCTCCCCCGCAGCCTTCACCGTAGCCGGATACTCCGTCAGCATCTTCACCAGCTCGATCTCCTCCGGAAGAAGCGGCACTTCCGGGGCTATCTCCCGTGAGATCTCCACCCCACTTTCGGCCGCCTTGCGAAGTACCGAGCAGATTCGCGCGTGGGTATATTGGATAAACGGGCCCGTATTGCCGTTGAAGTCGATCGACTCGCGCGGATCGAACAGCATCGTCTTCTTCGGGTCTACCTTCAGAATGAAGTATTTAAGCGCCCCGAGACCCACCATCGTCGAGACGGCGTTCGCCTCCTCTTCCGTACAGCCGTCCAGCTTGCCCAGTTCGGCCGACATCTCGCGTGCCGTCTTCACCATGTCGGCAATCAGGTCGTCGGCATCCACTACGGTCCCCTCGCGCGACTTCATCTTTCCTTCGGGTAGTTCCACCATGCCGTACGAAAGGTGCGTGATATGGTCGCTCCACTCGGCGTAGCCCAGCTTCTTCAGAACCAGCTTCAGCACCTGGAAGTGGTAGTTCTGTTCGTTGCCCACCACGTAGATCATGTCGTCGAGCTTGTTGTCCTCGAAGCGGCGGTAGGCCGTGCCCAGATCCTGCGTCATGTAGACCGACGTGCCGTCGCCGCGAAGCAGCAGCTTCTCGTCCAGACCGTCGTTACGCAGGTCGATCCACACCGAATTGTCCTCCCGGCGGTAGAAGACTCCCTTCTTCAGCCCCTCCTCGACGAGCGATTTGCCCAAAAGGTAGGTCTGAGACTCGTAATAGACCTTGTCGAAATCAACACCCAGCGCCTTGTATGTCACGTCGAAGCCCGCATAGACCCAGCTGTTCATCTTCTCCCACAGCGCGTAGACCTCCGGATCCTTCGCCTCCCACTTGCGAAGCATCTCCTGCGCCTCGAGCATGATCGGTGCGTGTTTCTTGGCATCCTCCTCGCTCTGACCCTGCGCCATCAGCTCCTTGATCTGCGCCTTGTAGTGCTTGTCGAACTCGACGTAGTATTTGCCTACCAGGTGGTCGCCCTTCATGCCCGTCGACTCGGGGGTCTCACCCCCGCCGTAGAGCTTCCACGCCAGCATCGACTTGCAGATGTGGATGCCCCGGTCGTTGACCAGGTTCACCTTGATCACCGTGTGGCCGTTGGCCTTGAGGATCTGCGCCACCGAATAGCCCAGCAGGTTGTTGCGGATATGGCCCAGGTGGAGCGGCTTGTTCGTATTGGGCGACGAGTATTCGATCATGATCGTGCGGCCCGTCGCCGGGGCCTCGCCGTAGTGGTCGTCCGCGGCAAGTTCCGTAAAGCGCCCCTTCCAGAACGACGATGCCAGAACCAGATTCAGGAAGCCCTTGATCACATTGTAGCTCCGGATCTCCGGCACGTGCGCCGTCATGTATTCGCCGATCTCCTGCGCCGTGGCCTCCGGAGATTTCCGGCTCCGGCGCAGCAGCGGAAACGTCACAAGCGTATAGTCACCCTCGAACTCCCGCCGCGTCTTCTGAAGCTGAAGCGGCTCGTCGCCTAGTGGCCCGTAAAGCGCCTCGACCGACTGCCGAACCGCATCCGTAAGATAGCTTTCAATATTCATCTTTCAGTCCGATTTTGACCGCAAATTTAACGCTTTTCACCGAATTACCAATCCCTTCGGCCCCTTTCTTTTTGCTTTTCGCCCGACTTCCATTATCTTTGCACTCTGAATCACCCCCTGTCGCTCATGGAAATTCTCGTCATCGTCCTGCTGATTCTGCTCAACGGCATCTTCGCCATGTCCGAAATGGCCCTCTTCTCCGCCCGAAAGTCGAACCTCGAAATGAAGGCCCGGCAAGGAAGCAAAGGCGCTCGGAAGGCCCTCCGACTCGCAAAGGACCCAGACCGTTTCCTCTCGACCGTACAGATCGGAATCACACTGATCGGAATCCTCACGGGTATCTACTCCGGAGATACGCTCGCCGCTCGATTCGGCGAACAACTCGCTCGACTGGGAATCTCCCTGCGTTCGGCGACGGCCATCGCGCAGTTCGTCATCGTCATCCTCGTGACCTATCTGACCATCATCTTCGGCGAACTCGTCCCCAAACGCATCGGCATGAATGCCGCCGAAAGGGCCGCCTCGATCGTCGCACGACCCATGGGGCTGCTCTCCATCATCGCATCGCCTTTCGTCTGGCTGCTGGCCAAAAGTACCGCCGCCGTGACCCGTCTGCTCGGCCTCCAGAAGGCCGAAAGCCGCGTCACCGAAGCAGAAATCCGCTCGATCATCCAGGAGGGCGCCGAAGAGGGCGAAGTCCAGGAGGTCGAACAGCAGATCGTCGGACGCGTCTTCTCGCTCGGTGACCGCACCGTCGAATCGATCATGACCCACCGCAGCGAAATCGCCTGGATCGACGTCTCGATGTCCGTCGAGGAGATTCACCGGATCGTCGCAGAGGCCCCGCACAACCGATATCCCGTCGGCGACGGAAGCCTCGACAAACTCCTCGGTGTGGTCTATCTCAAGGACCTCTTCCTCCACCTCAACGAACCCGGGTTCGACATCCGTTCCATTCTGACCCCCGGCAAGTTCTTCCACGAGGAGTTCGAGGTCTACAACGCCCTCGAGCAGCTCCGCACCGAACAGCTCGGATACGGAATCATCTGCGACGAATTCGGCGTCACGCGCGGAATCATCACCCTCAAGGATATCTTCGAGGCCCTGGTCGGAGAACTCCCCGATCCGCGCGAGGAGCCCGACATCGTACGACGTGACGACGGAAGCTCTCTGATCGACGGACAGTGCCCTTTCTACGACTTCCTCGCGGCATTCGGCGTCGAGGACGACTTCCCGTCGAACGCCTACAACACCATCAGCGGGTTGATCCTCGATCTGCTCGGGCATATTCCCTCGACGGGCGAAAAGATCGAATGGCGGGGATTCACCTTCGAGATCGTCGACATGGACGGTGCCCGCATCGACAAGGTCCTCGTTGTCTACCACAAACCAAACACCGAAGAAGAAGCATGAAAATAGCCGATCTGGAGCTGGGTGAACGTCCCCTGCTGCTGGCACCGATGGAGGATGTGACGGATCCTTCGTTCCGGTACATGTGCAAACGGTTCGGTGCCGACGTCGTCTACACCGAATTCATCTCCTCGGACGGGTTGATCCGTGACGCCGCCAAATCACTCAAAAAACTCGAAATCGACGATAGCGAACGACCCGTCGGCATTCAGATCTACGGCCATCTGATTGAACCCATGGTCGAGGCTGCCCGGATGGCCGAGGCCGCCGGCCCCGATATTATTGACATCAATTTCGGCTGCCCGGTCAAGAAGATCGCAGGTCGGGGGGCCGGTTCGGGCATGATGCGCACGCCCGATCTGATGGTCGAGATGACCCGTCAGATCGTCCGTGCCGTCCACACCCCGGTTACCGTCAAGACCCGGCTGGGATGGGACGACGAGTCGAAAAACATCGAGGAGATCGCCATCCGCCTGCAGGATGTCGGAATCGCAGCCCTGACGATTCACGGCCGTACCCGCGCCCAGATGTATCGCGGCGTGGCCGACTGGACCCTCATCGGCGCCGTCAAGAACAACCCTCGCATCCACATCCCCATCATCGGCAACGGAGACGTCGATTCCGGACCCAAAGCCAAGGAGATGTTCGACCGGTACGGCGTCGACGGCGTGATGATCGGACGAGCCACCTACGGACGTCCCTGGATCTTCCGGGAGATCAAGCACTATCTCGCAACGGGGGAGGTGCTGCCCCAGCCCTCGGTCACGGAACGCGTGGCCATCGCCAAGGAACATCTGCACAAGTCGCTGGAGATCAAAGGCGATCATGTCGGAATTCTCGAAATGAGACGCCATCTGACCAACTACTTCAAGGGGCTGCCCGACTTCAAGCAGACGCGGCTGAAGCTGGTTACCTCGCTCGACATCGACGAACTCTTCTCGACGCTCGACTACATCGCCGGGCGTTGGGGCGGATACGACCTCTCGACGGCCGTGCCCGCACCCCTCTCCCACGATCTATGACCTCCCCGGGCAGTAAGGGATGCCGGCACGTAAGGTGGCCCCTCGCCCGGTTTTCCTGGCAAAAGACCCCGGACAGAACACCGGTCCCATACAAAATACAAAAGAGCCGACCCCATACTGGAGTCGGCTCTCTTTTGGTCCAAACTCGGCCGCCTTACAGCAGCACCCGCTCGATATAGGCCTTGTAGTCCTTGACCACCGGCGTATAGTTCTCGTCCTCGAACAGCGGCGACGAGATCAGGAAGTCGGCCGAAGAACGGTTCACCGCCGTCGGTACGTTATACAGCGTCGCCAGACGCAGCAGAGCCTTCACGTCCACGTCGTGAGGCTGGGCCGACATCGGATCCCAGAAGAAGATCAGGGCATGGATCTTCCCATCGGCGATCATGGAGCCCAGTTGCTGATCGCCGCCCAGAGGTCCCGATTTCAACAGGGTGATCTCCAGTTCGGGCGTCGTGTCGCCCTCCGTCTGCTGCTCCAGATGGTGAGCCCGCGCACGAAGCGTCCGCTCGACCATCTTGCCCGTAGTTCCCGTACACACCAGGTGATGACGGCTCAGTTTCTCGCTGTTCCAGTCCACCCACTCCGCCAGGTCGCGCTTCATGTTGTCGTGCGCAACCAGGGCCAACACTTTCTGTTGCTTTTCCATATCCCTCGTTATTTTGGTAGTCTGCCGATCCGATTCGTCGGTCGTTTTGTCTGCGGTCGGGGCACGCTACTTCGCGTCTGTTCCGGCTGCCGGCTCGTCACTCGCCTCTCCGGCCGTCTTGAACTCCGTAAAGCCTGCCTGCAGAAGCAGGTTGTACCACGAGAAGCACTTCTTGATATCCGAGACGTGCACGCGGTCACGATCGTACTCCGGAACAACCTCCGCAAAAGCCGCCTTCAACTGCTCGGGGGTCGACTTCGGGTTGATGGCCTCCTTGCCCCCCGTATGTTCGTAGATGCGCGTGAAGACGTCGGCAAGGGAGATGTC
Source organism: uncultured Alistipes sp. (assembly GCA_944321205.1). GTDB lineage: Bacteria > Bacteroidota > Bacteroidia > Bacteroidales > Rikenellaceae > Alistipes. The sequence continues at coordinate 10,874 of CALUKK010000041.1, forward strand.
CTCCCCTTCGGTGAACATCGAAATGTCGGACAGCGCACTCACCCGCGCATTGGCCGAAGCGTTCATCCGGTGGCCGTCGAGCAGCGACTCCACAATCACGCCCCGCGTCGACTGGGCCACGTATTTATACAAGCCGGGTTGTCCCGTAATAGCCAGAATCTCTTTCAGTTCCATAGTGTTTCAATTATTTTCTTGGGTTTGATGACTTTCGTTCGCTTGTCTGCATCGCGCGCTCCCCTACTCCTGTTTCACGTGGACATCCATCTGCGGGAACGGAAAGTTGAGGCCCGCCTTCGGCAACTCCTTGTAGAAGCGCTCGTTATATTCGAAAAAGACATTCCAATAATCCCCGTTCGACGTCCACGCCCGAATCGTCAGATTCACCGAACTGTCCGCCAATGCCGCAACCCAGACCACCGGAGCGGGATCCTGAAGAATCCGTGCATCCGATCCCAGCATCCCCAGAATCGTCCGTCGAGCCGTATCCACATCGTCTCCATAGGAGATTCCAACCGTCCAGTCCACCCGCCGAAGTTCCGCCGTCGAGTAGTTGTCGATGATGGCCGTAGCGATCGAGTTGTTCGGAATGTAGATCGTCTGGTTGTCGTTGGTCGTGATGACCGTCGAGAAGAGCTTGATCTCCCGCACCGTACCCGACTGTCCCTGCGCCGAAATATAATCGCCGACCCGGTAGGGCTTCATCAGCAGGATCATCACGCCTCCCGCAAAGTTCTGAGCCGTGCCGCTCAACGCCATACCGATGGCCAGCGTCGCGGCCGAGGCCACGGCAATGAGCGACGTCACGTTGACACCCAGCGTCGATACCACAATCAGAACCAGCAGCAGCATGAAGACCGCACGGACCGAACTCCGCATGAAGGCCCGCAGCGAAAGATCAACCTTCCGGTGCTCCATCGCCACGTCGATCAGCCGAACCAGCCGCCGCATCAGCCACCGGCCGATATAATAGATGGCAAGTGCAATGACAATCTTGATGAGCACCCACAGCGCCTCCGACAACAGATTCTGCGCAACCTGGCTGAAATCCAGATTCACAAGACGGTGTACGGCCTCGGCAAAATTCGCCTTCTGGATGCTGTCCGGAACAATGAGCGGGGCCGCGGAGTCCTCCGCGCTGAGTAGTGTCCACATAACGTTTCGTTTTTAAACCCGAGCCTCCTTCGCAAAAATGCTTCCACTTTGACTCCAATGGCCATGGCCCGGCATATTTATCTGCAAAAATAACCAAAAAATGCAGAACTTTACTAACTTTGTCCATCCTTTTTACCCGAACCCCGAATTCAGTACCGCGGATCATGCAGAACAACGTCGAAATCATTCAGATCAACATCTCCGGAGAAGACAAGCCCGGGATGACATCCTCCCTGACCGAAATCCTCGCCCGATACGACGCGTTCATCCTCGACATCGGTCAGGCGAACATCCACCAGTCCCTGACGCTCGGCATTCTGATCAAAACCTCCTCCGACAAGTCCGGGTTCATCATGAAGGAGCTCCTGTTCAAGGCCTCGGAACTCGGCGTGATGATCCGTTTTACACCCATCTCCGAGGAAAAGTACAACGACTGGGTCGGAAGGCAGGGGAAAAACCGATACATCATTACCCTGCTCGGACGTACCGTCACGGCCCGGCATATCGCCGAAGTTACGAAGGTCGTCGCCGAACACGGCCTGAACATCGATGCCATCAAGCGCCTGACGGGACGTATACCCCTCAAGGAGGACAACCGTGCCGCAAAAGCCTGCATCGAACTCTCCGTGAGAGGTTCCCTCTCCGACGAGGAGCGAAGCACCATGCACGAAGGATTCATGAACCTCTCCGAAATTGGTCTCGACGTCTCCTTCCAGAAAGACGACATCTACCGCCGAAGCCGTCGCCTGATCTGTTTCGACATGGACTCCACACTCATCGAAACCGAAGTGATCGACGAACTCGCGGAACGGGCCGGAGTCGGAGAGCAGGTCCGACAAATTACGGCCAGCGCCATGCGCGGCGAAATCGACTTCCGGGAAAGCTTCACCCGAAGAGTCGCCCTGCTCAAGGGTCTCGACGTCTCCGTTATGGAGGAGATCGCCCGAAACCTCCCCATCACCGAAGGCCTCGAACGCATGATGACCATCCTCAAACGTGTCGGATACAAAACTGCAATCCTCTCCGGTGGATTCACCTACTTCGGAAACTACCTCCGGCAAAAGTACGGTTTCGACTACGTGTATGCCAACGAACTCGAAATCGAAAACGGCAAACTGACGGGCCGATACGTCGGAGAAATCGTCGACGGCCGCAGAAAGGCCGAACTCCTCAGACTGCTCTGCCAGTTCGAATCGATAAACATCGCGCAGTCCGTCGCCGTAGGTGACGGCGCGAACGACCTCCCGATGCTCAATCTCGCCGGCCTGGGAATCGCCTTCCACGCCAAACCCAAGGTCAAGGCCACAGCCCGGCAATCCATATCAACGATCGGACTCGACGGAATCCTCTATTTCCTCGGTCTGAAGGACTCCCGAATCGAAGCCTGACACTCGCCGAATGAGGCTCCGTATCCCGATACTCAAATCCGTCCGAACGCTCGCCAGGATCGGGATCCTGGCGGGCATCGTCCCGGGACTCTGCGCCTGTTACGACTCCGGATTCGGAAATCCCGAGCCCGAAGATCGAACCCTGCCTGTCACGATCTCCATCGCCCAACTCAAAAAGCAATTCACCGGAACACCGTTCACCCTCGGGAACGACTTTTCCATAACGGGAACGGTAACCTCCTCGGACAAGGCCGGAAACTTCTATCGGACTATCTGCATCGAACAGGAGAGAGCCGCCATCGAATTGATGGCCGGAATCGATCAATTGCACAACATCTTCCCCGTCGGATGTAGCGTTACGCTTCACCTCGACGGACTTACCGTCGCCCGGCGACTCGGCGTGATACAGATCGGAAACAGCCCCGAACCCGGAAGCGGATACGATACCGATTACATCGGGTCCCGGGCCGCCCTCGAAAAGATCATCATCCGAAATTCCGGGCTGTTATGCGAAACCGTCCCGGCCCGACTCTCGATTCCCGAACTGTCGGCCGAATTCTGCGGAACGCTCGTCCGGATCGACAACCTCCAATACTCCCCCGAAGAGCCCGAAGAGTCGTCCGAGCCCGGCGTGTGGAACGGGTATCGCCGCTTCCTCGATCCGGACGGCCGTGCAATCTACTCCTATGTCCGCAGCTACGCCGACTTCGCCTCGGAGCCTGTTCCACAGGGGCGGGTCGCGCTAATCGGAATCCTCCAACGCGAAGAGTCGGCTGCGGGACGGTATCTGATCAAACTGCGCGATGAGAACGATTGTGTATCTCGGTAGTCTGCTGCTTCTGGCCGGGTGCAACGCCGCCTCAAAGCCCGAATTCGACTCGATGGCCCGGGAGTCCCTGATCTCCATCGCTCAACTTAAAACCTGGTGCGACGGCCACAGTTCCGCCCCGGTAACCCGCGACGCTACCATCTGCGGGCAGGTCGTGGCCAATGACCTGTACGGCGAATTCCTCCGAACGATTGTCATCCAGGATGACAGCGGCGGAATATCGATCGCCATCGAAGGTGAGCGGCTTTGCCGCGATTTCCCGTTCGGAGCATGGGTCGAGGTCCGTTGCAACGGTCTTGCCCTGAGAGATTTCGGCGGAAAGATCCTCCTCGGAACAACACCCGATGAATACGGAAACGACGAGATTCCCGAAGAGGAGATCAACCGCCATTTCAAGGTCCTCGACGGGGATCCTCCTCTCGCCGCAGGGATCTCCTTCGATGAGGTGGAAAGTGCTCGGATCGATACCCGGGTACGATTCGACCATGTGAGATTCGTCGATGCCGGAGCCAAATGGTGCGATGTCGACCCCGAATCCGGGGAGAGCATCACCACCGAACGGATGATCATCGACCAAACGGGAAACGTATTCCCCGTGAGAACCATCTGGAACTGCGATTATGCACAGGAGCCCCTGCCCGCGGGAAGCGGATCGCTGATCGGTGTGATCGATTACTTCGGTGGAAAGTTCTCCCTGCGAGTCACCTTTCGGGAGATGGAGTTCCCGGAGGATTCCGGAACCGACAGCCGGGGAACGGAACCCCGGAAAACGGAAGAATCGATCCCCGGGAGTCAAAAGCCTACGTCCGAAAACAACCGGTTCCGGAGCGATCGCTCCGGAACCGATAAAAGCCTTTCCCGGGAGGATATTACCGCTGGAGAGCCTCCCATAGCATGTCTTTCAACGCCTGGATGTTCAGACCCGAAACCGACGAGATGAAGATCGACGCAATCCCCTCGGGCAGGTGGGGACGCAACTGGTTCATCAACTCCTCGTCGAGCATGTCGCATTTGGTGATGGCAAGCAGCCGCTCCTTGTCCAGCAACTCGGGGTTGTACTGCGTCAGCTCCCCCAGCAGGATCTCGTAGTCCCGGCAGATGTCGTCGCTGTCGGCCGGAATCATGAACAGCAGCACCGAGTTGCGCTCGATATGGCGCAGAAAGCGCGTCCCCAGGCCCCGACCTTCGTGGGCCCCCTCGATGATACCCGGAATGTCGGCCATGACAAACGACTTGTGGTCACGCACCTCGACGATCCCCAGATTGGGTTCCAGCGTCGTGAAGGCGTAGTTGGCAATCTTCGGCTTGGCGGCCGATACGACCGACAGAAGCGTCGATTTCCCGGCATTCGGAAAACCCACCAGCCCCACGTCAGCCAGCACCTTCAGCTCCAGCACAAAGGCCCCTTCGTCGCCCTCTTCGCCCGGTTGTGCATAGCGCGGAGTCTGGTTCGTGGCGCTCGTGAAGTGCCAGTTGCCCAGCCCGCCGCGGCGCCCCTTCAGCAACACGAGGCGTTCACCGTCGGCGGTCACCTCCCCCACCGTCTCGAGGGTCGTCGTGCCGTCCTCCTGCTCCACCACGCGGCGCGCAACCGTACCCAGAGGAACCGGGATCACGATATCCCGGGCATCCTTGCCCGAAGAGCGTGCGCCCGATCCGTTCTCGCCGTCTTCGGCAAACTGGTGCCGCTGGTATTTGAGGTGGATCAGCGTCCAATACTGGCGGTCGCCCACCAGCACGATGCTCCCGCCCTTGCCGCCGTCGCCGCCGTCAGGGCCCCCGAAGGCCACGAACTTCTCGCGCCGGAAGTGGGCCGAGCCCGCACCGCCGTGGCCCGAACGGGCGAATATCTTGACGTAATCCACAAAATTCGATCCTGCCATATCTGCTGTTTTTGGGGGTTACACTCGTCCCGGAGTCTCAATCCCGACGCCGGGTCTTATGACGCCTGCAAAGATAGTACAAAAAATGCAGACCGCGAAAACAGCCTGCATTCGATTGATACTGCCGGAGGCGGAGGATTCTACCATTCCCCTTCCGGGCTCCCGGGTTCAGACGTGGGCCGCCACGTAGTCGCCGACCTCCGAGGTCGAATAACAACGTCCGCCGTCCCGGACCAGATCCTCCGTGACGACTCCGGCAACAAGCGCCGTATTCACCGCCTCGCGAACCGCATGTCCCTCCGATTCAAGGCCCAGGTGTTCGAGCAGCATCGCCGCCGAGAGAATCGTAGCCATCGGATTGGCGATGTTCCTCCCCGCAGCCTGCGGATACGACCCGTGGATCGGCTCGAACAGGGCCACATCAGC
>CALUKK010000042.1 GCA_944321205.1 uncultured Alistipes sp.
ATTCCGGATCTTTCCGCAGGCAAACAGGTGAGGGGCTCCATCCCGAAGGATTCCTTCGCGGGAAAGAGCATCGGGGATTTTGTCCGGAACGAGAAAGACGGCGGGCACGTTACAGCCGCGGCAAGACCTGCGGCGGCTGTACAGTCACATAGGGCGTACCGTTGTCATCACACGTCGAGACGATCCGCACGGCCTTTACCGGCTGCTGCGGATGAATCGTTGCGGCACCCTTCACCAGATCGACCGCTCTTTCGAAATGCACCCCGTCGTACGACACCTCGGCATACCCGGTCGTAATGATCGTCTTGGGCAGCTGCCGGTTTCCGGTCTGAAGATACATTTCGCGACAGACGACGGGTTTTTCGAAGGTATAGAGGATCCAGTCCTGCTGCCGGCAGGCCCTTTTCGTCCGCGACAACCCGCGATAGGTGGCGGCATTGGTGTAGGGGAACTGCGGGCTCTCCCCCATCGAAGTCTCGATACGCAGGGCCGGGCGAATGGTTTTCCAACGCGATTCGTCGGCCACATAGGGGCTGCGGGCCGTGCCGTAGCGACTGACGAATCGATACTTCCAGGGTTCGGAGGTGCGGATGGGACCTTCGTAACGGATCTCTTCGTCGGAGCCGTCCACCACATAGAAGACCTTCGACGCATCATCGACCGAGACGCTGAGCACCCCTTCGCGAGAACCCTCCCCCACGCTTTTGAACGTGAGTTTCGGCGGGAAGAGCCGGAAGCGGATCCCCATGGCCGCCATCCGGTCGTAGTGCAGCGTCTTCAACTCCTTGTAATAGGCCTCCCAGCCTTCGTCATTGCCGCTCCAGGCGATCCGTGAAAGGGCACAGATGCGCGGATAGCACATGTAATCGAGATAATCGGGCTTTTCGGGTTCGTGCGAGACGTAGGCTTCGCTCCAGAAGGCGCCCGAAAACCCCACGACATGACGCAGCTGCTCCCCGGAAAAGCCCGCACGCGCGAAGTCAAATCCGTAGGTTTTCCGGGCATCGAAGATGGCGGCCCAGTCGTGGCCCGCCTCCCGGGGCGACTGCCGCATGTCAAAATAGAAGAACTCTCCGGGCATGACAACGGTGTTGTACCCCTTTGCCGTGGCATCGAGACAGGCCTTGACGCTCTCCCAGCCATGAACGCGGCATGCATGGGTAAATTCTCCCGTGCGAACGGCCTCGTTCCAGACGGCGGGGCGTTTGCCGTGCCGATGCAGAATCGCCGCCACACGCTCCATGAAGAGATCCTCCAGCTGATGGGGATCGGTCATGCCCTGCCGCCGCATCAGCGCCTGACAGCCGGGGCATCGTTTCCATTGCGACATGTCGACCTCATCGCCCCCGACATGGATGTATTCCGAAGGGAAGAGTTCGCAGATTTCACCCAGAATATCCTCCAACAGGGGGTAGTTCTCCTCCCGGGCGACGCACCAGGCCGAACGGTAATCGTAGCCGTTCGTCGAGACGGTATCGGGCGGATAGTTGCAACGGATCTCGGGATGCAGCGAGGCGATGTTGCGGCTGTGGCCCGGGAGATCGATTTCGGGAATGATCTCGATGTTGCGCACGGCGGCATAGCGGATCAGCTCGCGCATCTGCTCCTGCGTGAAGTAGCCGCCGTACTTCTCGGACCATTTGCCATATACGGCCCGCACGGGTGAATCGCCGCCACGGAATCCGCCCGTCTCGGCCAGTTCGGGATGCGAGCGGATCTCGATGCGCCAGCCTTCGTCATCCGAAAGATGGAGATGTAACTTGTTGATGCTATGGTACGCCAACAGATCCATATAACGCTTTACATCATCCACTCCGATCCAGGTTCTCGCCACGTCGAGCATCATGCCCCGATAGGCGAAACGCGGTTCATCGACGATTCTTGCACAGGCCAGTTCGGTCCCGGGAGCGATCCCCTGTCGGGCGTATACCTCCGCAGGCAGAAGACGCAACAGCGCCTGAATGCCGTTGAAGACACCACCGTATGTATTACCTCCGATGCGGATGTGTTCGGGCATGATTTCCAGTTGATAAGCCTCCGGGGATTCATCTCCCGACACGGCGTCGACAGTCAAAACGACGGCCCCGTCTCCCGTCATTTCGTTCCGGATGCCGCAACCGAGGTATTCGGAGAGGTAGGCGGCCAGCGGCATCAAGGCCTCATCGGCGGCGATCGTCGTTTCGGGTCCGAAGGCAAAATGGCCCGGAAGCGGCGTCCGATCACCTGTTGCGGGTTGTGCCACAAGGGAATAGATACCGCCAAGCAAGGCGGCACAAAGAGTCAGAAGCTGTTGTTTCATGCCGGGAAAAAGAATTTGTCGAAAACAAAGTTACGATTTTTTCGCCGAAAACACTACCTTTGCAGGAACAAGAAATACGATCTCAATCTTATGGAAGACAAACGTCTGAAGGCCACGGCCCGGCTGTTGGAGGTGATGAACACCCTGCGCCGCGAATGTCCGTGGGACCGGGAGCAGACCTTTGAATCGCTCCGGAGCAACACCATCGAAGAGACTTACGAACTGGCCGATGCCATCACCGACCATAATCTGGAGGGTATCAAGGAGGAGTTGGGCGACCTGCTGCTGCATGTGGTTTTCTATTCGAAACTCGGCGAAGAGGAGGGGGCCTTTGATTTCGGCGATGTTGCCAATGCGCTGTGCGACAAGCTGATCTACCGTCACCCGCACGTCTACGGCGACATCCACGCCAACACACCCGCCGAGGTGATGGCCAACTGGGAGGCACTCAAACTGCGCAAGAAGAACCGCAAGAGCGGCACACTGGGCGGCGTACCCCGCTCGCTGCCGGCCATGGTCAAGGCCTACCGCATGGGCGAGAAGGCCGCCGGAACCGGGTTCGACTGGGAGCACAAGGAGGATGTCTGGGCCAAGGTCAAGGAGGAGATCTCGGAGGTCGAGGCCGAGATGAAATCGGGCAGCAAGGGGGATCTCGAAGCCGAATTCGGCGATCTGTTCTTCGCGCTGGTCAATGCGGCCCGGCTCTACGGCGTGGATCCCGAATCGGCCCTGGCACGCACGGACAACAAGTTCCTGCGTCGCTTCAACTACATGGAGGAACAGGCTGCCGCACAGGGACATGCCCTTCATGATCTGACGCTCGATGAGATGGAGGCACTCTGGCAGCAGGCCAAGAGCGAAGAGTGATGGCAACAAACCGTATATGTAAACGTAAACATTCACGAAGAATATGGCATTGATCCGCAAAGTCCGCGGTCACGAACCCGTGATCGGAGAGAACACCTTTCTGGCCGAAACGGCCGTCATTCTGGGCGACGTGACCATCGGTCGCGACTGCTCGATCTGGTACAACGCCGTGCTGCGCGGCGACGTCAACCGAATCGTCATCGGCGACCGCACGAACATCCAGGACGGCGCCGTGCTCCATACCATTTACGACCAGGCCAAACACCCCTCGCAGACGATCATCGGCAACGATGTCTCGGTGGGCCACAACGCCACGGTCCACGGAGCCGTCATCGAGGACAACTGCCTGATCGGCATGGGAGCCACGATTCTCGACAACGCCCACGTCCCCTCGGGCTGCATCATCGCCGCCAATGCGCTGGTGCTCTCCAACGCGCAGCTCGAACCCAATTCAGTCTATGCGGGCGTTCCGGCCCGCAAGGTCAAGGAGGTGACACCCGAACAGCGGGAGGAGATCGTGCGCCGCACGGCCCACGACTACATGCTCTACGCTTCGTGGTACGGCGAGGAAGAGTAAGCGGCGGTTCATCGGGCGACGCGTCATGAAACTTCAATCGAAATATGCCGATGTGGTGTTGAACCTGTTGGTCGCCGTGGCGATCAGCCTGGTGGTGAACTTCTCCTATGTATTGCTGTTGCTGGTCGACCTGAACAGCGAAAGTTCCCAGCAACCAACCCCCAAATGCGCCCGAATCCGCACGGATGAGGGACGGCTGACGGTCCATCCCGACGGATACGGCTATCTGATCTACGAAAACGGCGACAGCGTCTATGTCCCCGCCCAACGCATAGGCCGGTTGCGGCTTTCTCCCGGAGATCGGGCCGTGGTGGAAGTGACCCCGCCGCGACGCCCCGGAGCCCATCCCATGATGCAGAAGCTCCTCAAACGCAATGGCCGGGAGTTCGATTACAGCGTCCTCTTCAACCGGCCCTCCAGAAGTACGGAGCTGCTGCTGCAACTCTTCTACTACCTGGTCGTATCGTTCGTCATGCTGTCGATCCTGACCTTTTCGCGGCGGAACGGCTCGATCACCCATTACCTGCGGCGCTGTCTGTGGTGCTGCGTGGCGGCCGTGGGGCTCTACTGCCTGGCTCCCGTCACCGAATGGCACACGGGGCGCATCATGCTGAACTGCATGAGCGGGCACATGTTCGATTACATGCTGTTGCTGAAATGTTCGTTTGCCGTGGTGGTATCGATGCTCTACGGCAGGATCTACGTGCTCATCTCGCAACGGCAGGCCGTTGTGGTGGAGAACGAGCGGCTCAAGAACGAAAACCTCACCACCCGTTACAACATGCTCGTGGGACAGATCAACCCCCACTTCTTCTTCAATTCGCTCAACTCCCTGGCGATGCTCGTGCGCGAGCGGCAGGGCGACAAGGCCCTCACCTATATCGACCAACTCTCCTACACGTTCCGCTACATCATCCAGAACGGACAGTCGACACTCATGACCCTTGACGAGGAGTTGAAGTTTGTCGAGGCGTACAGCTACCTCTTCAAGATCCGCTATGCCGACAAGCTGTTCTTCGACATTGACGTGGATCCGAAGTATCTGACCTGGAGACTTCCGTCGCTGTCGTTGCAGCCGTTGATCGGCAACGCCGTGAAACACAACACCATCACCCGGAGCAAACCGTTTCACATTTCGATCCGTACCGACGGCGAGTGGCTGGAGGTTTCGAATCCGAAGATCCCCAAGCTGGAGCCCGAACCTTCGATGGGAATCGGGCTGGAGAATCTGCGCAACCGCTGGCAGTTGATCACGGGGCGTCAGATCGTCATTATCGATGACGGCGAGACGTTCCGGGTGCGGATGCCGCTGCAAAAACCCGAAACACGATGAAAGCACTCATCATCGAGGACGAAACGGCCGCGGCACGGAATCTTGCGGCCATTCTCCGTACGTCGGCCCCCGAGGTGGAGGTTGTCGCGACGCTGGAGAGCGTGGCGGAGAGTATCGAGTGGCTACGGACGAATCCGCAGCCCGATCTGCTGTTCATGGACATCCATCTGGCCGACGGGGATTCGTTCCGGATCTTCGATGCCGTGGAGATCACCTCTCCGGTGATCTTCACCACGGCCTATGACCAGTACGCGCTGGAGGCCTTCAAGGTCAACAGCATCGACTATCTGCTCAAACCGCTCAACGAAGCCGACGTTCACCGCGCGCTGACCAAATGGCAGCGGCTGACCTCGGCCGAACGTCACAGCTACGGCTCCCGGGTCCGCACGATGGCATCGGCGCGACACGACCGGGAGGAGGTGTTTCTGGTTCATGTCCGGGACCGGATCATTCCTCTGCACCGGGAGCAGATCGCCTATTGCTACACCTCAAACGAACGCGTCACGGCCTACGGCTATGACGGAGCGGCCTATCCGCTGGACCGGACGCTTGAGATGCTCCAGGCGACGCTGCCGGCAACGGACTTTTTCCGTGCCAACCGGCAGTTCATCATCGCCCGCCGGGCCGTCAAGGAGATCGTCGTCTGGTTCGGGAGCCGGCTGGCGCTGCATCTGACGGTCGAAACGCCCGAGCGGATCATCATCTCCAAGGCCCGGGTTCCGGAATTCAAGGCGTGGCTGAAGGCGGTTCACCCCGACGAATAGCCGGTTGACCGGCGGCTTCGGACGCTTGACCCGGAACCGGGGATCGGAATTCGGGGTTTGGCCCTACCTTTGTAACAGACCTCCGGAAGATGTCGCACGCAAGGTGTCGACACCCGGGAAGTCCAACCGTAAAAAACGCAGTGTTATGAAAAAGCAGATTTTTGCAGCCGCAACGGCCCTTTGCCTGATGGCAACGACCACCCTTTTCGCCCAGGAGAGCAAACCGCAGCCTGAGCCCAAGACGCCTCCCACGGCCGAACAGATCGCCCAGCATCAGACCGAGCGTATGACCGAACAGCTGAAACTCACGGATGCGCAGGCCAAGCAGGTCTATGCGCTGAATCTCGATCAGATCAAACAGATGCAGGCCATGCGTGAAAAGATGCGTGAGGCCCGCATTGCGCAGGCCAACAAGATGAAGTCGATTCTTTCGACCGAGCAGTTCATGCAGTGGTCGCAGATGCAGGGTCCGCGTCCGGGGCAGCCGGGGAATGCTCCTCAGATGAAACACCGCAAAGGCCCGAAAGGCGGCGATTGCCCGAAGGATTGTCCCCACATGGATAAGGGAGGACGCAAATAAGATCGTCCTGACAGCTGGAAAGCTGCCGGGAGGGGTGTCAGTCCGGTCGACTGACACCTTTTTTTTACCGTTTCGCCGGTTGAGGGGTCTAACAATGACAGAAAAAGCGTAAATTTGCCGGATCGGACGAAGGCCTGCCAACTCCGACAGAGTTTGCCCGACCGGATCGTTCCGCGGCGGGGGGGGCAGAATAGGAAGGCAAGAAGGAAGGAGAGAGGAAGAGAGGTGGAAGAAGCGAGTCGGAGTGAAGAAACCTGAATATCGCTACCGTCCATGGCTGTCCGGGACGGCTGAAGATAGGGAGGAGGAAAGGGATAAAGTCCGGATCCTCCCGAAAACATCGCAAACAGAAAAAAAAGATAAAGGAAAACAGTTGCTCAGAGATTTATCAAACAGAGAAGCATGAAACACTTATTGATGACTACCCTGCTGACGTTTGTGGCGGCTGCGGTCTTTGCCCAAAAGGGTACCGTGACGGCTACGATCGTCGATGCGGAGACCGGGACCAGCGTAATCGGAGCAGTAGTGACCGTTTCGTCGACCAAGAACCCGGAGGAGAAACAGGCTTTTGCCTCGGGTTACAAGGGAATGGCTTCCTCACCGTCGTTGTCCTACGGCGAATATGACCTGACGGTATCGTTCATCGGCTACAACAACCTCGACACGACCTTCCGTCTTTCGACCTCCCGGTTGAACCTCGGCACGCTGCGACTCAAACCTGGCGTACAGATCGAGACCGTGGTCAAGGAGGTCAAGGCCATGCGTACGTCCCAAAAGGGCGATACGGTCAGCTACAATGCCGGAGCCTTCAAGGTGACCAATGATGCCGACGTGGAGGGGCTGCTCAAGAAGATGCCCGGTATCACCGTTACGGACGGTGTGGTCGAGACCCAGGGTGAGGAGATCAAGAAGGTCTTTGTCGACGGCAAGGAGTTCTTCGGCGAGGATGTCACCACGGCCATCAAGTCCCTGCCGGCCGAAGCCGTGGAACGCGTGGAGGTCTACAACAAGCTCTCCGATGCCGCGGAGTTCTCGGGCATGGACGACGGTGAGGGATACAAGGCTCTCAACATCGTCACCAAACCCGGCATGCGTCAGGGACAGTTCGGAAAATTCTATGCCGGCTTCGGATATGATGCCGATACCGAGACCGAAGATCGTTTCAAGTATCTGGCCGGCGGTAACGCCAATATCTTCACGGGTGACAGCCGCATCTCGTTCATCGGACTCTTCAACAACGTCAACCAGCAGAATTTCTCGTTCGAGGATATTCTGGGCGTCTCGGGCGGCGGTGGCGGACGCCGCGGCGGCGTGGGTCAGTACATGATGCGCCCGCAAAGCGGTGTAGCCACGGTCAAGGCACTGGGTGTCAACTACTCCGACACGTGGGGAAAACGCGATCAGGTATCGGTTCAGGGCAGCTACTTCTTCAACAATACCAATACGGAAAACCGCTCGACCGTTGACAAATGGTACGAGGCCCCGATGCTGCTCGACACGTTGATGACACGCGGCTATTCCGACACGAAAGGCAACAATCACCGTTTCAATGCCCGCCTGGAGTGGAAGATTTCCGAAAACCAGAACCTGATGATCCGGCCTCGATTCAGCTACCAGTCGAGCGATCCCTGGAGTCAGACGACGGGTTGGCAATTTGGCGATCCGTCGATGGGCGGCAGCGGCTACAGCTATACGGACAATTACAGCGACAGCCGGCAGTACGGCTATAACCTCGGAGCAAGTGCCGTCTACCGCGCCAAACTGGGCAAGGACGGCCGCACGATCACCCTTGACGGTTCGTTCAGCTACGCGGACAGCAAAAACAACTCGAATTCCTGGTCCAACGAACTGGGCAGCCAGCCGGAGCGACCCGAGGAGATGACTGGCATCGAAGGAGAGATCCCCTTTGTCTGGGACTACACGGACTATTTGACAAGGCGTTATCTGCGCAATGTGGCACCGTCATCGTCATACAGTGTACGCGGAAACTTTACCTACACGGAACCCGTTGCGAAATACTCACAGGTGAGCCTCCAGTACCGTATGTCCTACAACTCGCAAGAGCGGGACAAGAAGTCCTACGTAACCGAAGACGATACCTTTACGGGCGGAACACTCAATCCACAGCTGTCAAACTCCTACCGGAGCGGCTATCTGACCCAAAGCGTCGGTCCGGGTTTCCGCTATGCAAAGGACCGCAGCCGTTTCATCGCCAACGTCTACTACCAGCGCTCGACGCTCGACGGCGAAGTCGTACGCGGAGAATCGGAAAAGATCTCCCACTCGTACGACAACGTGACCTACTTCATGATGGGCGAGTTGAACATCAACCGCGAGAATACGCTGCGGCTCTTCATCTCCTCCTATACGGACAGTCCGGGAGTCACCGATCTGCAAAGTGTCTTCGATGTCTCGGATGCCCAGAACATCACCCACGGTAACAAGTATCTGCGTCCCACGTATGCCCACCGGGTGAATTTCCACTACGTGAATTCGAACGTCGAGAAGGGCCGGACCTTCATG
>CALUKK010000043.1 GCA_944321205.1 uncultured Alistipes sp.
GTGAAATCCGTATGCTTCCCGTAAAGATCCGTCGACTGCTGGACGGCCCGGTAGAAAAGGGTCGTATCCGTCTCCAGACGCGGAAGGGGACGCTCGCGTTCGGCATAGGGGTAATATTCGTCATCGGGGTGTCGCTGGGCATCGGCCCGCCGGGGTGACAGCTGGCTCAACAAGACCAAAACAAAGAGTAGAATACGCCCTTTCGACATACCACGAGAAACCTTTTCATATACAAAGGTAACGAAATATGGCAATATCGAAAGGGTTCGGGGTGTTTTTCAGCCCGCAGCCTCAGAAACGAACCATGAATTCCATCACGATCTTATCCTGTTCGGAAAGGGCCGGAGTCGCCGTTGCCCGATAGAAATAGGCTTCGTAGTTGAGCCGCAGGTCTGCCTGGAAGGGAAGTCCCAGGCCGAACGTCACGCCGCCCGTCACACGGTGGCGTTCGGGATCGTCGGCAAGCAGCTCTCCGTCCGGTCCCGCAACTCCCGTGCTGTGGTCCGACAGGTAGTCGTAGCGCGCCAGCAGCGAGATCCGGCGAAGTGCCCGGCTCCGCAGCGGCAGGTCACGGCAGACAAAGGCATCCACCACGTTCACACCCGGAAACGACCCCGAAGCATACTCCTTGCGAAGGTACTCCGCCTCGATGTGCCACAGACGGTGTTCATAGTAGGCGCCGAGGTCGTACATGTGGATGTCGACCCGGTCCGGGTGGGTCTTCTGGAGGCTCAGCGAGAGGTTCACCCGCTCCCAAAAGCGCAGGGTCGCCTTGACCGAATAGTTGAACGATTGCGTCCAGTAGTCCTTCTGGTTGGTCAGTCCCGAACCGTTGAATAGCCCCCCTTCGAGCGTCACCGGAACCCGCCGTCCGAAACTCCACGACAGCGTGGCACCTACATCACGCACGTTGCCAGCCTGTTTGGCGATAAACGAGCGGTTGGCAAAGAACTGTTCGTGGGGCGAGCGGTGGGCATCGATCGTAAAGGGTACGCGCATCTGGCCGATCGTGAACCGCAGTCGCCGTTGGAGCATATTCAGCCGTGCGTAGGCGTCCAGCATCTTGATCGATCCCTCGTCCGAAAGATCGATCTCCGCCTTGTAGTTCACCAGCGGGGTGACGCTGCCCGAAAGGCTGAAGCGCGCATTGCGCACCTCGAAGCGGCTTTTACCCAGATCCGGCTGATATTCGAATTTCGCCCGCACCGTGCCGTGGAGCTGCACCATAAAGGTCGGCTCCTTGGCCGGAGTAGCCGGGACTGTCGAGGCGGCCGGGAGAGTCGAGGCCGGCGGGTAAAGCGAATCCCGGGCGACGGTTTGCGCGGCTTCCGTCACAAGTATCGATATCATGGATAACAGGATCAGGGAGAGGGCGAATCTCTTCATATGCATCGTGCGTTGTGTCGGCAAAGGTCTGAAACAGATATTGCACGGCCGCAACAAAACGGTTACATTTCCATGAAGAGCCCCGCAGAAGCCCTCTTGAGGCCGCAGCAGAACCATTCCGAAGCCACCATGAAGCCCTTCTGAGACCGTTGCAGAACCATTCCGAAGTCACCACAAAGCCCTTCTGAGACCGCCATGAGCCCATTGCGGAACCGACGTACCGGCTGTCGCCGATCGAAAACAGGCGGGGCCCCGGTCTGATTGACCGGAGCCCCGCAGGAATTCAGACAAATCGCCTCGCCGGCGTCAGAGCGTCCGAAGCGTCTCGCACAGCAGTTTCCAGAACTTCATGACCGTGGCGATCTCCAGCCGTTCGTCGGGCGAGTGGACACCCCGCAGCGTCGGTCCGAACGATACCATCTCCAGGTCGGGATACTTCTCCAGGAACAGTCCGCACTCCAGACCCGCATGGATGGCCCGAACCTTGGGTTTCGTCGAGAACAACCGCTCATAGGCCTCCTCGGTCACCTTCAGCAGGTGCGACGAAGGATTCGGGGTCCAGCCCGGATAGCCGTCCGAATGGGCTACGTCCGCGCCCGCCAGCGCGAAGACCGACTCGACCATCTGCATCACATAGGTCTTGGCACTCTCCACGGACGACCGCTGCGACGAGGTCACCACGATGCGGTCGTTCCCCTCGAACTTCACCGAGGCGAGGTTCGTCGAGGTCTCCACCAGACCCGGTACCGCAAACGACATGGCAACAACCCCGTTGGGCACCCCCACCAGCGAATAGACCAGTCCGAACTGCGTCCGCGCATCGAGCACCTCCTCGACCTGCGGCATCTCGTTGAGCGTGATCTTGAAGTTCGGCTCCCGATAACGGAATTCGGCCTCAAGATCCGCCGCAAAAAGCCGGTAACGCTTCTCAAAATCCCCCTTCAGATGCGTCGGAACCCCGAAAATGGCGTAGGCTTCGCGCGGAATCGCATTCCGCAGGTTGCCGCCGCTGAAGTAGCTCAGACGCAACTCGCACGACTGCATCCCTTCCCACAGCAGCCGCGCCACCGTCTTGTTCGAATTGACGCGTCCCTTGTCGATATCATCACCCGAGTGTCCGCCCAGCAGGTCCGAAACATCCACCCGATAGAACGAATAGTTCTTCGGAGCCGGCTCCATCGTATAGTGGAACGTCGCAATGGTGTCGATGCCCCCCGCACAGCCGATGAAAAGTTCTCCCTCGTCCTCCGAATCCAGATTGATGAGGTATTTGCCCGTAAGCATCCCCTCGCCCAGTTCGAAGGCCCCGGTGAGTCCCGTCTCCTCGTCGACCGTGAACAGCGCCTCAAGCGGTCCGTGCTGCAACTCCCCGTCAAGCAGCGCCGCCAATGCCGCAGCCATACCGATGCCGCAGTCGGCGCCCAGCGTCGTTCCCTCGGCCTTCACCCACTCGCCGTCAATGCGCGTGCGGATCGGATCGTTCTCGAAGTCGAACTCCACGTCCGAATTCTTCTCGCAGACCATGTCCATGTGCGCCTGCAGAATCACCGCCGGATGATCCTCAAAGCCCGGTGTCGCCGGCTTACGCATCACCACGTTGCCGATGGCATCCTTCTGGTACTCGATCCCGTGTTCCCGGGCAAAACGGACCAGATAATCGATGATCTTCCCCTCCTTCTTCGAAGGGCGCGGAACCTGGGTAATGGCATCGAACTGCTCCCATACCAGGCGCGGTTCAAGGGTTGA
>CALUKK010000044.1 GCA_944321205.1 uncultured Alistipes sp.
CAAATCCTCGTCGTCAAGATGAAGGACGAACTGGAGAAGATCAAGGAGCAGGTCCTCAACATTCTGTAAGGAGTCCACCGAGGAAGGGGGGGCTCCGGGATGCCGGACCCGGGAAAACAACCGGCAGAATACCGGGCCGATCCGTTCCCTGCGGAGAGAGTACCTATATATAGACAAGAGATACCAAAATGGGAAAAGTCATCATATTTTCAGCGCCGAGCGGTTCGGGCAAGACGACTATCGTCAAGGAGCTGCTGCGCCGCTATCCGCAGCTGGAGTTCTCGATCTCGGCAACAAGCCGCGCACCGCGCGGCGAAGAGCGCAACGGCGTGGATTACCACTTCCTTTCGCAGGAGGAGTTTGCCCGGGCCGTGGCCGAGGGCCGCTTCGTGGAGTGGGAGGAGGTCTACAAGGGAACCTGTTACGGTACGCTGCGCAGCGAAGTGGAGCGCATCTGGAACAAGGGCCATGTCATTGTCTTCGATGTCGACGTCATGGGTGGCATCCACCTCAAGCGGATCTTCGGCCAGGAGGCCTGTTCGGTCTTCATCATGCCCCCCTCGATCGAGGAGTTGCGGCGTCGGCTCGTTGCGCGCGGCACGGATGCCCCCGAAGCCATCGAACGTCGCGTGGCCAAGGCCGAATTCGAACTGACGAAGGCTCCGCAGTTCGACCATGTGGTGGTCAATGACCGTCTGGAAGAGGCCGTGGCCGAAGCCTGTACTATTCTCGATGAATTCTTTGCCCGATAGTCCCATGAAACGCGAAATGCTCTATTTCGGGTCGTTCAACCCGATTCACAAGGGTCACATCGCGCTGGCCGAGCATGTTCTCGACGCGGGGCTCTGCGACGAGGTGGCCATGATCGTCTCGCCCCAAAGTCCCTACAAGCAGGAGGAGGAGCTGGCTCCCGAACTCGACCGCTTCGAAATGGCCGAAATCGCCTGCGCCGACTCGAAATATCCCGATCGGATCAAGCCTTCGGTCGTGGAGATGCTCCTGCCGAAACCCTCCTACACGATTGATACGCTGCGTTATCTCCAGGAGAATTTCGGTGCGGAGATGACCTTCTCGATCCTGATGGGCAGCGACCAGCTTGCACGACTCTCCGGATGGAAGGAGTATGACAGGATCCTCGAATATCCGGTCTTCGTCTATCCGCGGCGCGGAGACGAGGGCGTTTCGGAATTCGAGGACCGGATCACGCGGCTCAATGAGGCTCCGTTGCAGGACTTCGCCGCCACGCAGATCCGGGAACGGATCGCCCGGGGGGAGGATGTTTCGATGCTGCTCGACCCGAAGGTCCTCGAATACATCCGCAAAAAGGGGCTCTGGAGCCCCGCAACCCGCATCGCGGCCCTCACCGCGCAGCTGGCCGCACGTCCCGACGATGTCGGGCTGCTGCTCGAACGCGGCAAACTCCACTACCGGCTCAGCGAATGGGGCCCGGCGCTGAACGACTTCAACGCCGTGCTGCGCATCGATGCCGGACACGTCGAGGCGCAGCAGTTCGCACGGATGGTGCAGGAGA
The DNA here is from genome assembly GCA_944321205.1 of uncultured Alistipes sp. GTDB lineage: Bacteria > Bacteroidota > Bacteroidia > Bacteroidales > Rikenellaceae > Alistipes. The sequence goes on from CALUKK010000044.1 coordinate 1,532, forward strand.
TTTTCGAATTCCGATACAAAGACATATACAATCCCTGAAAATGACACGTTTGAAGATCGCCCTTCTGGCGGGCGGCGACTCTCCCGAACGGGAGATCGCCCTGCAAAGTGCCGCGCAGATCGAAGCGGCACTCGATCACTCGAAATACGACATCACGGTCATCGACCTCCACCACCGCGACTGGCACCATACGACGCCCGACGGCCGGCAATGGCAGGTTGACAAGAACGACTTCTCGATCACGATCGACGGACATCGCAAGGAGTTCGACTACGCGCTGATCCTCATCCACGGCACGCCGGGCGAGGACGGACGTCTGCAGGGCTATCTCGACATGATGGGCATTCCCTATTCGTCGTGCTCGATGGTCTCGTCGGTCGTCACCTTCGACAAGATCACCACCAAGCGCACGCTGGCCGGGCGCGTCAACCTGGCCCGCGAGCACTTCCTGCGCCGCGGTGAGGCGTGGGATGCCGAAGCCATTGTCGCCGACCTGGGGCTCCCGCTCTTCGTGAAACCCAATGCCAACGGTTCGTCGTTCGGCGTCACGAAGGTCCACACGGCCGGGGAGCTTCCCGCAGCCGTCGAGGCCGCCTTCGCCCAGGGTGACGAGATCCTCATCGAGGAGTGCATCACGGGCCGTGAGATGGGATGCGGGATTCTCGTTACACGCGAGCGGGAATACATCTTCCCCATTACGGAGATCGTTCCGAAGAACGACTTCTTCGACTACGAGGCCAAATACACGGCCGGGCGCTCCGAAGAGATCACTCCGGCACCGATTCCGGACGAGGTACGTTCCGAGCTGAACCGCATGACGCGCGAAGCCTACCGCGCATGCCGCTGCTCGGGCGTCGTGCGGGTCGACTTCATCGTCACCCCCTCCGGCAAGCCCTATTTCATCGAGCTGAACTCCATTCCGGGGATGAGCGCCGGGAGCATCGTTCCCAAACAGGCCCGTGCCATGGGGCTCTCGCTGGGCGAGCTGTATGATCTGATTATCGCCGATACGTGCCGCAAATGATCGAGATTGACGACAAGATCGTAAGCGTCGATCTGCTGCGTGAATGTTTCGCGTGCGATCTGGCCCAGTGCAAGGGTATCTGCTGCGTCGAAGGAAACGCCGGAGCCCCGCTCGAAGCCGATGAGGAGGAGATTCTCCGCCGCGAATATCCGAACTACCGTCCCTACATGACCGGCGAGGGGGTGGAGGCCGTCGAGCAACAGAGCTTCATGGTCCTTGACGAGGAGGGTGACCGGACCACGCCGCTCATCAACGGTGCCGAATGCGCCTACACCTACCGCGAAAACGGCGTGACGCTCTGTGCCATCGAGAAGGCCTGGATGGAGGGCAAGACGCCGTTCCGCAAGCCGATCTCGTGTCATCTGTATCCGATCCGCGTGATGCGCTTCTCGAACGGTACCCTCGGACTGAACTACCACCGCTGGTCGGTCTGTGCCCCGGCCCGCAAATGCGGTGCAAGGCTGGGGATCCCGGTCTACAAGGCGCTGCGCGAGCCGATCATCCGTCGCTTCGGCGAGGAGTTCTACCATCAGCTCGAAGCTGCCGAAAAGTTGCTCAAGCGAGGCTGAAAGCAACGGCGGGGAGGGTAAGGAAGCCCTTCACCGCAGCGGCATTCATGAAACCGAAACGCTAAAAGAAGAAGATGAAAAAATACCTGCTGCCCTTCGTGGCACTCCTGCCGGCCCTCACGGCCGAAGCCCGTTCACCACGCCCCTCGCGGGCCCAACTCCAGGAACAAACCGTCGAGGCAATGGCCGAGGCCGACTCGCTGCGCCGTCTCTCCGACATACAGAGCGTTGCTCTCGATTCGCTCCAGACCCTGCTCGACAACATGCAGTCGCAACTCGAAGTCCGTTCGGCCCGGGCCACAACCCCGGCCGTCGAGATCGATCCCGAACAGGCCGCCGCCGATTCGGTAGCCAACCTGCAACTGCGCCTGCGCCGCAAGCAGATCGAATCGACCTTCGATACCGACGGTCTGACCGTCATCGACACGCTCAACTCCGGAAACGACGCCCTCTACGTCATTCTCTACGGAAACAACACCTGGAAATATGTCCGTAACCGCGCCGTGGCCCGCGACAGCACGATCTTCGAAAAATACTGGGATACAATGTCGCTATTCCCTTATCGGGATGTCGACATCTCGGCCATGCCCCAATCGGTGGTCATCGACCTGATCGACTCGACGAAGAGTTACCACTATCCCTACAAGGGGGCGGTAAATCCCCGCGGCAAGTACGGACCGCGCCGCGGACGCCGTCACCAGGGTGTCGACCTGCCGCTCAAGATGGGAGAACCGGTCTATGCGACCTTCTGCGGACGGGTACGGATCTCGCAATATGTCAGCGGATACGGCAATCTGGTCATCATCCGCCACGACAACGGACTGGAGACCTACTACGGCCACCTCTCGGAACGGCTGGTGAAGCCCGGAGACTGGGTCGAGGCCGGACATGTCATCGGAAAGGGTGGTTCGACAGGCCGTTCGACCGGACCCCATCTGCACTTCGAGACCCGTTACTACGGGCAGGCCTTCGACCCCGAACGGCTGATCGACTTCAAGAACGGCATGCTGTGTCGTGAAACCTTCCTGCTGAAGAAATCCTTCTTCAGTATCTACTCCAATGCCGGGCAGGATTTCGAGGATGAAATCGCCAACGAGGAGCAGGACAAGAAAGAGGCTGCCGAAAAGGCCGCCATGCGTTATCACAAGATCCGTTCGGGCGATACGCTCGGCGCCCTGGCCCGTCGTTACGGCACCACGGTCTCGAACATCTGCCGGCTGAACGGCATCAAGTCGACCACCATTCTGCGCATCGGACGCACGTTGCGCGTCCGGTAATCGAGAGAAGGGGGAGGCGTCAAATCGGGCCGGGGTCTCCGGCAACTTCCGCAGAGCGTAGATCCCCTCCATAGGGAAAAACCCGGGCTTCGAAGATTCGAAGCCCGGGTTTTTCCTAAAAGTGGCAGAGGACCAACTCCGGTTCGAGACACCGACACCCCGGAGTCCGCCGAAACGGTCTACTTCTTGCGCATCTTCACATCGATGGCATCAATGGCCGCAATGACGGCTCCCCGGAATCCCCGTTGCTCAAGCTCCCCGACACCGACGATCGTCGTGCCGCCCGGCGAGCAGACCGCATCCTTCATGGCTCCGGGATGCTCCCCCGTTTCGAGCTGCAGCTTGCCCGTGCCGACAACCATCTGGCTCACCATCCGGTAGGCATCGGCCCGCGGAATACCGTGTTTGACCGCCGCATCGCCCAACGCCTCGATGAACATCGCCACAAAGGCCGGACTGCAACCGCAGATCGTGCCGGCCATGCCCAGCAGCGGGGTGTCGACCGACAGCACCAGCCCCACGTGCGAAAAGAGCTCCTCGAGCGAAGCCTGCTGTTCGGGAGTGAGCGAATGACGTCGTTCGAAAACGACAATGCCCTCGCAGACGGCAACCGGCGTATTGGGGCACGTGCTCAGGTGTGCCGTGCCGGGAGCAAGCATCCGTTCGTAATCGTCGAACGTCACACCGGCCGCCACCGAAACAACCGTCTTTGTCTTCAAGGCCTCCCGGATCGGAGTGACGACACCCTCGACCTGATAGGGTTTCACGGCAATAACAACCACATCGGCAAAGGCCGCAACCTCGGCCGAGGTGTCAAAAGCCCGGAAACCGTATGGCTCCGTATTGCGTTGCAGTTTGGCCCGATCGCGGGCACAGGCCCCGATGTCGGCGGCCTCGACGGCCCCGCCGCGCACCAGTCCGCGGGCCAGAGCCTGGGCCATGTTTCCGAATCCGATGAATCCGATCTTCATATGCTTCCAATTATTTAAGGTGTTGCCGCCGGAGGCCATCCCGCGGCAGGGTCATTTTCTCCGGAGACCCCTCGCCGGATGAGGTCATTTCGAATAGTCGCGTTCGCCGAAGATCGACGACCCGACCCTCACCATCGTCGAACCGCAGTCGACGGCCAGCAGGTAATCGTGCGACATGCCCATTGAAAGGGTGTCGAACGCCTCCCCGAACTGCGGCCGAAGCAGCTCGAAGCAGCGGCGCAACGCCTCGAAGTCATGACGGACGACCGTCTCGTCGTCGGTGTTGGTGGCGATGCCCATCACCCCGCGCACGCGCAGGTTGGGAAGCGCCGCAAAGGGGTTCGAGGCGAGGTAGTCGCGCAATTCGTCGAGGTTCCAGCCCGTTTTGGTCTCCTCCCGGGCCACGTGGATCTCCAGCAGAATGTCGATCACGCGGTTGCACTTGAGAGCCTCCTTCTGGATGGCCTCGGCCAGCCGCGCGCTGTCCACCGACTGAATCATCGCCACGAACGGCGCGATGTATTTGATCTTGTTGGTCTGCAGGTGGCCGATCATGTGCCACTCGATATCCTTGGGCAGCAATTCGTACTTCTCGCGCAGCTCCTGGGGGCGGCTTTCGCCGAAGAGGCGCTGTCCGGCCTCATAGGCCTGGCGGATCATCTCCGCGGGATGGGTTTTCGACACCGCAACGAGCGTCATTCCCGCAGGGAGCGTCGCGCGGATCCGGGACAAATGGTTTACGATTTCCGACATGTCATTTCGTTTTTCGATGTAAAAATAGGCAAAAATCCCGCAACTCGGAGCCTCTTGCCCGGAAAATCACGCATCCGGCCCGCAGAGTCACTGTGCGAAGAAGAGCCCCGTCACGGCCGACAGATCGACATCGGTCAGAACCGGGGAAGCCGAGCGGGAGGCCGGATCGCAGATCTTCGCTTCACGTCCCTGATCGGTGGCGCACAACACACCGATCCGGACCGCAGGCTGCGGATTGTCCTCCGCCGCTTCGGCTGGAACCGTGCACTGAGTCATTGCCAGGAGTCGTCCCGGGATCACAAGGTCGGCCTCCTCATGGGTCGGGGCCAGCGTGAGCGTCGTGGGGTCGAGCGGCTGGAACCAGGTATTGTCACCGTGCAGGACGGCATAACCGCCCACGCGTTCGAGCCGTTCGGGATTGTCGGAAGCAGGCTTCATCAACCAGTAGGGGAGCAGCGTCTCCGATTCGACAGCCTCGCCAAGCAGCGCCCTGGAACCTCCGGACAACGGCAAAACCAACGGCGAAAGGGTTCCGTCGTCGTTGCGAACCGTCAGCAACAGGGACTGGAAGGCATAGACGAACGGTTGGCGGACAATCTGCTCGAGGGTAACCCCCTCGGGCAGCTGCCATGAATAGGGTTGTGTGTCTCCTCCTGAGAGGAAGAGCCGGTCGTCGCGGCCGCAGAACCCGACCACGGTCGATTCGGAGGCCGCACCTACAAGCAGGTACCCCTCGCCCAACTCCCGCGTATAACGGGTGATGAGATCCACCTCCACAAGCCGGTCGTCCGACACGCCGCAGGCCAGGCCGGAGCCGATGCTCCCCACCACGCACGTCAACGGCTGATCGGTCGTCAGCACCTCCTTGCGCATTGCGGCCGACCCGTACATCGAATAGCGGGTGATCCCGGTTCCTCCCGCAAGTGTCGGGGTAAGCGTATAGAGGGCCGGTTCATGCTGTTCGCCGTCGCTGGTGCGGATCGTGCCCAGCGTCTGAAAGACTCCTCCGCGGCAGAGCTGCACGGTAACATCCGACGGCGGGTAGTGTCCCGGAACGAGAAAGGTGATCGATTCCGAGGTCCGTTCCGTCACGATCCCCCGCACCCCTTTGGCAAATCCTCCCGGAGCAAAATGCACCGAACCTTCGTCCCAGAAGATCTCGAACCAGATCTCGTCTCCCGATTCAAGCCCTTCGGCCCGAACCGTCACCATGTCTCCCGGTGCGAACTCCTGCCCTTCGGGCATCGAAATCTCCGTCACCAGTTCGTCCGCCGGTCGTTCCACCTTCAGACCGCATCCCCACAAAAGGGTACCCAACAGCAAAAGTATCGCGATTCTGTGCATATTCTTTCCTTTTATCGGCTGCCGACAGGGTGGGCTGCAACGCACGCATCCTGCCTGCAAACGGAACAAAGATAGCGTTTTGAAGCGTGAATTGCATGGTTTTCCGGCTTTTTTTCTATCTTTACGGGCATTTATGACGCAAAACTCAAAAAAGATGAAAAACTTCCGATTGATGCTTGCAGCCCTCGCCGCCGTAGCCGGCTACGGCGCAGTATCGGCCTGCACCAACTTCATCGTCACCCGGGGCGCCTCGACCGACGGTTCGGTCATGGTGACCTATGCGGCGGACTCCCACGCCCTCTACGGCGCCCTCTACCACACTCCCGGCGGAAAACACAAGGCCGGAGAGATACTCCCCATTCATGAATGGGACACGGGACGCTATCTGTGCGACATTCCGCAGATCCGCCAGACGTGGTCCACCGTCGGCAACATGAACGAACACTCGCTCATCATCGGCGAGACAACCTACGGCGGCCGCGAAGAGCTCGTCGACACCACGGGCCGCATCGACTACGGCTCGCTGATCTACATCGCCCTGCAGCGCGCCCGTACGGCCCGCGAGGCCATCCACGTGATCGCCGAACTGGCCAACACCTGGGGCTACGCCTCGAGCGGCGAGTCGTTCTCGATCGCCGATCCGAACGAAGCCTGGATCATGGAGCTCATCGGCAAGGGATACAAGGAGGACGGAAAGGGGGGCAATGCCCGCCGCGGTATCGTCTGGGTGGCCCGCCGCATTCCCGACGGCTACGTCTCGGGACACGCCAACCAGGCCCGCATCACCACCTTCCCGATGGATGACCCCGAAAACTGCCTCTATGCCCCCGACGTGGTGGAGTTCGCCCGCGAGATGGGCTACTTCGACGGCAAGGACGAGGAGTTCAGCTTCGCCGACGCCTACTGCCCGGCCGACTTCAGCACCGTACGCAGCTGCGATGCCCGCGTGTGGGCCTTCTTCCGCACGGTAGCCGACGGCATGGACGAATACCAGGACTACGCCATGGGCTACAACCTCCAGAAGCGGCTGCCGCTGTGGGTGAAACCCGCCCGCAAGGTCTCGCCCAAACAGCTCTTCGACTGCATGCGCGACCACTACGAGGGGACGCCGATGGACATGACCCGCGACCTGGGAGCCGGAGGACACAACTGCCCCTATCGCTGGCGTCCGATGACCTTTGAGGTCGATGGCGTGGAGTACCTCAACGAACGTGCCACGGCTACGCAGCAGACCGGTTTCTGGTTCGTCGGTCAGGCCCGTGCGGACCGTCCGGCCGATACGGGGGTGCTGTGGTTCGGCGTCGATGATGCCGCCACGTCGTGTCTGCCGCCGATCTTCTGCTCGGCCCAGGAGGTGCCCGAGTGTTTCCGCGAGGACAACGGCTCGATGCTCGAATATTCGCCCACATCGGCATTCTGGCTCTTCAACCGTACCACGAACTTCGCCTACATGCGCTATGACATGATCTCGGCCGACATCCGGAAGGTGACGGACAAGTGGGAAAACGACCGTCTGGCCGAAATGGAGACCCTCCCGGCCCGCATCGGCAGGATGTCGCCGGCGGCCCGCCGCAACTACCTCACCGAAGTGAGCGTCTCCACGGCCCAGGAGCTGTTCGACCGCTGGCAGCGGCTCAACGGCTATCTGCTGGTCAAGTACATGGACGGCAACGTCAAGAGCGAGCACGGCGACGTGCTGTCGTTCCTCGATGGAGAGGGCGGTGCGGCACACTTTGTGGATAACGGAAACGGACGTCAGATCCCCGACAAGATCCAGTTCCCGGGATACAACGAGAAGTGGAAACGCGCCGTGGCCGCCGATAACGGCGAGGTGCTGCGCGTCCGCAAATAGTCTCCGAAACCAACCTGAAAACAAGATGAAATACGACATTCTGATCATCGGGAGCGGCCCCGGCGGCTATGTGGCCGCCATCCGGGCCGCACAACTGGGCCGCAAGGTGGCCCTCGTGGAGCGGGCCGACGTGGGCGGCGTCTGCCTCAACTGGGGCTGCATCCCCACCAAGGCACTGCTGAAAAGCGCCCAGGTCTTCGGCTACTGCAGCCACGCCGAACAGTACGGACTCGAGGTCGACGGCCCGGTCCGCCCGAATCTCGAAAAGATCGTCGTCCGCTCGCGCACCGTGGCCGAAACCATGTCGCGCGGCGTGCAGTTCCTGCTTAAGAAGAACGGTATCGACCTGATCCCGGGCTTCGGCCGTCTCACGGCGCCGGGACACGTCGATGTCGACGGAACCCTCTACGAGGCCGACCACATCATCCTGGCCACCGGAGCCCGTCCGCGCGAGATGCCCTTCATACCGGTCGACGGCGAGCGGGTGATCACCTCGCGGCAGGCGCTGGCCATGACCCGACTGCCCGAGACGATGATCGTCGTCGGTTCGGGGGCCATCGGCAGCGAGCTGGCGTGGTTCTATGCCGCGCTGGGCGTCAAGGTAACGGTCATCGAGTATCTCCCGCGGATGATGCCCCTCGAGGACGAGGAGGTCTCGAAAGCCATGGAGCGAGCCTTCCGCAAGATGCGCGCCGCCGTGCTCGTCGGGACAACCGTCAAGCGGGTAAGTGTCAACGCCGAAGGGCGTTGCGACGTGGAGATCGAGGGGGAGGCGGGGTCGGTGAACCTCTCGGCCGATGTCGTGCTGTCGGCCGTGGGTATTCAGGCCAACATCGAGGGGATCGGTCTTGAGGAGCTGGGTGTCGAAGTGGAACGCGGCAAGATCCATGTCGACGCCTTCTACCGCACCAACGTCCCGGGCATCTACGCCATCGGCGACATCGTGCCGGGACCGGCACTGGCCCATGTGGCCTCGGCCGAGGGCATCTGCTGCGTGGAGGCCATCTGCGGCCTCTCGCCCGAACCGGTCGACTACTCGACCATTCCGTCGTGCGTCTTCACGCAACCCGAGGTGGCTTCGGTGGGCATGACCGAGCAGCAGGCCGCCGAACGCGGTCTGACCGTCAAGATCGGCCGATTCCCCTTCACGGCCTCGGGCAAGGCCACGGCCGCAGGGGATCGCGACGGATTCGTGAAACTGATCTTCGACGAGGAGGATCACCTGCTGGGAGCCCATCTGGTAGGAGCCTCCGTAACGGAGATGCTGGCCGAGCCGACCCTGGCCCGCCGTCTGGGCGCCACGGCCCACCAGATCGCCCGCACGATCCATGCCCACCCGACGATGAACGAAGGGGTGATGGAGGCGGCCGAGGCGGCCCTCGGAGCCGCGATTCACCTGTAACGACAGCGGTCCGGATTTGGTTGCAACAGCAAGAGCCACCCTTTGTCGGGGTGGCTTTTGTGTATTTTTTTTGGGGGGGGGTAACCGATTGCTTCTGAAAGCCAGGGAGGGGGAGCGTCCGTTTGCTTCGGAGACCCGGTGAGGCCCGGCCGCCTCTAAAACCGACTTCTTAAGCCGGCCCGCCTAAGAGGCGGTTTTTCGGGGCGATAATCCGTTACCTGGCCTCCGAAACTCGTCTCCGATTCCCTTCGTTCCGGTTCGGGAGCGTCCGTTTGCTTCGGAGGCCCGGTGAGGCCCGGTCGCCTCTAAAACCGGCTTTTTAAGCCGGGAGCGGACACAGAAAGATCAAGCCTATTCAGCCTCCCACTCCGGACGCTCGACCTTTGCCCGATTCTTATTCCACTACAAGCGAAGCGCAGAATTACTTTTCCACGAACAGCCGGAAAAGATCTCGGCAGGGTAGCGCACGTCGCTCAGGAAGAGCCCCTGGGCCGGAGCCCCGGCACTCGACCGCGAAAGATCACGGCTGGCGACAATCGCGCGAAAATCCTCCGGCGTATAGCGCCCCCGGCCTACATCGACCAGCGTCCCGACGATCGACCGCACCATGTTGCGCAGAAAGCGGTCCGCACGGATCGTGAAACAGAACACTCCCCGCTCGTCGACAGTCCAGGCGGCATGGCGCACGTGACAGATATTGGTCCGGTTGTTCGAATTAAGTTTGGCGAACGACGTGAAATCCTCATACTCGAGCAGTATGGCCGCCGCGCGGTTCATCCGTTCGAGATCCAGCGGCACGTAGTATTGCCACGTCAGATGTCGCGTGAAGGGATTCTTGTGCGGCTCGATATAATAGCGGTATTCGCGTTCGCGGGCGTGGAAGCGGGCGTGGGCATCGTCGCGGACCGCCGTCAGACTCCGGACCGCAATGTCGCCCGGAAGCAGGAAATTCAACTTGTAAACAACCTGTTCGGGGTTGTCGATCGGACGGTCGAGGTCGAAATGCGCCACGTAGTAGGAGGCATTGACCCCCGTATCGGTACGGCCGGCTCCCGTCACCTCGACCGGTTCACGCAGCAGCGTTGTCAGAGCCCGTTCGAGGGTCTGCTGCACCGACGGCTGGTCGGGTTGCCGCTGCCACCCGCAATAGGCGGCCCCCAGATAGCGGAGTTCGATGAAATAACGCATGGGAGGTATTTTTCCGACAAAGATACGAAAAGTCGCGGGCCGAGGCAAACCTCGGCGGCATTTTTGCCCGAAAGCCTCCTGCCGGAAAAACTTCCAGCCTCGCGGCATACGATAAACACCGCCGGCGACGTTCAGTTTACAAATTTATTCGTATCTTTGTCGGAACTGAATTTTCGAACGAAAACACTATGAAGGCTGCAATCATCGGATACGGCAAGATGGGCCGCGAAATAGAACGGATTCTCAAAGAACGCGGACACGACGTCGCCCTGATCATCGATCAGGAGAATGCCGGAGAGTTGGATGCCGCACACCTCGAGGGGGTGGACGTGGCGCTGGAGTTCACCACCCCGGCTACGGCCTATGACAATATCCGCACCTGTCTGGAGTGCGGCGTGGCCGTCGTCAGCGGCACTACGGGCTGGACCGATCGTCTCGCCGAGTTACAGACGCTCTGCCGCGAACGGGGGGGTGCTCTGTTCTATGCCTCGAACTTCTGTCTGGGCGTGAACCTCATGTTCCGACTCAACCGTCAGCTGGCCGCTCTCATGGGACGTGTCGGCGACAACTACCAGGTCCATATCGAGGAGGTGCACCACACCCAGAAGAAGGATGCACCGAGCGGTACAGCCATCACGCTGGCCGAGGGGATTATCGAGAACCTTCCGGGCAAAGCCGGCTGGGTGAACTTCGCACCCGGGATCGAACACGCCGCAAACCGCGTGGAACACAGCGAAGATACTCCCGCCGACTGCATCGAAATCCGCTCCGTACGCGAAGGGATGGTACCTGGAATCCACACCGTGACCTACGAATCGGAGGACGACATCCTCGAACTGCGGCACGAAATCAAAAATCGTCGCACCCTGGCGCAAGGTGCCGTCGTCGCGGCCGAATTCCTCTGCGGAAAACAGGGTGTATACGGCATGGATGACCTGTTGAAATAGTTGAAACAATCGCTACAAGATGCATAAAATCAAGGCTTTCTTCGGTAACAAGTGGGTCGGATTCTCGTTGGCCGCCCTGCTTTATACGCTCTGGTTCGTCGTGTGGACCGGAAATCTCTGGTTGCTCCTCGGTCTGCCGATCATCTACGACCTCTACATCTCGAAGCTCTTCTACCGCTACGTCTGGCGGCACAACACGGAGATGTGTCGGAAAAACAAACTCTACAAGACCGTCTACGAATGGGTCAACGCCATCATCTTCGCCACGGTTGTCGCTTCGCTCGTCCACATCTTCATCTTCCAGATGTATGTGATCCCCACCTCGTCGATGGAGAAATCGCTGCTCGTGGGCGACTACCTCTACGTGAGCAAGGTCTCCTACGGCCCCCAGATGCCCAACACACCCCTGTCGTTCCCCTTCGTCCACCACACGATGCCCTTCTCGCAGACCAAAAAATCCTTCTCCGAGGCCATCAAGTGGCCCTATCACCGCCTGAAGGGACTCAAGCCCATCCGCCGCAACGACGTGGTGGTCTTCAACTTCCCGGCCGGCGACACCGTGCTGCTCGAAAACCAGTCGGTGACCTACTACGACGTGCTGCGCGGATTCGAGGAGTCCTTCGGCAAGCAGGAGGGACGCAAACGCCTCAACGAAAAGTACACGGTCATCAGCCGCCCCGTAGACAAACGCGAAAACTACATCAAGCGTTGCGTGGCGCTGCCCGGTGATTCGCTCGTGATCCGCGACGGGCAGGTCTACGTCAACGGCACGGCCCAGGAGCATATCCCCGGACTGCAAAGTTCGTACATCGTACAGACCAACGCTCCCTTCACGCAATATGCGCTGGATAACCTCGGAATCACGGAGTACAGCGGCAACGGATCGGCCTACTACATGTCGCTGACCGAAGAGGCCGCCCGCAAGATCGAGGCCTCGAGCAACGTGATCTCCATCCGGAAATATATCTATTCCCCGTCGACCGACGTCTTCCCTCAATGGGAGGAGGCACGCTGGAGTCAGGACAACTACGGGCCGATCTGGATCCCCAAAAAGGGTGCAACCGTCGAATTGACGTTGGAGAATCTGCCCCTCTACCGCCGCATCATCGAGGCGTACGAAG
>CALUKK010000045.1 GCA_944321205.1 uncultured Alistipes sp.
GTCAGCTCCTGGATGTCGTCGATAATCAGCACGTCGATCATCTGGTAGAAGTGGATGAAGTCGGGAATCTCGCCGTTCTTGTATGCGGTCTGGAACTGGGCCTGGAACTTGTTCATCGAGACATAGAGGACCTGCAATTCGGGATGCCGTTCGCGGACCTCGTGTCCGATAGACTGGACGATATGTGTTTTCCCGAGCCCCGAGTCACCATATATATATAGTGGATTGAAGGGGTTGTTCCCGGGATTTACGGCGACGGACATACCGGCCGAGCGGGCCAGCCGGTTGCACTCACCCTCGATGAATGTCGCAAACGTAAGGTTGGGATTCAACTGCGGATCGATAACGATCTTCTTGAGTCCGGGGATTACGAAAGGATTTTTTATATTTGCGGTATTCGTCTGGGTGTTGAACTGTGCGATGGCCGTAGTGTCGGCATCGGAGGCTACCGGGAGGGGTTGCGTTGCGGCTCTGGGCACGGCGTAGTGGAGCCGGGTCTGCTGACCGTAGAGTTGCGAGATGATGGGTTTGAGGAACGGGATGTAGTTCTTCTCGATCTGACGGACGTAGCTTTCGTTGGGGACCCTCAGACGGAGCGTCGTGCCGTCGAATTCGAGTGGCACGATGGGCTGGAACCACTTGCGAAACTCCTCTTCGGAGGTCTGGGCCTTGATCCGGTCCAGGCAGTGTTGCCACATATCGCTATATGTCTGCGAATTGTTAAACATGTCCAAGGGTTGCACTTTATTGACAAGGCAAAGTTGTGAATAAATTTGTAAAAAGATTTTCGAAATTGGGTTGCAAATCTCCTTTTTTTATATATAGAAAAACAACGGTTTTAGGCGATGCAATTTTAACTTGTTGATATTGAATAATCGAATTTTATTGCGTATATTTGCATATAAAATTTTTGGGACAACCGAGGTCAATGTTATAAATAAAACCAATGAAATTATGGCAAACGAATTGGAACAAATGGTTCTGAAGAAAGCTCAGTCGTGGCTCGACGGACACTATGACGCGGAGACGAAAAAACAGGTCAAGTATCTGATGGACAACGACATGAACGAGCTTGTCGAAAGTTTCTACAAGGACCTGGAGTTCGGAACGGGCGGCCTTCGCGGCATCATGGGTGTAGGAACGAACCGCATGAACGTCTATACGGTGGGCACCGCTACGCAGGGGCTGTCGAACTACCTGAAGAAGAACTTTGCGGGCGAGCAGGTGCGTGTGGCCGTGGCCCACGACAGCCGCAACAATTCGCGGATGTTCGCCGAGCGTGTGGCCGATATCTTCGCCTCGAACGGCTTCACGGTCTATCTGTTCGATGCGCTGCGTCCGACCCCCGAGTTGAGCTTTGCGATTCGAGAGTTGAAGTGCCATTCGGGCGTGGTCGTCACGGCGTCGCACAACCCCAAGGAGTACAACGGCTACAAGGCCTACTGGACCGACGGAGCACAGGTCACCCCTCCGCATGACAAGAACATCATCGCCGAGGTGGAGAAAATCACCGATATCGACATGGTCCTCACGGGCAAACACCCCGAGAATATCCATATTCTGGACGAGAAGTTCGACGAGATCTACCTGAGCCGCATCCATGAGCTGTCGCTGTCGCCCGAGAGCGTGGCGAAGTACCATGACATGAAGATCGTCTACTCGCCGATGCACGGAGCGGGCGTACGTCTGGTTCCGGCTTCGCTGCGGAAGTTCGGCTTCACGAACGTGATCATGGTCAAGGAGCAGTCGGTTATCGACGGCAACTTCCCGACCGTTGAATCTCCGAATCCCGAGGAGCGCAAGACGATGTCGATGGCCATCGACCTGGCGGCCAAGGAGGGAGCCGATCTGGTGCTGGCCACGGACCCCGATTCGGACCGTATCGGCGTTGCGCTTCGCAACAAGAAGGGCGAATACGTGTTGTTGAACGGCAACCAGACGCTGGTGCTTCTGCTGAGCTACCAGCTGACGCGCTGGGCCGAACGGGGTGAGCTGGACGGCAACCAGTATGTGGTCAAGACGATCGTGACGTCGCAGATGGCCAATGCCGTAGCAGAGCACTTCGGCGTGAAGTGCTACGAATGCCTCACGGGCTTCAAGTACATCGCCAAGATCATCCGCGAGAACGAAGGCAAGGCGAAGTATATCGGTGGCGGCGAGGAGTCGTTCGGTTATCTGGGCGGTGACTACGTGCGTGACAAGGATGCCGTATCGGCCTGCTCGCTGGCGGCCGAGGCCGCAGCCTGGGCCAAGGATACCATGGGTCTGACGCTCTTCGAGTGGTTGCAGGAGCTCTACGTGAAGTACGGCTTCTACCGTGAGGGTCTGGTTTCGGTGGTCCGCAAGGGCAAGGAGGGCGCCGAGCAGATCCAGCAGATGATGGTGGATTTCCGGGCGAATCCTCCGAAATCGATTCTGGGATCTCCGGTTGTGAAGATCAACGATTTCCAGACGCTGGAGACAACCGACGTGAAGACGGGCGCAAAGACTCCGATCGTGGAGGATCGCAGCAACGTGCTGCAGTGGTTCACCGAAGACGGTACGAAGGTTTCGGTACGTCCTTCGGGCACGGAGCCGAAGATCAAGTTCTACTTTGGCGTGAAGGCTCCGCTGGCCTCGGTAGCGGACTACGACAAGGTGCTCTCCGAGCTGGATGCCAAGATCGAGGCGATCAAGAAGGAGTTGAAACTGGAGTAATCCGGCTCCGGAGGGGGAGGGGGAAATAATTCGCGGATAGGATAGAAACCGCGATTCGTACCTCCCGGGCAAGAGAATCAATCCGAAGTCTTCCGAAATCCCGGAGCGGAGAAAAGAGAGGGGCTTTCCGTGAGGAATGCCCCTCTTTAATTGAATGATACGGATATTGTGCACCGCCAAATCCCGTACCCGTTGCCTGTTCCCGTAACTGCTGCCTGTTCCCGTAACTGCTGCCGGTTCCTGCATCTACCACCGGTTCCCGCACCTGTTGCCGGTCCTGCCTTCGGGCCCGATCCGGGCAAGCGGCATTCAACTCATCCTGCACTTGTACGCCTCGGCACCCGTACCCGCACCTGCTGCCTAGCCCCGCCACCCGCCGCCGCACCCGGCACCAGCCCCGATCTGGGCCAGCGGCGCGCCGCTCAGGCCGCAACCGCAGGCCGCGGCGCTC
>CALUKK010000046.1 GCA_944321205.1 uncultured Alistipes sp.
GTCGAGAAGGGCCGGACCTTCATGTGGATGTTCTCGATGAACACCACCCTGGACTATACGGCCACCCATCTGGTGCAGAGTTCGACCTCGAATCCGATCCAGATCCAGATCGACGACAAGCTCTATACGCCGAACTATTATTCGACGAAGACGAATCTCGACGGATACTGGCAGTTGCGCACCCATCTGAGTTACGGTCTTCCGGTCGGGTTCCTCCAGTCGAACTTCAATGTCATGGCGGGCGTAACCTACACCAAGACGCCGAGCATGCTGGGCGGAACGGTCAATGCCGACGGTACGATCACGGGAGGAGAACGCAACGATTCCGAGAATCTGGGGTACGATTTCCGGGCCGTTCTGGGCAGCAACATCTCCGAGAATGTCGACTTCACCCTTTCGTGGAACGGTACCTACAACGAGGCGACCAACTCGCTGAGTGCCGACAAGTCGAAAAACCGCTATTTCAACCACTCGGCCCAGGGAAGTCTGAAATTGATCTTCCCGTTGGGCTTCACCCTGACGGCAAGTGCCGCCTACTCGCAGTATCTGGGCTTCACGAACGATTATGAGGAGAGCTATCTGCTGTGCAACGCCTGGCTGGGAAAGAAGGTCTTCCGCAATCAACGGGGCGAGATCATGATCGGTGTGAACGACCTGCTGAATCAGAACCAGGCCTTTGCCCGTACGACGGGGTCGGGCTGGACGCAGAATGCCACCAACAGCGTCATCGGACGTTACTACATGGTGCAGTTCACCTACAACCTGCGTCGGTTTGGCAAGAAAGGCTCGCAGAATATCCGCGATTACGAAGGGATGGATACCCCGCGACGCAAAGGTCCGGGCGGTCCTCCTCCCATGTTCCACTGATCGACATGAAAACAGCCGGGCTGACGCTCGGCTGTTTTCATTGGGTCTTTCGTCCGATCCCTGCCGGGAGACGCACGACAAACCGGCTATTCGGTCCGGTTCTTTTCGGCAATCCGGGCCTCCTGCCGCTGGCGCAGCTCACGACGGATGACCTGATGGATACCGATGCAGGCCAGACCGCCGTAGACGATCGTAAGGATGATAAGCCACTTGATCTCGGGGAAGACCTCCGACATCGAGGCGCCCATGGTCTGGATGCGGATGAAACCGTCGACACCGTGGCTGCTGGGCAGCAGTTGCCCGAGGTTGTAGAGCCACTCGGGAATTCCCTCGCGCGGGAACGACACGCCGCTGACCATCAACACGGGGATCGAGGTCCAGAGCATCAGCAGCAGCGAGTTCTCCCGATAGCGGAAGAGCGTCGAGACGGCAATTCCCATGGCGATGCAAGACGACACGTAGGCCACCATGAAGATTCCGACGGTCCACGGATTACCGTTCATCGGGAAGTGGAACAGCCGGTAGAGCAGCCCCAATACAAGAGCACACGTCACGGCATAGATCAGCGCGTAGACCAGCGCCCGACCCACAACGATCGGAAGGGTCGACATGCGCCGCCGTCCCGCCGGGCAGAGTTTGTGGTAGAGTCCGAATTCACGCCACGTGCCGCCGATCATGCCGATGCCGATGAGCATCGTCTGCTGGATGATGACCATGATGATGGCCGGCATGACGAAGGTTCCGTAGCCGAGGTAGGGGTTGAAGAGGTTCTGCGACTGATAGATGACGGGTTGTGTGGTGGCCTGGGCCTGCGGGATGTTGGCCCCCTTGGCCACCAGCCGCTGGAACTCGACCATGGCACCGGTCTGTCCGATCGAGGTGACAACCTCCTGGAAGACCTGCCGGTACATCAGAAAGTAGCTGGCGTCGCAGTAGATGGCCACGTTGGCCTGCTGGCCGCCGTAGAGACATCGTTCATAGTCGGCGGGGATGTAGACCACGCCGTAGATCTTGCGGGCATGGAACAACTCCCTGGCCTCCTCCATCGACGTGGGCGTATAGGCGACGTAGGTATTCGGTCCGGCATTGAAGGCATCGATCAGGGCGCGGCTCGTCGGCGTGCGGCTCTCGTCGACCACACCGATCGGGACGTTGCGCAGCACCTGCGATCCATAGGCCAGCGAATAGGCCGTCGCGTAGATCAGCAGCGCGAAGACCAGAATCAGCACGACACCCTTGTCGGTGAAGACCGTATGGAATTCGTTGCGGATCACGGCTCCGGTCTGCTGCCAGTAGGAGCGCATCTGTCTTGAAAAACGACTCATATCACAATCTCCCCCAGAATTTTTCCTCCGTAGCGACGCGTTTCAGACGCCCCAGACAGAGCAACGGTAAGACAATGAACAACGACATCCACCCCAGATCGGGCAGCGAATAGACCCACGGCGTACCGCGCAGCATCTGATCGATGAAGATGTCCGTATAGTAGGTAAACGGGAAGATCCGGCTCACCCACTGCATGGGTTCCCACATGGCCATGATCGGGAAGGTAAGACCCGAGAAGGTGAAGGCCAGCACGGAGTATCCGCCTCCGATCGAGAGCGACAGCCGCAGGTTGGCCAGCAGCGAGACGATCAGCACCGAGATCGCCTGGTAGCTCAGAATGAAGAGCAGCGTGCCGACGAGAATCACCGCAAGGCTGCCGTTCAGCGGGGTTCCGACCACTTTGAAATTGATGATCAACATCACCAGCGAGATAAGGAACATCACCGCGGTGATCGGGGCCAGTTTGCCGACGAGGGCCGCCCATACCGAACCGCCACCCGTATCGATCCAGTCGCGCGAGGTGGCGTTCTTGAGTTCGGTGCCCAGGGAGAAGATCGTGACCATAACCACGAAGATCATCAGCATCATGGGCATGAAACTCGGGGCCAGATAGTAGCCGTAGTTGATATGCGGGTTGAAGAGCACGTGCTTGTCGAAACGCACGGGCATCAACTGTGCCATGGCCTGCGCTTCGGTCAGTCCCTGCTTCATGAGCAACTGCAGCTGAATGCCGGCCGAGAAGGTCGTCACGGCGGTCTGAATGTCCTTCGAGAGGAGGCCGTTGACGGTGATGTTGGTTCCCGAGACGTAGTTTTCGAGATGGGTCTGCGAGTTGCTGAGGATCGACTTTTCGAAGAAGGGCGGAATCAGAACGATGGCCACGACCTTGCCTTCACGCATGAGACGTTCGCCTTCGGCCATGTCCTGGATGCCGTAGGAGATCATGGCCGTGGGTGTTTCATCGATCATCTGCACGACCTTGCGCGAGAGCGACGTGTTGTCCTGATCGAGCACGGCGAGCGGGACGTTGCGGATGGCGCCCTGCCCGAACAGGATGGCGAAGAACGAGAACGACACCACCGGGAGGATGACCATCAGCACCAGATACATCGGCTGATGGATCAACCGACGGGTCTCCCGCCGTGCAACGGCACAGACGTTATGGAAGAATCCGGGCATTGTCTATTTCCGGATTTGGTCCCAGTCGACAAGAACGCTCATACCGGGGCGCATGTTCTCCACCTCGGAGACGGGACGGGCCTTGATGGCGAAGGTGCGGATGTCGAAACCGCCCTGGGTGCGGGTTGCGGCACAGGTGGCAAAATCGGCCTGGGGGGCGATGTAGGTCACCTCGAACTCCACGTCCGTATCGAGCGCAGGGACCTTTCCGACCAGATGCATGCCCATCTTGATGCCGGGGAGCATGGTCTCCTTGACGTTGAACGTCACCCACATGTCGCTCATGTCGAGGATCGCCACGACGGGATAGCCGCTGCCGACCAGTTCACCCTGTTCGGCGATGATCGTCGAGACCTCTCCCGAAACGGGCGAATAGACCATGGCGTCACGGATGTAGGATTCGACCTCGCTCACGGCCCCTTCGGCCTGGCGGACGCGGGCGGCGGCAGCCTCCTTGTCCTCCTTGCGGGCGCCGTCCATGGCCAGGTTGTACTGCGCTTTGGCGGCCTGGGCCGTAGCCTCCATGGCCTGGTAGTTGGCCGTGGCCTCATCGAGTTTCTGGGCCGGGATGACCCCCTGGTCGTAGAGGTTCTGCACACGGTCGAGCGTCTTGCGGGCCAGCTCCAGTCCGGCCTGCGCCTTCTGCCACATGTTCATGGCAGCCTCGATCTGCTGCACGCGGGCTCCGGCCAGCGCGGCCTGGTCCAGTGCCGAGGCGGCGCTCTTCACGGCTTCGGCCTGCTGGAGTTTGGCATCCAGCTCGGGCGTCGAGAGCGTATAGAGCAGCTGCCCCTTCTCGACATGCTCGCCCTCCTCGACCTTCATGTCGTCGATGCGTCCGGGGACCTTCGACGAAGCCTTGTAGGTGGTACATTCGACCGTTCCCTGGATCAGCGTCGGGGTACGCTTGTCCAGATACCAGCTGACCAGCACGACGGCCAGAATGATGACCACGGCGGTTACGAGAATTCCGATAACGTTGTTTCGTTTCATATCGTGTATGGATTATTTTTTATCGAAAAGAACAGGACGGGCGTCGCTGCGACGGGCATAGGCGGCAAACTCCTCGCTGATACCCGCAGCCTCCAGCAGCTGAGCCAGCAGCAGATCGTAATTGTAGGCGGCCTGCAGGCGTTCGGTGCGGACAGCCGCCAGATTCAACTCGGCATCGATCAGATCCGACGACGAACTCATTCCCTCGAGGAAGGCGGCATTCTTCATCCGCAGATACTCTTCGGCAAAGGCCAGTGAAGCATCGATCGAAGTCATCTGGTTGCGGTAGTTCATCATCTGGTTGTAGAGCTTCTCGACCAGCACGGAGACATCCTGCCCGGCCTTGTTCTGCAACTCGCCGACGCGCCGCACGGTCTGTCGGGCGGCCGAATACTTGTATTCGCGGTTCAGACCGTCGAAGAGCTTGATGGTGACCCCGACGCCCACGGCCCAGCGGGGGATGAATCCGGCCACCTGGTAGTTGTAGAACGAACCGCCGCCCATGGCCACCACCTGCGGCAGAAAGGCCGCACGCTGGGCCCGCATTCCCTCTTCGGCGAGCTGCCGTTTGAGCGAGACCTGCGTGAGCAGCGGGTTGCGGGCCTGGGCCAGATCCTGGTAATAGGCCAGCTCCTCGACCTCTTCGAGCATGAACATCGCCGTAACGGGCTGCCAGTCGTTCTCACGTCCGAGGGTATTCGACAGGGCGCTTGAGACGGTTTCAACCTGCAGACGGGCATTGGCCAACTCCCGTTCGGCCTCGGCCATCTTGAACTCCACATAAAGGAGTTCGCTCTGGGCGATCATCCCGTTTCGGGCCAGAGCCCGGGCATCCTCCAGATGGCGGCGTACGCCGTCGACCACCTGCTGACGCACCGTCACGACCTGCCGGGCCAGCGCCAGACCGAAATAACGCTCAACAAGCTCCGAAACCAGGGCATTGCGCGTCTGATTTCCCTGCTCGACGGCGGTTTTTTCGTTGATCTTCGCGGCGCGGTTGGCGGCGTTGATCTTGCCGCCCATCCAGATCGGAAGGGTCACCTCGCCGCCCACAAATCCCAGACTCTGATCCTGCAGCGTGAGGAACCAGTCGGCATTCATCATCGGATTCAGCAAGCCCTGAATACCCTGCAGAAGCGTCGGGTCGGTGATGATGCCGCTTCCGAGGATCTTGCCCGTAAGGTCCTTGACGGGACCCTTCATGTCGTTGAAGTCCAGACCTATGTCCTTCTGCATGTAGGCATATGCGCCCGTGAGGTTGATCTGCGGCATGCGCAGACCGATTGCAGCGCGGCGCTGCTGTTGTGCGGCGCGTTCCTCGTAGGCGGCGGCCTTCAGGGCGGGATTCTCCGTCAGAGTCACGGTGATCGCCTCTTCGAGGGAGATCATCTGTCCTCCGCGCTGGGCCCATGCGGAGGCCGGGCCCAAGCCCGCCACCGATGCCGCAAGAAGGATCGTGAAAGCTTTTCTCATAGTTCGAAAATCGTTTATTCTGCAAATATATACGATCGGACGACAATTCTTGCACCCGACAGGCATTTTAGAACATTTTTAATCCTTAACGAACACAAATCGTTCCGATTTCAAGACTTCAAATGCGCATTGGCTTCCAGAACGGAGTGTGCAAGTTCGGGATAGGCCCTCACGTCGACTCCGGCTTCACGCAACATTCGTGCCCCTTGACACCGGACAAAACAATCGGGCTCATAGCAGGCGAAAATAACCCGTGCAAATCCATACCGGAGAATCAGCTGCGTGCAGCTTTCGGGTTCGCTGCTGCGTTTCGAGCAGGGCTCCATCGAGGAGTAGATCGCGGCACCGTGCAGATCGGCCCCGGCCCCGGCCTCCAACGCCTTGGCGATGGCCTCCTGTTCGGCATGGTGCGTGGGCGAGGTTTCGTGGGTGTAGCCGGTGAAGGTGCGGCCGTCGGGCAGGACGATGACCGCCCCGACGCAGTAGCACGAATCGCTGGGCGTACAGCGGAACGCCTCCTGGGTGGCCCGGGTCAACCATTGCAGATCCTCTTGCGTGGTATCGGGGTGTATGACGGCCGTCAGCACCTCCATACCTCCGAGGTTCTCGACCGTACGGCATGCCGTCTCGGGCGGTTCGTAGCGGAACTCCACCCCCCTGTGGGATTCATCGAGCCGCAGATGCGGATTGACGGCCCGGCGTACGACGTCGGCCAGCCCCTCCTCCAGAAACATCCGCAGCACCTCGGCCCCGCCTTCGACGAGCAGATTCCGCACGCCGCGCCGCTCGAGTTCCGTGACGATGAAGGCCGCCGTTATGGGATCCCGGCTTGAGATAACCGTTGCAAAAGGCTCAAGTTCGGGGATTTCACACGCCGAAAACACATAGCAGTCAGCATCTCCCTCGGTGAAGAACCTCATCGTCGGGGAGAGCCGGCCCGAACGGGTCAGCGTCACCTTCGTCAGATCGGGCCGCAACCCCGCGGCGACACGCCGCGCCCGCACCTCGGGGTCCCGCAACAACAGAGCCGGATTGTCGCGGCGCAGCGTCTCGGCACCGACCAGAATGGCTTCCTGACCGGCCCGCAGGCGAAGAACCGCCGCCCAGTCCTCGGGGGTGGAGATCATCAGCCGCCGTTCGGAACAATCGTCGAGGCAGCCGTCGGCCGTGGTAGCAAAAGAGAGTGTTATTCGCATCGTTTCAAGGTAAAGAGTGTGACTTCGGGCCAGGCTCCGAGGCGCATCGGATAGGCTACATATCCCGTGCCGTCGTTGACATAAAGCGTATGACGTCCCTCGTCATAGCGTCCGCTCCAATGGTCGTAGATCCAGACGGCCGGCGACCAGCCGCGGCCCCAGGGCCGGATCTTGAACTGCATCGAGTGCACATGTCCCGAAAGGGTCAGATCGCCGTAGCCCAATGCCGTGACGGCCTCCCAGAGTTGCGGCACGTGAACCAGCGTGATGTTGTAGAGCGACGCGGGGACCCCGGCATAGCTCGCCGGCAGGTTGTCGGCCGGAAGATGCCGGTCATGCCGGCGCTCCCGCAGGGCGGGATCAAACGACACGCCTGTCAGCGAGATGCTGTCGGCACCGCGCCGCAGATAGACGGTCGTATCCTCCAGGACGCACCACCCCATCGCCCGCTGACGTTCGACCACCTTGCGGGCCTCCACCGAAGCCGGGTAACGGATCGAATCGCGGATGTAGGTTCCGACGTCGTGGTTGCCCGTCACCGACCAGACCGGTCCTGCGATGCGTTGCAGCAGGGTCATCGTCCGTTCGTTGAGTTCCGACGAGCGGATGTTGACCAGATCGCCCGTAAAGAAGACGGCATCGGGCCGCAGGGCGTTGATCGTATCGGAGAGCCGGGTCAACTCACGGGACGGCCGGACCAACGCTCCGACGTGGGCGTCGGAGAACTGCACGAAGCGGAATCCGTCGAAGGCCTCGGGGATGCGGTCGGAGCGGATCTCGACCCGGTTTACGCGGATACGGGTCCGTCCGAGGGTCGTGCCCCAGAGTAAAAAGAGCGTCAGCAGGGCCGCCGCCACAAGTCCCGAACGGCGCAGCCCCAGGAAATGGAACACATAATAGAGAAGTCGGGGAGTGACGGTGAGGATCCAGGCCCAGAAGAGCCACATGTAGAAGTGCATCAGCGGAGTGTCGTTGTCCCGGCTCACGGCGCCGACGAGAATCGAGACAAGGGGCAGGAGATCGGTGGCTACGGCCCAGAGGATGAATGCCCGGCGGGCGGGCGTTCCGCGGCGTCGCTGACGGCGGAAATGGATCCAGTCGGCCGCGAAGGCGGCCAGCGTAAGTATCGAAGTCAGTGTAAAAAGCATCTTCTGACGGTTTTCGTGGATAACTTTTGGACAGAACGGTGTGCAATCTGTTTTTAATAATTGTATCGTACCCGGCCGTGCGTGACAAACGCTCCGGCGGCAGGACAAAGATACGCAAATTTGCAGTTCCGCGGAATTTCTTTGGCATATAACTTGCGAACACGGCGATGAACATCAACTCCTTGAGAGGGGAAAGATTTTAACGAAACCATTTTTTACAGACGTATGAAAACATTTCGACTTCTTCTTGTAGCCCTGCTTCTTGCGGGCACGGCTTCGGCCCAGCGCCACGAACGCAAGGCCATGCGCGGCGACTATTCCCCGACGGTCTACCTCATTTCGTTGCACCAGACCGACACGATCTACTACTCGCCGGGAGCCGTTCAGAAAGCCGTGGCGATGAACAACCAGGCGATGAACAACGCCACGCAGGACTATCTCGACACGCACCGTCCGGGCTTCCAGCAGGTCGAGAAGCCGCAGTTCATCTTCGCCACGAAGAACAATCGTTTCTCCTTTGCCGTGGGCGGGTTCGTCCAGATGCGCACGGCCTATGATTTCGAGGGCATTTCGAACAACCTCGACTTCATCCCCTACGACATCTCGACCGCCGGCAGCTACGACACCCGTCAGAAACTGACCATGGATGCCTCGACGTCGCGTCTCTACGTGAAGGCCATATCGAATACCGCAAGTCTGGGTCGCGTCGTGATCTTCATGGATGCCGACTTCCGCGGCGGAGCCCCGGGCAGCTACACGCCCCGGATCCGTTCGGCCTATGTTTCGATGCTGGGCTTCACGCTGGGTCGTGACGTGACAACCTTCTGCGACCTGACGGCCGCACCCACGACCATCGATTTCCAGGGCCCGAATGCCTACAACCTGAATTTCGCCACGATGATCCGCTACGAGAAGTCGTTCGCCCGCGACCACATGACCTTCGGAATCGCGGCCGAGATGCCGCAGGTGAGCGGGACCTACAACGACAACTTCGCCTCGCTGCGCCAGCGTGTTCCGGACGTTCCGCTCTACCTGCAATATGCCTGGGGAGCCAACCGTGACAGCCATATCCGGGCTTCGGGTGTGCTGCGCAACATGTACCTGCACAACCTCCGCACGGGCAACAACACCTCGCTGCTGGGTTGGGGCGTACAGTTCAGCGGCACGATCAAGACATGCCGGTGGCTGCGTCTCTTCATGAACGGCATCTACGGCGAGGGCATCACCCCCTACATCCAGGATCTTACCGGATCGGGACTCGACTTCACGCCCAATCCCGAGAATGCCGCCCGGATCCAGACCATGCCGATGTGGGGCTGGCAGGCTGCAGCGCAGATCAACCTCACCCCGCGGCTGTTCGTGTCGGGAGGTTATTCGGTGGTGAATGTCGAGAAGAATCACGGTTACTATGCCGCCGATGAATACAAACAGGGACAATACATGTTCGGCAACATCTTCTACGCACTCAACCCGCGCTGCCACATCGCCGCCGAGTACCTGTACGGAACCCGCACGGACATGAACGATATCGAGGGTCATGCCAACCGGGCACAGGTCATGTTGCAGTACAACTTCTAAGCCCTCGTACGGATTCGCTTGGAGACGGCCCCTTCGGGGGCCGTTTTTTTGTCTCTTTTCCGCATGTACGGAGGCATCCGCCAAAAACGACCCGGAAAACCGGGGTTTCGTTTGCCGCAGCGCCCGACTTTTTCTATCTTTGTGGCAAAACATCACGCGGGGCCGGCCTGTACCGCCCGCCGCATAACCCGAACCGAACGATGGAAGAACTCAATACACCGATTGCCGACTGGCTGGCCGGCTTCGGCTGGAGCAAGGAATCAATCGACTGGACCACACGGATCCTTCTGCTGGCGGGGATCGTCCTGCTCTCCTGGCTGGCGGCAAAACTCTTCCGCAGCCTGGTCATTCCGACCCTGCAACGTCTCAGCCAGCGCACCCGGGCAACGTGGGACGATCACCTGTTCAACGACCGGATGTTACGTGCCACGGCCCGGTTGATTCCGCCGATCATCTGGTACCTGCTGCTCGGCGCGGCCCTCTACGACCTGCCCCTGGCGCTGGACATTGCCCGCAAGGCGTGCCTGATCTACCTGATCGTGGCGGTGCTGATGCTGCTGAGCGCCTTTCTCGATACGCTGTACGATATTTCGGCCCAGCACGAAACGCTGCGCAACCGCCCGCTCAAGGGGATCTACCAGATGATCAAGCTGCTGGCATTCTGCGTCGGTGCGATCCTCATCGTCAGCATTCTGATCGGCCGCGACGCCACGACGATCCTGGCCGGACTCGGGGCTTCGGCCGCGGTTCTGATGTTGATCTTCCGGGACAGCATCCTGGGACTGGTAGCCGGCGTGCAGCTCTCGGCCAACGACATGCTGCGCCCCGGAGACTGGATCACCATGCAGAAGTACGGTGCCGACGGATATGTCACCGAAGTGACGCTGACGACGGTCAAGATCCAGAATTTCGACAAGACGATCACGACGATCCCACCCTATGCGCTGGTGAGCGACTCGTTCCAGAACTGGCGCGGGATGCGCGAGACCGGCGGACGTCGCATCAAACGTTCGCTGGCAATCGATGCCTCGACGGTGCACTTCTGCACGGCCGGCGAGCTGGAGACGCTGCGACAGAAGGGGTACCTTCCGGCCGATGCCTGTGTCGACGACCAACCGGTTGTCAATCTGTCCATTTTCCGGGATTACATCCGCCGCTACATGAAGTCCCACCCGGGCATCCATCCCGATCTGATGCAAATGGTCCGAATGTTGCAACCCACCGCCGAAGGGCTTCCGCTGGAGGTCTACTGCTTCTCGCGCACGACGGAGTGGATCCCTTACGAGGCGTTGCAGTCGGAGATCTTCGACCACCTGCTGGCCGTGCTTCCGGAATTCGGGCTGCGGATTTTCCAGCGCCCCTCGGGTGAGGATCTGCGACAGGTTCGCGAAACAAGGAGGACGAACAGCTGAAAAAAACGGTTTGATACGCACGTATGGAACTTCTCACACAATACAATCTGACGGGACTTGTCATCGGAATCGCCACCTTTCTGATCATCGGAGTGTTTCATCCGCTGGTCATCAAGGGCGAGTACCATTTCGGCGTGAAGATCTGGTGGGTCTTTCTCGTCATGGGACTTGCGGCCATCGCCGGCTCGATTGCCGTGCGGCACATCCTGTGGTCAACGCTGCTGGCCGTCTGGGGCGCCTCGTCGCTCTGGTCGATCGGCGAACTCTTCGAGCAGCGGAAGCGGGTCGCCAAGGGATGGTTCCCGAAGAATCCCCGGCGCAACGACCTCAAGCCCCGCAGATAACCGATCTCCGGGCCGGGGAGGCTTCTGCCGGCCCAGCCCCTCCTAACCCGAAACCCTGGTGCTGAACATGACCCTACGACGCCTTCGAACGCTGCTTGTCCTTCTGATCATTGCAACCTGCTGCACCCCGGCCGGGCAACCCACACAGAGATCC
>CALUKK010000047.1 GCA_944321205.1 uncultured Alistipes sp.
AGAACAATAATTAAAATTTGAGGATATGTTATACACGATTTGCATTGCACTGATTCTTGTAGCGAGTGTTTTGGTGATTCTCGCGGTTTTGGTGCAGAATCCCAAGAGCGGCATGGCCGCAAACTTCGGAGCCTCGAACCAGGTGATGGGAGTTCGCGAGACGACGAATTTTCTCGAGAAGTTCACGTGGGCCATGGCCATAGCCATTGTATTGTTGAGTCTGGTCGCGACGTTGGCGATGGATCGTTCGAAGGTTGCCGAGAGCAATACGGAGATTGCCCGGGATGCAAAGGCTTTGCAGGAGCGGGTCTTGGAGACGGAGGCTCCGGCTGTGATACCTCAGGCTGAGATTCCGGCCGCCGAGGCACCGGCAACAGAGGCACCTTCTGAGACGCCGGCCACTCAGCCCGCCGAATAATTCCGGGGCCCGGAGGAGCCAAACCGGAGAGGGGAGCCAGAGAGATCGATCCGAGGCCGAAGAGACCAAACCGGAGAGGGGAGCCAGAGAGCGATCCGGGGGCCGAAGAGACCAAACCGGAGAGGGGAGCCAGAGAGAGCGATCCGGGGACCGAAGGTGCCAAACTGGAGAGAGGAGCCAGAGAGACCGATCCGAGACCCCGAGGAATCAATCCGAGGGCAGAGAGCCTAAACCAGGGACGGATGTAAGAAACCGATCCAGAGTTGAGCCAATCCGGGAGGCAGTTTCGAGAAGACCAATCCGGAGGAAGAACCTGAAAAAACGATCGGAGGAGGAAAACCAATCTGGAGGAACCATCGGAGAGATGCAATTCACAAGTCCGTATGAATGAGTGAACTCGATGCAAGTTCTTTCCCTCCCCAAAAAATATCGTGATATTTCCAATGCCTTGTCGGAATGAAGAAAAGACCATGAGTTTCTCTTGGTCTTTTTTGTTTTTAGACCTTCCAATCCGGCTGATGGAAAACTTCCTTCTTCCCGGGAGACGCTTTTTTGACGAATGTCGCAATATCTTTACTATCTTTGCAATCAACTACGAATCAAATCTAAATATTGATGAACTTCAAACTCTTTTTCAATGTTGTGCCGGCCCTCTTCTTGATGGGGTGTGCCGGAAACGGTGGGGCTTCAAGCACCCTTGCACCGTATCAGAACGAATCGCTTTCCCTGGACGAACGGATCGAAGACGCATTGTCCCGCATGACCCTCGAAGAGAAGGTCGCCGTGCTGCATGCACAGTCGAAATTCTCGTCGGCAGGAGTCCCGCGCCTCGGTATCCCCGAGTTGTGGTGCACGGACGGTCCTCATGGTATCCGTCCTGAAGTGCTGTGGGATGAATGGGATCAAGCGCGATGGACGAATGACTCCTGTACGGCTTTCCCGGCTTTGACATGTCTGGCTGCGACGTGGAATCCCGCCATGTCGGCGCTTTACGGTAAATCGATCGGCGAAGAGGCCCGCTATCGTGAAAAGGATGTGTTGCTTGGTCCCGGTGTGAACATCTACCGCATGCCGCTCAACGGTCGTAATTTCGAATATATGGGTGAAGACCCTTACCTCTCTTCACGAATGGTCGTTCCCTATGTGCAGGAGGTGCAGAAGAACGGTGTCGCAGCCTGTGTGAAACATTTTGCATTGAACAACCAGGAGACCAATCGCCAGTCGGTCAATGTGATTGTCGATGACCGGGCCCTGTACGAGATCTACCTTCCGGCCTTCAAGGCGGCCGTGGAAGAGGGTGGTGCCTGGGCCGTGATGGGCTCCTATAACAAATACCGGGGTCAACATTGCTGCCACAATCAATATCTGTTGAACGACATCCTGAAGGGTGAATGGGGATTCGACGGCGTGGTGATCTCCGATTGGGGCGGTGCCCACGATACGAAACAGGCGATTGAAAACGGACTCGATCTGGAGTTCGGATCGTGGACCAACGGCATGAACTGGGGTGCCAGCAACGCCTATGACAACTATTATCTGGCTCATCCTTACCTGGAGCTGCTCAAACGGGGCGAAGCCGATCAGAAGACGCTCGACGACAAGGTGCGTCGGGTCCTGCGGCTGATCTTCCGCACGGCGATGAATACGCACAAGCCGTTCGGATCGTTGAACTCGCCCGAACATCTGGCCGCGGCACGTCGGATTGCCGGAGAGGGTATGGTGCTGTTGAAGAACGATAACGGGGTTCTGCCGCTGGATCCTGCGAAGATGAAACGGTTGCTCGTTGTCGGTGAGAATGCCGTGAAGATGATGACCGTAGGCGGCGGTTCGTCGTCGCTCAAGGTGCGCCACGAGTGCTTGCCGCTGGAGGGGATCCGTACGGCCGTGGGCGAGACGTGCGACGTGATTTATGAGCGTGGTTATGTCGGAGATCTTCAGACGGAGTTCGATGGTGTCATGTCGGGACAGGATCTTTCGGAGAAACGCTCCGAGGAGCAATTGATAGCCGATGCGGTTGCTGCGGCCAAGCAGGCCGATGCGGTGATCTTCGTGGGAGGTCTGAACAAGAGCAAACGGCAGGATTGTGAAGGCTATGACCGCGATCAGTACGGACTGCCCTATGCGCAGGATCGTGTAATCGAGGCGCTTGTGGCGGCAAATCCGCGTCTGGCGGTGGTGCTGGTGTCGGGCAATGCCGTTGCGATGCCGTGGATCGAGCAGGTTCCGGCCGTTGTGGAGGCCTGGTTCTCGGGCTCGGAGGCGGGAAATGCCCTGGCCGATGTACTCTTCGGCAAGGTGAATCCTTCGGGCAAGCTGCCCTTTACGTTCCCCGTACGGCTGGAGGACAACGGGGCTTTTGTCATGGGCGAGTTCCCGGGAGGAGATTCGGTACGATACAACGAGAGTCTCTTTGTGGGGTATCGCTGGCACGATGCCAAGGCGATCAAGCCGCTCTTTGCCTTCGGACATGGTCTGAGCTATACGACCTTCGAGGTGGGGAACGTGAAGATCGACCGTCCGACGCTGCGTGACAAGGGTTCGTTGCATGTTACGGCCGATGTGACCAATACGGGAGATCGGGCTGGTGCCGAGGTCGTGCAGCTCTATATCGGCGACGAGGAGTCGACCCTGCCGCGACCCGTCAAGGAGTTGAAGGGCTTCGAGAAGGTGATGCTCGAACCGGGAGAAACGAAGACCGTGACGTTTGAAATCACCCCCGAGGCGCTGCGTTATTACGATGATACGGCGGACTGCTGGACGGCCGAGGCGGGTAAGTTTACGGCCTTCGTGGGGGTTGCTTCGGACGATATCCGTGGAAGTGTGGACTTTACGCTGGAGTGATTCCCGGCTCCGATCCCGGGAATCGGTAAGATCCCGGACAGACAAAAGGTGCCGCGGCCCGTTCGGGTCGCGGAACCTTTTCGTATCTGCAAGAGCGATGCCGCTAACGCTTTGCGTACATCTCCTCGTAATAGCGTTCGTATTCGCCGGAGGTGATCCGGTCCATCCAGGCCTGGTTGTCCAGATACCAGCGTACGGTCTTCTCGATACCCTCCTCGAACTGCAGCGAGGGTTCCCAGCCCAGTTCGCGCTGCAGCTTCGAGGAATCGATCGCATAACGCATGTCGTGGCCCGGGCGGTCCGTCACGAAGGTGATCAGATCCATGTCCTCACCCTCTTTCCGGCCCAACAGACGATCTACCGTTTTGATGACGACCTTGATCAGATCGATGTTCTTCCACTCGTTGAATCCGCCGATGTTGTAGGTTTCGGCCACGCGGCCGCGGTGGAAGATCAGATCGATGGCCCGGGCGTGATCCTCGACGTAGAGCCAGTCGCGGACGTTCTCCCCCTTGCCGTAGACGGGCAGCGGCTTACGGTGACGGATGTTGTTGATGAAAAGGGGGATCAGCTTCTCGGGAAACTGATAGGGCCCGTAGTTGTTCGAGCAGTTGGTCACCAGGGTCGGCATGCCGTAGGTGTCGTGGTAGGCCCTGACGAAGTGGTCGCTCGAAGCCTTCGAAGCCGAATAGGGGCTGTGGGGGTTGTACTTCGTGGTTTCGCGGAAGAACTCCTCGCCGTAGGCCAGGTGGTGCTCCGACGAGGAGGCCGTGGTCGAGAAGGGCGGCTTGATCCCCTCGGGATGGGTCAACGCCAGGGCTCCGTAAACCTCGTCGGTCGAGATGTGGTAGAAAAGTTTGCTTTCGAAGCGCTCGGGACGTGACTCCCACCAGCGGCGGGCCGCCTCGAGCAGCGAAAGGGTTCCCAGGACGTTTGTCCGCGCAAAGGTGAAGGGATCGCGGATCGAACGGTCCACATGACTTTCGGCCGCCAGATGGATAATGCCGTCGA
Source organism: uncultured Alistipes sp. (assembly GCA_944321205.1). GTDB lineage: Bacteria > Bacteroidota > Bacteroidia > Bacteroidales > Rikenellaceae > Alistipes. The sequence continues at coordinate 4,271 of CALUKK010000047.1, forward strand.
TTTCGTAGCGGCGCATCAGCTCCTCGACAGTCTCGAAATCACAGATGTCACCCCGGACGAAGGTGTAGTTCGGCCGTTGCTCAATGTCCTGCAGGTTGGCCAGATTGCCGGCATAGGTCAGCTTGTCGAGATTGATGATGTGGTAATCGGGGTACTTCGTGACGAAGAGCCGCACGACATGTGAGCCGATGAAGCCGGCTCCTCCCGTGATCAGAATGTTGTGTCTGTCTGCCATGATTGAGTTCGATCGCTGTTATTTTACGTTTTTTTGTGCCAGATTCAGTAGTTTGTCCACGTAGTTGTCCCACGTGTAATTTTCGGTACGGTGGTGTGCCTGGAGACACATGGCTTCGTAGCGAGGGCTGTTCAGCACCTCCAGCAGGTTGCGGAGCAGTGCATCGGGCGTGAATTCGCGGTTGTAGCGTCCGACATCCAGCGGATCGCCGAATTCGGCGACGAAATCCCCGTAGGGCGCCACGACGATCGGAGTGTAGAAATAGAGCGCCTCGATCGTTGAGGAGTATCCGCCCCAGACCATGGTGGGGTTGACGAATACGGAGGCATTCAGAAGCAGGTCGTAATAGCGTTGCCGCAGCTGTTCGTTGTCCTTGTTCAGATAGCCGTGAAACGTGACATGGGGTGGAATCCCGTTGCCGGGGAGGTGTTCGGCCTTCATGCCGACCACATCGAGCCGGTATTCGTCATCCACCTCCAGAAGCCGGCGGAAGGCCTCCAGAAGCAACCGGCATCCTTCCTGGTATTTCCGGCTCCCGATGAAGAGGATACGTTTGGCGCACTTTTTCCGGGCGATTGTTTCGTCGGGGTTCAACACTCCGTCGTAGAGGTTGTTGACGACATTGCTTCCCAGGTGATAGATCCGGGCTTCGGGCCATTTCGCCTTCATTGAGCGGGCACACTCCGGGAAGAGCGAGACGACCGCCTCGGCGGTATTGATGGCCTGAGCCTGCCATTGGGCATAGCGCTCCTCGAAGGGATACAGGGGGCGTTTCAGCCGCTCCGCGATGAGTATTTCATAGGTCCAGTCGCTGAAAAGCAGCGATGGAATGCCGTTGAAGGGATTCCAGAAGTCGAAACAGGTGAAGATGCACAGATCGGCCTTGTTGTAGCGTCTGACGGCCTGTCGGATCTTGTGGAGGGCCAGCCTCCGGTAGAGAGGGGTGCGGATGTATCCGTAGGCGTGTCCGGGGTAGAAGAGCGGATAGACCCACTTGATGAAGCTGTTGCACACGCAGACCCAGGGATTCTGCTTCAACAGACGGACTCTTCGGACCCGGATGCCCTTCGACTCCAGCGTCCGGGCAAACAGATAGGGAACATTGCTCCAGGTCGAGGCTTTGGTCGAATCGCCGTAGCAGAAGAAGATCACCTCTTTGATTGCCGGAGTCATGCCTGTCGACGAAGATTGTCCATACAGATCTTCAGCGAATCGACCCAGTAGGGGATCCGAAGGCCGAATGTCTCCTTGATCCTGGTTTTGTCCAGCACGGAGTAGGCCGGACGCTTGACCGGACTGGGGAACTCGTCGCTGTGACAGGGCTGAATGTCGCACGCCGTATTTCCGGCCAGTGCGGCAATCGCCTTCGTAAAGTCGAACCACGAGCAGACCCCCTCGTTCGAATAGTGGTAGATTCCGCCTCGGGCGTATCCCTGTGCCGTGTCGCTGGCCGCATAATCGGCAAGGATCGTCCGGATCGCAAGGGCCAGATCGTAGGCATAGGTCGGCGTGCCGGCCTGGTCGAATACGACCTTCAACTGCGGTTTGGTCGACGTGAGGTTGAGCATCGTCTTGACAAAGTTCCGCCCGAACTCCGAATAGAGCCACGCCGTACGCAGAATGACATACTTGCACCCCGAGGCAAGAATATACTGCTCCCCTTCAAGCTTGGTCTTGCCGTAGACACCGGTCGGAGTACCTTTCTGGTCCTCCCGGCAAGGCGTATTGTAGGGGTCGCCGCCAAAGACGTAATCCGTAGAGATATGGATCAACAGTCCGTTCACCTCCTTCATGGCCCGGGCCAGATTGCGGGGCGCCTCGGCATTCAACACCCGGCAGAAGGCCTCGTCACTCTCCGCCTTGTCGACATTCGTATAGGCGGCGCAATTGACCACGCAATCGATCTGCTTCTCCTTGACAATACGCCGGATTGCCTCCAGATCGGTAATATCAAGTTTGGTCGTCTGCACCCCTTCCGCCTCGACGACATCCGTAAAGACAAAGTCGTGGTCCGTATCCCGACTGACAATGCGCATCTCACGGCCCAACTGACCGTTGGCCCCCGTTACAAGAATCTTCATCGCCTAATAGAGTTTTTCGTGGTAATCGAAGAGCCACTCCGCATCGCGCAGACGGCTGTGATGACGGTCCTTCTCCGAGAGGAGGACCCGGTCGGCCGGAATCCGCCAGTCGATCCCCAGATCGGGATCGTCCCAGGCCAGCGCCCCCTCCGATTGCGGGGCATAGAAGTTGTCGCACTTGTACTGGAAGATCACCTCGTCGGTCAGCACGCTGAATCCGTGGGCGAAACCGCGCGGAATAAAGAACTGACGGTGATTCTCGCCGGTCAGTTCCACGGCCACATGCTGCCCGAAGGTCGGCGAACCCTTGCGGATATCCACCGCCACGTCCAATACGGCCCCCTGGATGACCCGCACGAGTTTCGACTGCGCATAGGGCGGCTTCTGAAAGTGCAGTCCGCGGAGCACGCCGTAACTCGACTTGCTCTCGTTGTCCTGGACGAAAACCGTCCGGCAGACCTTCTCCTGAAAATCGCGCTGCGAGAACGACTCGAAGAAATAACCGCGCTCATCGCGGAAGAGGCGGGGCTCAATGATGACCACCCCGTCGATATCGGTTTTGATTACCTCCATGTTTGTATGTCGGAATTGAATGTCAGTCAAGATTGCTCTGACCGGTCTGTCCCAGTTCATCGACCACCTTCAGCAGATACTGCCCGTACTGGTTCTTCAGCATCGGCCGGGCCAGTTCGCGCATCTTGTCGGCCGTAATCCACCCCTTGCGATAGGCGATGCCTTCGAGGCAGGCGATCTTCAGACCCTGCCGTTTCTCGATCACCTCCACATAGGTCGAGGCCTCGGCCAGCGAATCGTGCGTCCCGGTGTCGAGCCATGCAAAACCCCGTCCGAGGGTCTGGACCTTCAGCTCGCCGTCGCGGAGAAACCACTGGTTGACCGACGTGATCTCCAGTTCGCCGCGGGCCGACGGCTTGATCTGTTTGGCGATGTCCACCACCTTGTTGGGGTAGAAGTAGAGCCCCACGACCGCATAGTTGGACTTGGGCTTGGCCGGCTTCTCCTCGATCGAAAGGCAATTGCCCTCAGCGTCGAACTCCGCCACACCGTAACGTTCGGGATCGCTGACCCAGTAGCCGAAGACCGTAGCCTTGTGATCCACTTCCGCCGATCGCACGGCTTCGTGCAGCATGGCTGAGAAGCCGTTTCCGTTGAAGATATTGTCTCCGAGGACGAGGCAGACCGAATCGTTGCCGATAAACTTTTCGCCGATCAGAAAGGCCTGGGCCAGCCCGTCGGGCGAGGGCTGCTCGGCATATTCGAACCGGACGCCGAAATCGGAACCGTCACCCAACAAGCGCTGGAAACCGGGCAGATCGGCCGGTGTCGAGATGATCAGGATCTCCCGGATCCCGGCCAGCATCAGCACCGAGATGGGATAATAGATCATCGGTTTGTCGAAAATGGGAAGCAGCTGCTTGCTGATTCCCCGGGTGATCGGGTAGAGGCGTGTGCCGGAACCTCCGGCCAGGACGATACCTTTCATAAACGGAAATTCTTGGTTCGGTTGGACAAAGATAACTTTTTATTTTCGTTTGGGAAAATATTTGTCATTCTTCTCGTTCGGGTGATTTTGAGGCTCGGTTTTTGTGGAGGGATCCGCCTGCCGGCGCCTTGTCAGACGGGCTGCGGCAACCGAATCTCCGTATGAAGGCAAACGATCCTACCTCCTTGCTGTTTCTTCTTTTAAGACGGGCGCTGGGACACCCCGCAGAAGAGCTCCGCGGTTTGGCATCCTGTGATGCCGCCGTGTGGGAGCGGCTTTTCCGGCTTGCACGGCGGCAAGGGGTCGCGGCTCTGATCTGGGAGGCTGTCGGGCGGCTTCCCGCCGCGTTGCAGCCACCCCGGGCCTTGCGATTGCGCTGGGCCTTCGAAACCGAACGGATCGAACAACGCTGGGAACGACAACGCCGTTGCGTGGCCCGACTGGCCGCCTTCTATGCCCGGCATGGAATCAGGATGCTGTTGCTCAAGGGATACGGCCTGAGTCTCGACTATCCCGTTCCCGAACACCGGCCGTGCGGCGATGTCGACATCTGGCTCTTCGGACGACAGGCCGAAGCCGATGCCCTGCTGGCCCGGGAGTGGGGGATTGCCGTCGATACGCGGAAGGAGCACCATACGACCTTCCGGCTGGATGATATTCCCGTTGAGAACCATTATGATTTTCTCGATACCCGGGCACATGCCTCGAATCGCCGGCTGGAATCCCTGCTCAAACATCTTGCCGCAAGTCCCGGAGAAGCGGTTCCGGTTGCCGGGATTACGGTTTTCCGACCTCCGGCCACCTTTCAGGCCCTGTTTTTGCTGCGCCATGCCGCCGGACACTTTGCCGCATGCGGGATCGGCGTGCGCCATCTGGTGGACTGGACCCTTTTCGTGACTCACCATCACGAACGCATCGACTGGTCAATCGTGGAACGTGCCGTCCGGGAGTCGGGCATGGAGCCCTTTGCCAACTGTTTCCGGGCGTTGTGCATCGAATATCTGGGGCTGGACGAGTCGTGGATGCCGCCCATCGGTCGGAATCGGACGCTTGAAGACCGGGTTCTGCAAGCCTTGCTCGAAGCCTCGTTTCGGGAGGTGATTCCCCGTTCCCGGCTGCGGAGCATCCGGTTTCGGTGGCGGCGTTGGTGGTCGTTGCGCTGGATGCGCCGCCTGGTTTACAAGGAGCCGTTTGCACGGAGTTTCCTGCGGATGGTCTGGAGGCATCTCAAGGGTCATCTGCCTCCGCTCCACAGGCGGGAGGTGCAGGAGCGACACCGCCGTGCGACCCGGAATCCGGATTGACCCCTTCCGACCTCCGCTTTCCGACGGCCTCCGCCGCGGCCTTCCGGCTTCTTCGTCCCTGTCTTCTGTCTCCATCGCCGCCGCTTCCTGACTGCCTTCCAGCTTCTTCGTTCCTGCCTTCTGTCTTCATCGCCGCCGCTTCCTGACTGCCTTCCAGCTTCTTCGTCCCTGCCTTCTGCCTCCATCGCCGCCGCTTCCCGACGGCCTTCCAGCTTCTTCGCCTCTGTCTCCCCCCCCCTCCTCCCAGCAAAAAAGCGGTGCCGGAACATCCGACACCGCAGGGCATAAAAAAGGGTGAGCTACTTGCATCGCACCGCTACAACCACATACCCTTGCTCGATTCCTCGCCTGGGGGATTCTGTAGGAGCTGGTCGTGTAAGACTCACCCGGGGAGCAAAAGTAGGAATATTTTCCTATCTTTGCAAAAAAATTGTGCGAAATGCGGAAAAAAACCATCCTCGGACTCTGTGCGGGAGTCGTTGTTCTTCTGGTCGCGGCGGCTGTTTGTCTGTATGTTCAGTTCAAGGGCAATGCCGTCGGACGGGAGCATGAACTTTTTATCAGTTCGCGGGCTTCGTACGGCATGTTGACCGATTCGCTGCTCCCCGCGATCCGTCACCATGCCGCCTTCCGATGCTATGCCCGCCGCCTCGGTCTGGAGCAGGGTTTCAAACCGGGACACTATGTCCTGCGCCCGGGAATGAGCGTTCTTCAGATCGTGCGGATGCTCAAACTCGGACTGCAGACTCCCGTGCCGGTGACGCTCCAGAACGTGCGCACTCCGGCTCAGCTGGCCCGGCGTCTCTCCCGACAGCTGGATGCCGACTCGACGGCCTGGATGGAGGTGCTGACCTCGCCGAAGATGGCGCAGGAGGTGGGATTCGACAGTGTGACGCTCTTCTCGATGTTCATTCCCGACACGTATGAATTCTATTGGACGGTGTCGCCGCAAGACTTCGTGCTGCGAATGAAACGCGAGTACGATCGCTTCTGGACTCCGGAGCGGGATGCACGACGGAAGCGCAGCGGCCTGAGCCGTCTGGAGGTGATGACTCTGGCCTCGATCGTCTACGAAGAGACCCGTCAAACCGATGAAATGCCCCGGATCGCCGGAGTCTACATCAACCGGCTCCGGCGCGGCATGCCGTTGCAGGCGGACCCCACGGTGAAGTATGCCATGCAGGATTTCGGACTCCGCCGCATCCTCTACAAACACCTGAAATATCCGTCACCCTACAATACTTATATAAATAAGGGTCTGCCTCCCTCGCCGATCTGCATGCCGGGCAAGAGTGCCATCGAAGCGGTTCTCGATTTCGAGGAGCACGACTATCTTTTTTTCTGTGCACGTCCGACCTTCGACGGCTATCACAACTTTGCCCGTACGCTCGGTGAACACAATCGCAATGCCCGGGCTTACAGTGCCGAACTCAATCGGCGAAAAATCAAATAAATTTTCTATATTTGCGGTTCCATGTTGGTGAAGATTTACGGACAGAACCCTTCGGAAAGGGAGTTGAAACGGGTCGTGGAGGCCCTGGAGCATGACGGGATCGTGATTTATCCCACCGACAGCGTCTATGCTTTCGGGTGTTCGTTGCGTTCGGCCAAGGCCGTGGAGCGTCTGCGCCGCCTGCGGGGACGTGGGGACGGACCTCTGAGCGTGGTTTTCGACAATCTTTCGCAGGTTTCCGAATATTGCCGGGTGGACAATGCGACGTTTCGGATTCTGAAACGCAATCTTCCGGGTCCCTTCACCTTCATCCTGTCCGCCTCGTCGCGGGTGCCGGACAAGGCGCTGGAGCGACGCCGTACGATCGGCATCCGCATCCCGTCCCACCCGGTGGCCCGGGCCGTTGTTGAGGCGTTGGGGTGCCCGATGATCACCGCCTCGGTCAAGGATGATGACCAGGTGGTGGAGTATACGACCGATCCCGAATTGATCGAGGAGCGCTACGGTCGCGAGGTTTCGATGGTCATCGACGGCGGCATGGGAGACAACGTCCCCACGACGGTGGTGGACCTTACGGGTGACGAACCCGAGATCCAACGCGTCGGCAAGGGAGAGTTGCAGTGATGACCTTCCCGCCGCACCGTATGCCGTGAAATGCCGCCCGCGGATCCGCAACATGAAAAAGAGGCGATGCGGGGGCTGAAAAAGGCGGGGGCGAAAGAGCGTGAGCGAGAAGAGAAGGGGAGGGAGAGAGAAAAAGAGGGGCGAGAGAGGTAGAGAAGAAAGGAGCGAAGGGGAGGGAGCGAAGGGAAACGAAAATGTGGCCGGGCAGATGCCGGATTGGCCGTAAGCGGAAAGAGAACGAACAAAAGACAAAATAGATGGAAAAGACGAATTTCTGGAACGATGCCGCACGTTACGGGGTGCTGATGGCTCTTGTGGCGATCGTATTCGATACGTTGGGCTTTTACACGCAGCATGCCTTGTTATCGCTGTTGTCGCTGATTCTTTTTGTGTTGATGCTGACGTGGTTCATGCGGCTTCGGGTCTCCCGTTACGGCGCTCATGGCTACGGGTACGGGAAGTGTCTGGGTTTCATGGTCGGAGTGATGCTCTGTGCGGGCTTTATCGAAGGCGCCTATATGAGTGTTGCGGCCAACTGGCTCTTTGCTGCGAAATATGATGCCATGACGGGGCAACAACTCGGGTTGCTGGAGAGCACCGGCTTCTATACCTCGGATCAGCTGGAGATGATGTCCCGCTGGCTGCGCTCACCGCTGTGGCTGATTTTCGGATCGATGGTCGGTTCGGCCTTCAAGGGCGGATTCTTCGGGCTCTTCATTGCGGCCTATACGCGCCGGGATCCGCAGCCCTTCCGGCAGAACGACAACGACGGCTCCGCAGAGTCTGACGACAATAATGCAAATGCATGATGAAGGGGTTGGATATCTCGGTGGTCGTTTCGCTCTACAACGAGGAGGAGTCGCTGCCCGAGCTGGCGGCATGGGTCGACCGTGTGGCGCAGGCGAATCACCTGAGCTACGAATTGATCTTCGTGGATGACGGTTCGTCGGATAATTCGTGGCAGATCGTCGAGATGCTCAAGGAGCGCTATCCGGCCATCCGGGGGATCCGTTTCAGCCGCAATTACGGCAAATCGGCCGCATTGTATTGCGGTTTTGCGGCGGCCGAGGGGGAGGTGGTCATCACGATGGATGCGGATCTTCAGGACTCGGCGGATGAGATTCCGGCTTTGCGTCGGATGATTCTGGAGGATGGTTACGACCTGGTTTCGGGTTGGAAGAAGAAGCGCTACGACCCGATCGGGAAACGTTGGCCGAGCAAATTCTTCAACTGGACGGCGCGTCGTGCTTCGGGGATCCGGCTCCACGACTTCAACTGCGGACTGAAGGCCTATCGGCGCAAGGTCGTCAAATCGATCGAGGTATACGGCGAGATGCATCGTTTCATTCCGATTCTGGCCAAGCAGGCGGGATTCCGCCGTATCGGCGAGAAGGTCGTCGAGCACCATGCCCGCAAGTACGGGCACTCGAAATTCGGGCTTGAACGTACGGTAAAGGGGTATCTGGATCTGATATCGGTGTTGTTCATGACCCATTTCGGGCGTTCTCCGATGTACTTTTTCGGGAGTCTGGGGACGTTGATGTTTCTGCTGGGCGGAGGGACGACGTGCTGGTTGATCGGTGAGAAGCTGTGGAAACAGTTTCATGATCTTCCGCTTCGAGCCGTGACGGATCAACCCTTGTTTTATCTGGCGATTCTGGCGGTGATTCTGGGCGTTCAGCTGTTCCTGGCGGGTTTCCTGGGGGAGTTGATCAACCGCAATTCGACGGACCGCAACAAATATTTGATCGACAAAACCTTGTAAACGATGATACAACGGATTCAAACACTTTATCTTTTGGTCGTTACGGTCTTGATGTCCGTGACGTTGTTTACGCGCCTGGCGTGGTTCGGGGGTTCGGGCGAGGAGTTTTGGCTCTATGCCTTTGCGTTGAAGGGTTCCGACGGCGAGGTGTTGCATTCTGCGGTTTACCTGGGCATTCTGTTGGTTTTGGCCACGGTTCTGCCGTTGGTGACGCTGTTTCTTTATCGGCGCCGGATGCTTCAGATCCGGATGTGTGTGGTAGAGATGGTTTTTCTGGTGGGGAGTGCCGTGATGGAGGGCATTTACTATTATCTGGGGAGCCGGGTTGTTTCGGATTTGGCGCTTTCGGCGCACGGGGTTCGGGCAACGATAATCCTGCCGCTCGTCGGGCTTTTGTTTGTGTGGTTGGCGGCACGAGCGATTTTTCGGGACGAGTTGTTGGTCCGGAGCGTAGACCGGATTCGTTGATTTGGTCAAAATGCCCACAAATATATTAAAAGAATGTTACAATATTTGGCGGATCCGGGAATTAATTTTAACTTTGGGGACGCAATATTGATATTATGTATGTTATAATTTAAAATATAACGCAGAAATAGGCTACAGTTTTTATTTTTAACCAACACTCACTTTTATGAAAAGAGTAAACATTTGGAAAACCTTGTTCTTCTCGGTATTGACCGTTGCGGCCTTTACGGGATGTTCGAAGGATGATTCGGACGATGGGGGCCTCACCTTACCCTCCATTACGGTCAACGGCGTCTCCTCTGCTACGGTAAGCGTGGGCTATTCGGGCGGCGCGACTCCGGCTGTCGAGGTTGTATCTTCGGGAGACTGGACGCTGACAATCACTTCTGGAGACGGTACGGTCTGCCAGGCATCGCCTGCTTCGGGCAAAGCGGGAACGACCTCCGTTTCATTCAATGTGAATGGTGCTGTCACCAAGGATCGTATGTTTGTTGCCACGTTGACGACCACGGGCAAGATTGCCGGATTTGAGCGTCCTGTTTCGGCAACGGTTACGATCATTCAGACCAATGCTCTTTATTTGGAGAACTGTGGTTCAAATGTAGAAAAGGGTGACGGATGGCCGAAAGTGACGGAGTATAGCGGCTGGATCAAAGGCGGTCTGAACGATCAGTCGGGTGTCACTTATGGCGGCAGCAGTGCTTCCGTTGCCAACAGCGGTAACGCATTTAAACCGACTGAGGCTGAACTGGCTGTTGCTTCGGGGGCTCCCTATGCATCGATGAACACGGCTTCGTCGAAGTTCTATATCAATGACATTAACATCGGGTCGAGCAAGAGCTTCACCTTCACCTTCACGGCCATCCAGCAAGTCGCCTATAGCGAATCTTCGGAATTCGGACCCGTTGAGGCTTCGACGATTCGTCTGGGTGTTTCGGTAAACGGTGGTAGGGAATTCCTGCCCGCAACCTACACGGTTGACCAGATTGCAGACGGCGGTAACTGGTATCTCTGTACTTCGGAGTTCAAACTGCCTGCAACCGCCTCGACGGATAAGATCTCGATCCGTTTCGACAATTTTAATTGTCCCACATCGCAATATGGCCTTCGTCTGGATGACCTCAAGCTCATCGAGGGCGGTAATGGCACCGAACTGACTCCGGCTGAAACGACGTCGGTTTCCATTTCTGAGATCGTAACGTCGGGCGAGTTTTATGAGGTTGAAGGAGCCACGGTTGTAGGAACCTACCAGCAGGGCTTCGTCATGCAGGACGAGACGGGTGCGATTCTCGTATACATGGGTTATAACGCCAAGGATATTCCTGCCGAGGGCAGCATTGTCACCGTTTCGGGTGAGGCTACCAAATACGGAGATGCTTTGCAGCTCAAAGATGTGAATGTCGTTTCCGTTACCGCAGGTACGATGCCCACGTTGACTCCGACTGTGGTTACGGCGGACAATATCACCGGCATGATGACCTCTCCGAAGGCTACGTACGTTAAGATGACCGGAACGGTGGATGTCTCCACGAAGGATGATAAAACCTATTATAATGTAAAATTCCTGTTCAATAGCTCCTATACGGGTTCTATTTCCTATCCGAATGAGAATCTGAACGTCTCCTCTTTTGATGGAAAGACCGTTGATGTCGAGGGTTGGTTCGTAAATAACGGTTCGCAGAACGGCAGTGGAAAATATTTCACGGTCGTAGCACGTTCGATCACGGAGAATTCGAACCCTGCATCGGCCAGCTTCACGACGCAGCCGAAGACGTTTGCCGCTACGGACCCCGTAGCTCAGAAACTGACCTTTACGATGAACAATGTGGAGACGGTTGAATTCGAGATTACGGGAGACAATAAGGATATGTTCACCCATGAGTACACATCGGGCACGACCGTAACGGTGAAGGCTGTTGGCAACAACACGTCGGATGCCGCCTATACGGCCACGTTGAATCTGAAGGGTGACGGTGTTGTACTTGCTTCGGTTCCGCTGAAGCAGGCCGCTCCGTCGACCGGTGCCGAGGGCGCTCCTTATTTGTGGAATTTGGCATCACAAGAGTTAGGTAATGGCTCTGATGTACCTGCAGGCACTGCAACTGGCAAAGGTGAACCTGCAATGGACTGGAAGTATTCAGCGTCACCCTATATTGGATTTAACGGGGGAACTAATGGGAAAGGTACACAAATTGGTAAAGATGGAGCTCCTGCCGAAGAATATAGTTTGACCACTTCGGATTATACCGATGCCGTGTCTAAGATTGTAGTCAATGCTTCCATAGCCAAGAGTGGTGATGGAAAACTTACGGTCAAGGTGGGCGGAACCCAGATCGGCGAGACTGTATCTTTGACCACGACCGCTACGGATTATGAGTTTGTTGCCACTTCGCCGGTTTCGGGAGAGATCTCCATTGAACTGACGAATACCGAGAAGGCCATGTATCTGAAGTCGATTGCCATCAACCCGGCTGAATAGTCCGACAGTCGAGGAAACCGACTTATAAACCAACCACTCTTGGCGGGGTATTTTCGAATATCCCGTCAAGAGTTTGGTTTCTAAAAACGATCTTTGTATCCCTGTTTTTACCTTTCTTTTTACTGGATGTTTTCCGCTCTTCTCAGATCGACAGGCTGGCCGGGAATCCTTTTTACGACCCTGCTTGTCCTTTTCACGGGATGTTCCAACGAGGATGACGCACCTTCGGCCGCATCGCTCGCCGAACCCATCGTGAATTGTAATACCACATCGAACCGACTCATCCTCCAGGGCTCGTCGGGCGTCTCTTTCGAGGCAGTGATCACCCTCGACGAAAACGGAGACGATACGACCGACGGCAACGAATCCGAGGCCTGGTGTTCGTTCGAATCCAATACCTCCGTGGCCAACGGCTCCGCGGGACGCGAAGTGCCCCTTGTGTTGGAGGCCAACACCTCCGACAAATACCGCTCGGCACGGATTCAGGTAACGTATACCGACGGTTATTCCACCACCCTGATCTTATGGCCGATGCCAGCTTCCCCCGATCCGCAGTTCCAGCGCCCCTGGGCGGAGCAGCCGGTCTACCGTGCGGGTGCCGATTATATCTACAAGACCTACATGACGTCGTTGCTCTCTTCGGGGAAATACCTCGCGGGCGGAAAACGCCGCAACTTCTCGATCTGCTTCGACCGCCGCTACCGGGTGTCGCTGTGGGTAGCCTATCCGCTTCACGGATGCTACACCTCGCCGCGAGTCGCGCGCTCCAATGCCTGGGGGTACGACCCCAACAACCAGTTGCCCGAAATCGCCCAATCGTTCCAGGCGTATATGGGACGTTCCTATGGCTCGGGTCGGATCCGCGGACATCAGTGCCCCTCGGCCGACCGCTATAACACCTCGGCAACCAACGAGATGACCTTCTATTCCACGAACATCATGCCCCAGAATTACTATTTCAACGACGGAGCTTGGAGTACGCTTGAAAATCAGATCCGCAACTGGGCACCGACGATCGTCACCTCGATGCGTTACGATACGCTCTTTGTCGTGACGGGGGCCCACCTCACGGGTGCGACGATTACCGATCAGAGCGGCAAACAGGTCGGAAACCCGGACAAGTGCTGGAAGGTGCTGCTCAAGCAGAAACGCGGACAGAATGAGAACCGGCAGATCTGGGAGTTCTCGGCCGACGAATTGCAGTCCATCGGGTTTATCTTTCCGAATGACGCCTCCAGTGCGGAGATGAAACTTCTCGATGCGGCCTGCCCGGTTGCGGAGGTCGAGCGTCTGACGGGTTTCACGTTCTTTGCGAATCTCGACCCCGCGGTGGCCGAGGAGCTCAGAAACCGCGAACCCGATGCCACGCAATGGCCCGGATTGTCCTCCTTGTGACGGGACGGGGATGTTATGAATCGTTCATTTAACCGTATAACCTTATGAAGAAAAACCTTTTGACAGGACTGGTTGCCGTATTGATTGCGGTGGCGTGCTTTGCACAGAAGCCCTATAAAGTGGTCTTCTACAACTTCGAGAACCTCTTCGACACGATCAACGATCCCGGAGTGAAGGACGAGGAGTTTACG
>CALUKK010000048.1 GCA_944321205.1 uncultured Alistipes sp.
CATCGGTTATCTCTTTAATTTTCATAGTATTCAGCAGATCAATCTGATTCAAGACCCAACGGACCCACCCTTGTGGTCGTCCTTCGGGGAGGCGCGGAGTTTTTCAGAACAGCGACTGTTCGTAGAAGGCAAAAAGCTCCTTGTTTTCGGGTTCGTCCTTTTTACGACGGGGTTTGCGCGTGGCACGGCGGGTCGGCTGTCCGGGAGCGGGTTCCACACCCTCCACAGCGGCCTCTCCCCGGGAATCGTCCGGGGTTCCGGTGTCGGATTCGTCGATCTTCACCACGGGTTTGGCCCGTCGGCGCGGCTTCGCGACCGACTGTTCCCGGGCGGACAAAGCGTTCTCCCCGGATGTTTCATCCGCCGCCGTCACGACCTCCGGCTGCGGGGTTCCATCCGCCTCAACGACTTCACCTCCGTCAGCCTTCAGATCCTCGCGAACCTCAACCAGCAGCGAACGGATCCGCTGCAACCGCTCCATCAACTCGGCATCACGCTCGACGACACGTGCGGAACCACCCTTGCGGAGCGCCTGTTTCGCACCGTCGAGCGTCATGCCGCACTCCTTGACCAGGTGGTAGATCATCTTCAGGTGTTCGACATCCTGCGGTGTGAAGAGGCGGTTGCCCTTCTTGTTGCGCTTCGGACGGAGGATCGGAAACTGCGACTCCCAATGGCGGATGAGCGACGTGTTGACGTCGAACATCTCGGCCACCTCGCCCATCGTATAAAAAATCTTCTCGGCCATATCTATTGTTTCATAATTCGCAATGAGTTCGGATAGAGGTTGTTGACACGGCCTCCGATCCGTTTGGCAAAGCCCAGGCCGCGACCCCGCACACATACGAGATTCATCCCTTCGGACAACTCTCCGGGTGCGATCTCCTGACGGCGCAGATAGCGCAGCGCCTCTTCCTCCGGTAGTTCCGCCACGGGCACCGCCGCACGGTTCAGCCCCGGGAAGAAGGCCAGTGCCGGATCGGGCTTCAGCACCCCCTTGAAAATCTGCCCGAGGGCCACCCCCGAACCGATCACCGGCAACGCCTCGGAGAGCGTCCGCACCGCCTCGGCCTGCCGTGCATACCAGGCATAGCACGTATCGCCCGCCATGCCGAAACACATCGCCTCGGGCTTCTCGAGCCAGCGGGCAAGTTCCGCCGTGCTTTTGCGGTCGACGGGCGACAGCACCGAACGGCGCGATTTCGGCGTGCGCATCCGGGCATCGGCGTCAGCCGACTTGCGGGCCACGGCAGCAAAAAAACCCTCGCCACAAGCCAGATGCGGATAAAACCGGAAGGTGCGGAAAGCCCCCACCCTGCCGCAGCGGATTCCCCACGTCGGATCGACCCCGACCGGAGCCGTCTCCTCCACCTCCTCTTCGGCCCAGGCAAGCATCCGCTCCAGAGAACCCTCGTCCTCATCACGGTTGAAGGTGCAGGTGCTGTAAAGAAGCACACCGCCCGGCTTCAGGGCCCGCCACGCCTCGCGCAGAATCTCGTTCTGACGCGCAGCACACAGGTGGACGTTCGCCTCGCTCCATTCATCGCGTGCACCCGGATCCTTGCGGAACATCCCCTCGCCCGAGCAGGGGGCATCCACCGCCACGACATCGAACCACGCCTCGAAGCGTCCCAGCGAGGCGGCATCGCAGCACGTCACGGCCACGTTGCCCGTACTCCACTTGCGCACGTTGTCCGCCAGCACCGAAGCCCGCCGACGGTCAATCTCGTTGGCCACGACCAGTCCATCGGGACCGATCAGCGAGGCATAAAGGGTGGTCTTGCCTCCCGGAGCCGCACACAGATCCAACAGGCGGGCGCCGGCCGGAAGGTGGTCGCGCAACAGGCAGCCGACAAATTGCGACGAGGCCTCCTGCACGTAGTAGGCTCCGGCATGGAAGTCGGGATCGAACGTGAACGAGGGGCGCTCGTGCAGGTACCACCCTTCGTCACACCACGGCACACGTCCCGACAGCGGCAGATGCGGCAAATCCGGAATCGTCCGGACGACTGAGGCAACGGGACCGGCCGGTGGAAAGGAAGCGGCAGCCGGGATTTCCTCCGGCAGCCGGCATTTGGCCGCATGGAGCCGCACCGAGGTCGGAGCCTCCGACTCCAGCGCCACACACAACGCCCGGCCCTCCTCCGCCCCCAGATCCCGCAGGATCCGTTCGACGAACTTCTCCGGCAGGCTCATCGTTGCTCCCGGGCTTTGAGGGCATCCAGTCGGGCACAGATCCGCTCGAAGACCTGCGGATCGGAGACGAAATCCTCGTGGTCCTTGTCCACAACGAGCACCTCGCCTTCATAGATCGTATCGATCCAGTGGTTATACTTGTCGTTCAGACGTTTCAGATAGAGTTCGTCGATGTTCATCTCGTATTCGCGACCCCGTTTGCGGATCTGCGAAATGAGCGTCGGGACACTTGCCTTCAGATAGATCAGCAGATCGGGCTGCGGAATGAGCGACGTCACCAGACGGAAAATCTTCATGTAGGTCTCGATGTCTCGCGTCGACATCAACCCCATCTCGTGGAGGTTGTCCGCAAAGATGTGGGCATCCTCGTAGATCGTGCGGTCCTGGAAGATCACACCCGACTCGTTATCGGCCAGCATGTCCATCGTCTGCTGGATCCGGCTCCCGAGGAACGAGATCTGAAGATTGAACGCCCAACGGTTCATGTCCTCGTAAAAATCGCCGATGTAGGGGTTGTTGCACTCCTCCAGATAGCACTTGGCGGCGTAACGTTTCGTAAGCATCTCGGTCAGCGTCGTCTTCCCGCTCCCGATATTTCCTGCAATGGCTATGTACATGACCGTATCTCGTTAATGTTTTCCTAATCCAGTTTTCCTCCCCCCCCCGTTTACAATCGGCAACAGGCTCAGTGCCGGTCGTCGGCGCCTATCCCCGCAAAGGCCTTCACGTCGTCGGCTACCCGGCGGTCGTTCATCAGCCGCGGCACCTTGTTCTTCCCCCGGGCCCGCATCCAGGCCAGGAAACCGCCCCGACGCATGCACAGCACATGCTGTCGTTCAAGCGTCGTGCGCCGTTTGGCATCATAATCCGAATTCACCGCCCGAAGCTCTTCATCCAGAATCGCCGCGAAGTGTTCCAGCGAATCCGGCTCACGGTCGAACTCCACGATCCACTCGTGGGCTCCCCGTTCGCGCAGCGACATGTAGCACGGCGAAACCGTATATTCACTCACCACGGCACCCGTCCGGCGACACGTCGCAGCGAGGGCCCGTTCGGCATTGTCGACGATCAATTCCTCCCCGAACACATTGATATATTGCCGCGTGCGTCCGGCAAAGCGGATGCGGTAGGGATTCGTCGAGGTGAACTCCACCGTATCGCCGATCTCGTAGCGCCACAAGCCGTTGTTCGACGTGATCAGCACGGCATAAACCTTGCCGCACTCCACCCCTTCGAGGGGAACGATCTCCTCTCCGCAACGAAACTCGAAAAAGGTTCCGTAGTCGAGCATCAGCAACATGTCACTGCGGGTCGGATCATCGGCCAGCGCAAAGAAGCCCTCCGAGGCGTTGTAGGTCTCCATGTAGTGCATCCCGGCCGAGGGGATCAGCTCCTCGAACGAACGCCGGTAGGGGGTGAACTCCACCCCTCCGTGGGCAAACAGCTCCAGATCGGGCCACACCTCCAGCAGATTCTGACGCCCGGTGTACTCCAGCACGTGGCGCATCAGCGCCAGATTCCACGACGGAACACCCGCAAAGGCCGTGATGTGTTCGCCCGTGCATTCGCGGCAGATCGCCGCGCACTTCGCATCGAAATCCGGGATGATCGCCGTCTCGATGCGCGGCGCCCGGAACCAGCCGCTCCAGAAGGTCGTCTCGTGGATGAGCAGCGCCGAGAGATCCCCGACCAGATTGTCCCCCTCCCGGAGGCACGAACCGCCCAGGGTCAACGTCTTGCCCTCCAGAACCCGGCTCTGCGGATAGTTCGCGGCATAGACCGTCGCCACGTCGCGCATGCCCAACGTATGGTTGCACCACAGCGACTCCCGCGTCACGGGGATGTACTTGCTGCGATCCGACGTGGTGCCCGACGAACGGGCAAAGAGCGTCACCCGCCCGGGCCACGTCACGTTCCGCACGCCGGCACGCATCCGTTCGACGTAGGGTTTGAAGGTCTCGTAGTCGGAGGTCGCAACCTGCCGCTGGAACTGCTCCACCGTCCGGATATGGCGCAAATCGTACCGCTCGCCGAACTCCGTGGCACGACCCCGGCGCAACAGATGCCGAAACATCCGCATCTGCGTCTCGACCGGATGCCGCCGGAAACGGTCAACAGACCGTTCACGCCGTGAAAACCACGCTCTGAGTATGAAATTTCGTAAAGACATTGTTCCCGACATACGGCTCGAAGACTCCCCGTCCGACCACGTTCTCACCGGTTCCGGTTCGTCTTCCGCCTTTCCGTCCCTTATCGATTAATCAATTGAAGTAATATCCCACGCGTCCCACCGAGGCCGGCATGGCGAAGACCACCACCCGGTCGTAGGGATTGATCTCCATGTTGTCCACGGCGATGAAGACCTTGTCCCCGCGCACGATGCCGCCGATGATCGTATCCTCGGGGAGTCCCAGATCCTTGATCCGGGCCTTCGTGGCCGGAGAGTTCGGTTTGACAATGAACTCCAGCACCTCGGCGTCACTTCCCGTCAGGCACTTGATCGCCTGCACGTCGGTCGACATCGTGAACCGGAAGATGTTCGACGCCGTCACCAGTTTCTTGTTGATGATCGTGTCGATACCGATCGATTCGGCCAGGTTGATGTAGTTCAGGTTCTCGACCTCGGCAATCACCTTCTTCACCCCCATGCGTTTGGCCAGCATCGCCGCCAGGATGTTCGTCTCGCTGCGCCCCGTCACCGCCACGAAGGCGTCCATGTTCGAGAGTCCCTCCTCCATCATGGCGTCCGTATTGCGGCCGTCCTCGTTGATGATCAGCGTCTTGTCCAGCATCTCGGCCAACCGGTAGGCCTTCTCGGCGTTGTAGTCGATGAGTTTGATGTTCACTTCGTCCTGCAACTCCGTAGCCACCCGGATGCCGATCCGCGAACCACCCAGAATCATCATGTTGCGGATCTCGATATTCGACTGTCCCGAGAACTCCATCACCTCGTGTACGGCGTCCTGACGTGCAATCACGTAGATCACGTCACCCTCCATGAACTCCTCGCCTTCGCGCGGAATGATCGTCTCGCCACCCCGAGTGATGGCCACCGTCCGGTAGCTCAGCGGGGTCTGGTCGTCGTCGAAACCCGACAGCACCTGACCCACCAGCGGCGAGGCCGGCTCCAGGCGGAAGACCACCAGCGACAACTTGCCGCTCGAAAAATCCACGTACTCCGTTGTCGAGGTATGGCCCAACAGGTTGATCACCTCCTGTGCCGCCACCTTCTCCGGATAGAAGAGGTAGTCGATACCCATGTCGATGAACATCTCCTTGTTGTTGGGCTCGAGATATTCGTTGTTGTCGATGCGCGCGATGGATTTCCGCGCCCCGAGTTTCTTGGCCAGCATCGCCGCCACGATATTGTCGTTCTCCTCGTGGTTCACGGCAATGAACAGGTCACATTTGCGGACCGCCGCCTTGCGAAGAACCGCAAAGGTGGTCGAATCCCCCTCGACGGTGATCACGTCGGCCAATGAACCGACCTCGGCCAACAGCTTCTGATCGCTGTCGACCACCGTGATGTCGTGGCCGTTGCCACTGAGCATCCGCGCCAGATGGCTCCCCATCTCTCCGGCTCCCGCTATGACGATTTTCATATCCGATTCAGCTTTTGATCCTCCGCAGCCTCAAGGCTCCCCGGCCTCCGTCTTCCGACCGGGTCTCCGCGGCCCGCAGGCTCCTTTCCCTTCGGGCAACATGTTTGCAATTTATCTGACAAATATATACATTTGTCCCCGAAAGCCAAAATTTCGTTTCACAAAAACTCAATGCCATGCCTGCCTGGTTGATCGTTCTGCTCTGCGCCATCGCCGCCGTTGCCTTCTTCGTCGTAGGGATGTCTCTGACGCTGATGATCAAGGGTCATCACATCGACTCCGAAATCTCGACCAACAAGGACATGCAACGGCTGGGGATCAAGTGCGCCGTACAGGAGACCCGTGAGGCCGACGGTACGGCCGAATGTTCCGACAGCCACACCCTGTCCGGCTGTTCCGGGAATTGCGGAGCCTGCGACATCGAGCACAAGACCGTCCGATAACCTCCGGGCCCGCGTCCGATAGCCTCCGGGCCCGCGTCCGTCCCGGGGCTTTCAGCACCGCCCGACCTCCCGACAGCCTCCGTCAGTCCTCCAGCCCACCAGGTCCCCAGGTCCCCAGGTCCCCAACCTACCAGTCTTCCAGCCCACCAGGTCCCCAGCCTTCCAGCCCGAAGTTCGCGGCTTGTGGCGCGTAGCGCGTGCACAGCACTCCCCGCCGCCCGGACATCCCCACGGCCCAAGTGTTTCCGCTGCCCGAAGCGTCTCCGTCGCCCCAAGTATTTCCGCCACCCCAAGTATTTCCGCCACCTCTCAAAAAAATCCCGGACTCCGCACGTCGGAAACCGGGACCTTATAATATTATACTTTATGCCGAATCGCTCTTCCAGGCAAGATACCACACGCTCAGAAGGGACAGAACTTCGACCGGCAGCAGAACCACGGATTGTGCAGATCCTCTTCGTTATAGCGCAACACCCCATTGTCGGGCAACGAGCGGGTCGAGCCTCCCGCTTCGGCGAGAATCAACTCCCCGGCCGCCGTATCCCATTCATAGGTATGGGTCGTGCGTACGTAATAATCAACCCGGCCCTCGGCCAACAGACAGAACTTGTAGGAACTCCCCTGCTCGACGATCTCCAGATCGGGATAACGTTCTCGAAGCCGGTCGACCGCTTCGTGCGTCTCGCGCGTCTGGTGCGAACGCGAAAGCGCCACCCGCAGGTGATCGTGGTGAGACTCGGTTTCGAGCGGCAGACGCCTCCAGCCGCTGACAATCTCCTCATAGCTGTAACCCGCCACCGCATCCGGCCGCACGTGCTCCTTCAAATACGATCCCGAATCGCGCCCCGCCACATACATCTTCTCAAAATAGGGAACATAGATCACCGCACCGATGCAGACGTTATTCTCCATCAGCGCAATATTGACCGTAAACTCGTTGTTGCCCTTGATGAACTCCACGGTCCCGTCCAGCGGATCCACCAGCCAGTACAGTTCCCAGTTGCGGCGCTCCTCGTAGCGCATCTCACGCCCCTCCTCCGAGAGAACCGGAATACGCGTCGGCCCGAGATACTCCCGGATCGTCCGGTGTGCCAGACGGTCGGCCAGCGTAATGGGCGTACAGTCGGCCTTGAGGCTGATATCGTAATCGTCGAAATTCTTGTATACTTGCATAATCGAGGCTCCCGCTCTGACGGCCGCATTGAAAAGCGGCGGCAGCAGATACATGCGCACCTTGTCGTTTATCATCGTCACTCCTGGTTTTGGATCACCGACTCCCGTTATTATCATGGTAAAGGTAACAAGAATTTATGAGACCGGAAAATTTTTCGACCTCTACCCCGTCTCTTTGCGCCAAAGAGTACAGATTCGGTCCGAAAATCGCCACCCGACGCCCCAGCCAAAACCGTGCCCGGAATCGTACGGTGAATTTTTTCCGCTCCCGGTATTGTTTATCGGAAATATATCCGTATATTTGCATCCCGAATTCATTCAATTACACGTAGAATGTACGTAATCGTAGAGATCGCAGGCCAGCAATTCAAAGCTGAAAAAGGTCGGAAACTGTATGTTCACCGTCTCCAGGGCGAAGAGAATTCGTCCGTAAGTTTCGACAAAGTCCTGCTCACAGACAATGACGGTCAGGTCAAAGTCGGCGCACCTGTAGTTGAAGGCGCCGCAGTAAAGTGCAAGA
>CALUKK010000049.1 GCA_944321205.1 uncultured Alistipes sp.
CGGATCATCATGTTCGGCGGGCGCACGGGCCGCGACGGTATCGGCGGAGCAACGGGTTTGTCGAAGGAGCACAACGCCAAGTCGCTCGAGACGTGCGGCAGCGAGGTGCAGAAGGGTAACGCCCCCGAGGAGCGCAAACTGGAGCGGCTGTTCCGCCGTCCGGAGGTGACGCGCCTGATCAAGAAATCGAACGACTTCGGTGCGGGAGGTGTCAGCGTGGCCATCGGCGAGCTGGCCGACGGCCTGGACATCTACCTCGACCGGGTGAAGACGAAATACAGCGGTCTGAACTCCACGGAGCTGGCTATCAGCGAGTCGCAGGAGCGCATGTCGGTGGTTGTCGAGGCGAAGGACATGGAGGAGTTCATGCGCTACTGCCGCGAGGAGAACATCGAGGCGGTGCACGTGGCCGACGTGACCGATACGGCGCGGATGCGGATGTTCAACGGTGACCGCAAGGTGGTCGATCTGAGCCGCGAATTCATCGACAGCGCCGGTGCGAAACACTATGCCGAGGCGAAGGTCGGCGCCGTCGAGAACTGCAATCCTTTCGAGCGGAAGATGGAGGGTGTCACGGTGGGCGAGCGCTTCGAAAACAACCTGAAGGACAACAACGTCCTCTCGCAGCGGGGGCTGATCGAGATGTTCGACTCGACGATCGGCCGCTCGACGGTGCTGATGCCCTTCGGCGGACGCACGCAGCGCAGCGAGACGCAGGTTTCGGTGCAGAAGCTCCCCACGGACGGCTATACCGATACGGCCAGCGTGATGGCCTTCGGCTACAACCCCTTTGTGGCCAAGTGGAGCCCCTATCATGGAGCGGCCTACGCCGTGGTGGAGGCTGCGGCGAAGGTGGTGGCCGCAGGCGGCCGCTACGAGCGGATGCGCTACTCCTACCAGGAGTATTTCGAACGCATGACCAAGGAGCCCGAATCGTGGGGCAAACCGCTGAGTGCCCTGTTGGGTGCGCTGCGGATGCAGGTCGAGTTGGGCCTTCCGTCGATCGGCGGCAAGGACTCCATGTCGGGAACGTTCCAGCACATCAACGTACCGCCGATGCTGATGGCTTTCGGCATCACGACGGTCGATGCCCGGACCGTCATCTCGACCGACCTGAAGGGAGCCGGACACCGTTTGTATCTGGTGCGCCACACGCCGCGTGAGAACTGGATGCCCGATACGGCCCGGCTGAAGCGCAACTTCGCGTTCGTGAGCGACCGGATCGCCGAGGGCAAGATCCTCTCGGCCTGGTCGGTGGGCTTCGGCGGCGTGGCCGAGGGTGTGGCGAAGATGGCCTTCGGAAACGGTATCGGCGTTGAGGTTGAGATGGAGGAGTCGAAACTCTATGACTACGCCTACGGCTCGATTCTGGTCGAGTGCGAGGGAACGCTCGAATACCCGGATGCGGAGCTCGTGGGCTTCACGGTGGCCGATGCGGCCGTGACGGTCGGCGGCGTGCGCATGCCTCTGGAGGAGCTCTACCGCGCCAATACCGAGAAGTTCGCAACGATTTACCCCGACAAGGGACACAATACGGCCGAGGTGATGATCTCGGAGCCCGCGCCGCGGAGCTTCACCTATCCGGGCGAGGCGATCGAGCATCCGTTGGTCTACATTCCGGTCTTCCCCGGCACGAACTGCGACTACGATACGGCCAAGGCCTTCCGTAGAGCCGGTGCCCGAGTGGAGATGAGCGTGCTGTGCAACATCGCCGGCGACGACATCCTGCGTTCGATCGCCGAGATGAAGGAGCACATCCGCCGGGCACAGATCTTCGTGCTGAGCGGCGGCTTCTCGTCGGGCGACGAACCCGACGGCAGCGCGAAGTTTATCGTCAACGTGCTGAACAACAAGGATATCATGGAAGAGGTTCACGCCCTGCTGGATCGCGGCGGTCTGATCCTGGGTATCTGCAACGGCTTCCAGGCGCTGGTCAAGTCGGGCCTGCTGCCCTATGGACGGCTGGGCCTGGTGACCAAGGATTCGCCGACGTTGTTCCGCAACGACATCAACCGCCACATCTCGCAGATCGTCACGACGCGCGTGGCCTCGACCAATTCACCGTGGCTCTCGACGTTCCATGTCGGCGAGCTGCACTCGATCGCCGTCAGCCACGGCGAGGGCAAGTTTGTCGTCAGTGAGCAACTGGCTCGCGAATTGTTCGATGCCGGGCAGGTGGCCTTCCAGTATGCCGATGCCGAGGGTCGTCCGACAGCCGAGGCACCGTTCAACCCCAACGGTTCGTCGTACGCTATCGAGGGCCTCGTCTCGAAGGACGGCCGGATCCTCGGCAAGATGGGCCATACGGAGCGCTACGAGGAGAACCTCTATAAGAATATTGCCGGAAACAAGCGTCAGTCGCTCTTCGAGAACGCCGTAGCCTATTTCCGCAAAAAGTAAATGCAACATCATATTGATACAATAATCATGGAAAAGCGCGAACTGCTCTACGAGGGCAAGGCGAAACAGATTTTCCGTACGGACGATCCCGAAAAGATCATTATCCATTACAAGGATACGGCCACGGCCTTCAACTGCATCAAGAAGGCGACGATCGAGAATAAGGGCGTGTTGAACAATGTCATCTCGTCGATCATCTATCGGGAGTTGGAGAAGGCCGGCGTGAAGACCCATTACCTGGAGACGATCGGAGATCGTGAGCAGGTTTGCCGCAAGGTGACGATCATACCCCTGGAGGTGGTCGTGCGGAATGTCATTGCCGGGTCGATGGCCCATCGCCTGGGAATCGAGGAGGGCGTTCAGCCGCCGAACGTGATCTATGACATCTGCTACAAGCGGGAGGAGCTGGGCGATCCGCTGATCAACGACCATCATGCCGTGGCTCTGGGCCTGGTGACCTATGAGGAGTTGGGACAGATCTACGGAATGGCGGCCCGCATCAACGAGATTCTCAAGGCGTTGTTCGCCCGTATCAACATCAGACTCGTGGACTTCAAGATCGAATTCGGCCGTACGTCGGACGGCGAGATCGTGTTGGCCGACGAGATCTCCCCGGATACGAGCCGTTTGTGGGACATGACAACCCACGAACGCCTCGACAAGGATCGTTTTCGTCGCGATCTGGGACGTGTGCGGGAGGCCTACGAAGAGATATTGTCACGCTTGAAGAAAATTACCGAATAAAACAAGATGGAGGAGAAAGTGATTTGCGACGGGGAGCTGCACGAGGAGTGCGGGGTTTTCGGCATCTATGGAGTGCCGGATGCCGCATCGCTCACCTATTACGGACTTCATGCCCTGCAACATCGTGGGCAGGAGGGGGCCGGTATCGTCTCGGTTGATGACAAGGGTGAATTCCGCCGGATCAAGGGCTGCGGTCTTGTGACGGAGGTCTTCAACGAGGAGAAGCTCGCAACGCTCAAGGGGGCGATGGCCATCGGGCATGTCCGTTATACGACAGCAGGCGGTGGTGGTCTGGAGAATGTCCAGCCGTTCCTGTTCCGTCATAATACGGGGGATTTTGCTCTGGCTCACAACGGAAACATCGTCAATTCGTCGTTGCTGCGCACCTATCTGGAGAATCGTGGCAGCCTCTTCCAGTCGACCTCGGACAGCGAGATCCTCGCCCATCTGATCAAGAAGGAGACCCGTTACCACGATCGGCCCCGGATCTTTTCGATCATCGATGCGCTGAACATGCTGGAGGGGGCCTTTGCCTTCCTGATCATGACGGCCAACCGCATCTATGCCTGTCGCGACAAATATGGACTGCGACCGTTGTCGATCGGCCGTCTGGGCAAGGGTTGGGTCGTAGCGAGCGAGACGTGTGCGCTGGATGTGCTGGGTGCGGAATTCGTACGCGACGTGGAGCCGGGCGAGATCGTCACCATCGATCACCAGGGTCTTCGCAGCAGCGACTATTCGATGTACAAACGCCACGAGATGTGTTCGATGGAGTACATCTACTTTGCCCGTCCGGACAGCGACATCGAGGGCTGCAACGTCCACGCCTACCGCAAGGAGTCGGGACGTCTGCTCTATCGGGAGGCTCCGGCCGAGGCGGATATTGTGGTCGGGGTTCCGGATTCGAGCCTGAGTGCCGCGATGGGTTACTCGGAAGCAAGCGGCCTCCCCTACGAGATGGGTCTGATCAAGAACAAATACATCGGACGTACGTTTATCCAGCCGACGCAGGAGCTGCGTGAAAAGGGCGTGCGGATGAAGTTGTCGGCCGTGCGGTCGATCGTACGGGGCAAACGGGTGGTGCTGGTCGACGACTCGATCGTGCGGGGTACGACCTCGCGGCGCATCGTGGCGATGCTCAAGGAGGCCGGAGCTCTCGAGGTGCATGTGCGCATCGCCAGCCCTCCGATGATCGGGCCGTGCTTCTACGGGGTCGACACGTCGACCTACGACGAGCTGATCTCGGCACGCAAGAATGTCGAGGAGGTGCGCCGCACGATCGGGGCCGATTCGCTGGCCTTCCTGTCGCCCGAATCGCTCTACAAGGCGGGCAATCGCAAGGAGTTATGCATGGCCTGCTTCACGGGGCGTTATCCCACGGCATTGTACCAGTCGATGGAGGATGCCAACAAGGACAATAAATGAGTGGAAATCTTAAAAACCATCAATAGCTATGGCTCAAAGTTATGAAAAGGCCGGCGTGAATCTTGAGGCCGGTTACGAGGTGGTGCGGCGCATCAAGAAACATGTGGCTTCGACGGCCCGGACGGGCGTGATGGGCAACATCGGTGCCTTTGGCGGGATGTTCGATCTTTCGGCGCTGAAGGTCCGGGAACCGGTGCTGGTAAGCGGCACGGACGGCGTGGGTACAAAACTCAAGCTGGCTTTCCAGATGGACAAGCACGATACGATCGGTATCGATGCGGTGGCCATGTGTGTGAACGATGTGCTGGCACAGGGTGCCGAGCCGTTACTGTTCCTCGACTATGTGGCCGTGGGACACAACGAACCTCAGAAGATCGAGGCCATCGTGGCGGGCGTGGCCGAAGGATGCCGTCAGGCGGGCTGTGCGCTCGTCGGGGGCGAGACGGCCGAGATGCCGGGCATGTACGGCGACGGCGAGTACGACATCGCCGGATTTACGGTGGGCGTGGTCGAGAAGTCGAAGTTGATCGACGGCTCGAAGGTCCGCACGGGTGATGTGCTGGTGGGCATTGCATCGAGCGGTGTTCATTCGAACGGTTTCAGCCTGGTCCGCAAGATTCTGGCCGACAATTACCTGGATCTGCACAGGTGCTATCCCGAACTGTCGAACAAACTGTTGGGCGAGGTGCTGCTCACGCCCACGAAGATCTACGTCAAACAGGTGCTTGAGGTGATCCGGCAATGCGACGTCCACGGAATCAGCCACATCACGGGAGGCGGTTTCGACGAGAACATCCCGCGGATTCTTCACGAAGGTCAGGGCCTGGAGATCGAAGAGGGTTCGTGGGAGATCCTTCCGGTGTTCCGTTTCCTGGAGAAGTACGGCAAGGTGCCCCACCGCGAGATGTTCAACATCTTCAACATGGGAATCGGCATGGTCATCGCCTTGGACGCCTCCGAAGCCCAGAAGGCCATCGCGATCCTGACCGAACAGGGCGAGCATGCCTCGGTCATCGGACGTATTACCGATTCGGGAAGCGTCGTAATCCGCTAATGCCATGCATCGTCTTGCAGTCTTTGCCAGTGGCAGCGGAACGAATTTCGAGGCTATTGTGACGGCCTGCGAACGGGGCGAGTTGCCTGCGGAGGTGGTATTGATGGTCTGCGACAAGCCCGGCGCCCGGGTCGTCGAACGGGCCCGGAATCATGGTGTCGAGACCTTTGCCTTCACTCCGAAGGAGTACGCCTCGAAGGCCGACTATGAACGGGAGATCATTGCGCGGCTGGATGCCGCCGGGGTTGAACTGGTCTGTCTGGCCGGTTACATGCGGATCATCGGTGAGGAGTTGCTCACGGCCTATGCGGGTCGGATCATCAACATCCACCCGTCGCTGCTGCCGGCCTTCCGCGGGGCGCATGCCATCGAACAGGCCCTGGAGTACGGTGTGAAGGTCTACGGTGTGACGATCCATTATGTCGATGCCGAACTCGACGGAGGACGCATCATCGCACAACGCGCCTTCCCTTACGAAGGGAACGACATCGAAGAGTTGGAACCCATGATCCATGCGGTGGAATATCCGCTATATGTGGAAACGATAGGAAAATTATTGAACGCAAAAAAAGAATAGGAATATGCGAGCATTGATCAGTGTAAGCGACAAGACGGGAGTGGTGGAGTTCGCCAAGGGACTCCGCGCACTCGGTTGGGAGGTGATCGCCACGGGCGGCACGATGAAACTGCTGCGTGAAAGCGGCGTCGAGGTAATCAATATCAGCGACGTGACGGGTTTTCCGGAGATCTGCGACGGGCGTGTGAAGACGCTCCACCCGAAGGTTCATGGCGGCCTGCTGGCACGCCGCGACAACCCCGAGCATCTGAAGGCCCTGAAGGAGAACGGCATCGAGTTCATCGATCTGGTGTGTGTGAATCTCTATCCGTTCCGACAGACGATCTCCAAACCGGATGTGAAGATGGAGGATGCCATCGAGAATATCGACATCGGCGGTCCTTCGATGCTGCGTTCGGCGGCGAAGAACTGGGCCGACGTGACGGTTGTCTGCGACCCGAAGGATTACGACCAGGTGCTGGAGGAGATCCGTGCCACGGGCAATACGCAGCGGGATACGCGTTTGAAACTCTCGGCCAAGGCCTATACTCATACGGCGGAGTACGACGCCATGATCGCCACCTACATGCGCAAGCAGGCCGGTCTTGACGAGAAACTCTTCCTGGAGTACGATCTGGTCCAGACGCTGCGGTACGGTGAGAACCCCCATCAGAGCGCGAAATTCTACCGGGAGGAGCATGAAGTGCCCTATTCGCTGGCCTTTGCCCGTCAGCTGCACGGCAAGGAGCTCTCGTACAACAACATCCAGGATGCCAATGCCGCGCTGTGCATCGTACGCGAATTCGATCAGCCGTTCTGTGTGGGTCTGAAGCACATGAATCCCTGCGGTGCGGCCGTAGGCAAGGATGTGGTCGAGGCGTGGACGAAGGCCTACGAGGCCGACAAGGTCTCGATCTTCGGCGGTATCGTCGCCACGAACTGCACCGTGACGCGCGAGGTTGCCGAGTTGATGAAGCCCATCTTCCTGGAGATCATCATGGCTCCGAAATTCGACGAGGGGGCCCTCGAGGTGCTCGGCACGAAGAAGAACATCCGGCTGCTGGAGGTCAACATGGAGAAGGGTGCCGTGGATCAGAAGCAGTACGTGAGCGTCAACGGCGGTCTGCTGGTGCAGGATCTCGACGTGAAGACCAAACCGGTGACGGCCGACATGTGCGTGACGAAGGCCAAGCCGGCTCCGGAGCAGATGGACGACCTGAATTTCGGCTGGCACATCGTCAAGCACGTGAAGTCGAACGCCATCGTGGCCGTGAAGGACGGCCGTACGCTGGGCGTCGGTGCCGGCCAGATGAACCGTATCGGTTCGGCCGAACTGGCGCTGAACCAGGCTCGTGCCGCCGGTGTGACGGAGGGTATCGTGCTGGCTTCGGACGGCTTCTTCCCCTTCGACGACTGCGTGACGCTGGCTGCCGAATACGGTGTGACGGCCATCGTGCAACCCGGAGGCTCGGTGCGTGACGGCGAGTCGATCAGCAAGGCCGACGAAAAGGGCATTGCCATGCTCTTCACCGGCGAGCGTCACTTCAAACACTGATCCCCGAAAAACGAACGACTATGAATGTGCTGGTGATCGGCGGCGGAGGCCGCGAACATGCCATTGTCGATGCATTGTCGCGTTCGGCGAAGGTCGGCAAGATCTATTGTGCTCCCGGGAATGCGGGAATCGCCCGGCAGGCGGAGTGTGTGGCCATCCGGGAGACCGAGGTGGAGGCGTTGCGCGATTTCGCCCTGGAGAAGGGTATCGGATTGACGGTTGTGGGTCCAGAAGTCTCTTTGGCGGCGGGTGTTGTCGACTGTTTCCGCGAGGCGGGGCTGCGGATCTTCGGCCCTACGAAGGCGGCCGCACGCATCGAATCCTCGAAGGAGTTCGCCAAGGAGCTGATGGCCAAATACGGCATTCCGACGGCCGGTTTCCGTACCTTCACGGAGTATGCGGCAGCTCGGGACTACGTGGCCGGACGCCCCTTTCCGGCGGTGCTGAAGTACGACGGGCTGGCCGCCGGCAAGGGGGTGGTGATCGCCCAGTCGATGGAGGAGGCCGACGCCGCGCTGAAGGAGATGCTGCTCGACGACAAGTTCGGTGAGGGCAAGGTCGTGGTCGAGGATTACCTCGAAGGACCGGAGTTCTCGTTCATGTGCTTTGTCTCGGGCCGCCGCGTCTGGCCGATGGTGCTGGCACAGGACCACAAGCGGGCCTACGATGGCGACAAGGGCCCCAATACGGGCGGCATGGGGGCCTATTCCCCGCTGCCGTTCATCACGCCGGAGGACGAGCGCTTCGCCCTGGAGCGGATTCTGAAACCGGTGGCCGAGGCGATGGTGGCCGAGGGTTGTCCGTTCGAAGGGGTGCTCTACGGCGGTCTGATGAAGACAGCGCAGGGCATCAAGGTCATCGAGTTCAACGCCCGTTTCGGTGATCCCGAGACGGAGGTGGTGCTGCCGCGTCTGAAGAGCGACATCACCGACATCTTCTGCGCCGTGGCCGAGGGGCTCGACACGCAGCTGGAGTGGTATGATTTCGCAACGCTGGGCATCGTCCTGGCTTCGAAGGGTTATCCCGGAAGTTACGAAAAGGGCCACGAGATCAAGGGGCTGGATCGCGTCGAGGGAACGGTTTACCACATGGGTACGAAGACCGATGGTGAGCGGATCCTGACCAACGGCGGACGCGTGCTGTTCGTTGTGGGTCGCGGAGCCACGCTGGCCGAGGCCCGCGAGGCGGCGCTGCGTGATGTCGCGCGCATCGAGTGCGACAATCTCTTCCACCGGACCGACATCGGTCACTGGGCTTTTGACAAATAGAAACGGCAAAATAAAAGTATGATAATCAGCGGAAAGGAACTGTCGGCCAAACTGAAGGCCGAAATGGCGGAGCAGGTAAAGACGTTTCCTGCGAAATACGGGCGTGTGCCCCATCTGGTGGTGATTCTCGTGGGAGACAATCCTGCCAGTGTGAGTTATGTGACGGGCAAGGCGAAGGCCTCGGAGGCGGTGGGAATCCGCAATACGACGATCCGCAAGCCCGAGTCGATTACGGAGGCCGAGTTGCTGGACATCATCACGGCGCTGAATCTCGACGACGAGGTGGACGGTATTCTGGTACAGTTGCCCCTGCCGAAGCATATCGACGAAAACAAGGTGATCGAGGCGATCGACAAGTCGAAGGATGTGGATGGCTTCCATCCGCTGAATGTGGCGGCCTTGTGGCAGAAACAGCCCTGCACGCTGCCCTGTACGCCGAAGGGCATCATCAAGATGCTGAAGGCCGCCGGGGTGGAGATTGCCGGCAAGCGGGCCGTCGTAATCGGTCGCAGCAACATTGTCGGACTGCCTGTCTCAAAGCTGCTGCTGGATGAGAACGCCACGGTGACCATTGCCCACAGCCGCACGCGCAACCTCGGCGAGGTGACGCGCGAAGCGCAGATTCTGGTTGTGGCTATCGGCCGCCCGAAGTTCGTGACGGCCGACATGGTAGCCGATGGGGCGGTGGTAATCGACGTGGGTGTGAACCGCGACCCGGAGACGGGCAAATTGTGCGGTGACGTCGACTTTGCGGCCATCGAGCCGAAGGCTTCGGTCATCACACCGGTACCCGGCGGTGTCGGCCCGATGACGATCTGCTGCCTGATGGAGAATACGATCGAGTGTTTCCTCAAACGTCGCAAGTAGGAAGCGCCGCAAATAGCCGGAGGGTGTAAGGAGTGGAAGAGAATCCGGAGTGGAAGTAGCCGGAGAAGAGAATCCGGAGTGGAAGAGAGTCGGGGAGGAGATGAGAGGAAAGTGTGGGCCCTGCGCCTCGCTCCGTCCTGGATCGGATTTTGCGAAGAGAGGGGCTCTCCCCGAACCGTATATGGAAAAGTCCGGAACCGATCGAGGTTCCGGACTTTTTGTTGTGTGTCGGAGCGGAGCGGTAAAACTCCCGGCATGGCTTCGTTCACCCTTTCCGTCGGCTCTTTTCCGTCATTCCCTGTCCGCCATTTCTTACCCGTTATGCCTCCCGGTTTTCCACCCTTTTCCCTCTCCGCGTCGGTTGCTCTCGGGGTGGGGCGGCTATTTGCGATAGGTGGCCGTCAGGGTCTCGGGCAACGGAACCGACGTATCACGCCGCCAGATCATGGCCCGGTCAGTGGCTGCATCGCCCGTTCCGAAGTCGAATCCATCCTCCGAAACAAACGTCACGGGCGTTTCACCCGCAAGGCCGAATCCTGCGTAGAAGTCGCGGAGCCACTCCTTGCCGGGGGTCGGAATCAGGAAGGCCGCCGCATCGCCACGCTCCTTGATGAGCGTCATGGCCTGCCGCATGAGTTGTGAGGCCAGTCCGCGATGACGGTGGCTCTCAGCCGTGGCAACGCCGTAGATGTAGGTCGTGCGACCGAGCTCCGTGTCGAAGGGCAGCAGGTGAAGCATCGCCACCGTGCGTCCCTCCTCCTCGAGCGTCAGGGCCCGTCGTCGTGAATAGTAGCGGATCAGGAACGAGTCTGCGAAATCGTCGTCATCGCCGAAGGCCTCCTGCCACAACCGCTTGCAGGCCAGTTCGTCGGGATGCAGGTGTATGGCCATGAATTTATGTTGCAGAAAGGCCGGGTGGTAGGAGAGTTTGGCACGCCGGAGCCCCTCCAGTCCGAGATCCTCCTCGCGGTTGATGAGCGTGAAACGCTCGGGAAGATGCTCGGCGAAGAGCTTGTTGATGATCGTGAAGGCGCCGTCGTACTCCGTGTCGGCTTTCTCCATGTGGGTGTCGAAGGTGTGGTTGTTGACCGCCGAACCGAAGGTGAAGGCCACCAGCCGCTCTCCGACATAGATACAGCCGCCGATGAGTCCCAATTCCCCGAAGTGCTCGAAACCCCGTTGCATGGCCCGT
This sequence comes from uncultured Alistipes sp., assembly GCA_944321205.1. Classification (GTDB taxonomy): domain Bacteria; phylum Bacteroidota; class Bacteroidia; order Bacteroidales; family Rikenellaceae; genus Alistipes. Next base: position 11,062 of record CALUKK010000049.1, read on the forward strand.
TGTTCGGCACAGAGCTCCGAGGTGTGTCCCGTGTGCTCCTGACGCCAGATGCGTTCGAGGGCCATGCACTCGGCAAAGCGATCGGGGGTCAGCTCTTCGTAATGGTAGTCGGGGTATTCGGCCATGAAGCGGTTGATGTGGTTGCGCTTGGGCTGATAGCGGCGCCCCGGAAGGGTCCGCAGGTCTTCGGCCTTGTAGACATAGTCCTCCAGCGCCCGGTCCGACTCGAAGGCAAACTCTCCGGGATGCATCCGGCGGATCATCTCCCGCCCTTCGTCCGTCAGACCGATGATACGCAACCGTTGTCCGTGTGCATGGGCATCCTCCCGCAACAGCGGGATGATCGGGCCGAAATCGCCCTGGCCGACCGGCTGCATGTAGCCGATGCGGGGACCGCCGTCGATCTGGAAGCGGATGACCAGAAATCCTTCGATCTCGGCCCAGGCACTGTGATAAACGGCCTGCCAGCAGTACATGTTGGCAAAGGCCAGATCGCAGTTGCAGATCTCCGAAGGCATCGTATAACGCTCGATGACACTGCGGTCCTCGAGCCGTACGGGATGGAATTCAATCATGAACCGTGTAATTCTTGTTTTCGATATGCCCGTAATATTGCTGTAGCAGGGCCTGGAACCGCATCGTAAGGGTATCGGCATCCGGAATCGTTGGGGAAACGGGAGCTCCCGCGTCGTTCAGCAGCAACGGCCCCCGGTCAGTCAGAGCCCGGAACTGTCCGTCATAGCTCACCGACCAGCGGGGGTACAGGGGTTCGTTCAGCACGTCGCGGCCGAAGGCGAAGTAGGGCTCGCGATTGCCGATCAGCCCCAGAAGGGTCGGCATCAGATCGAGTTGTTGCGCGATCTCCGTCACCTCGCCCTGCAAGGCTCCGTCGGGCGTATGGATAAAGGCCAGGATGTGCATGTTCTCGGGGTAGGAGCGGGTTTGGTCGGCGAACTTCTCCGACGAGACGTGGTCGGCCACGAAGACGAAGATCGTGCGGCGGAACCACTCCTCCTGCCCGAAACGTTCGAAGAAGCGGCGGAAGGCCAGATCGTCGTAAGCCACTCCCTGATGAATCCGGGTGTAGCCCTTGGGTAGAGTCGAGGCATACTGCTCGGGAACGACGAACGGATGGTGCGACGAGAGGGTGAACAGCGTGGCGAAGAAGGGTTCGGGCATCGTCGCCAGCTCCTCGCCCATGAATTGCAGGAAGGGTTCGTCCCAAATGCCCCAGTATCCGTCGAAGTCCCCGTTTCCGTGACGCTCCTCGTAATCCTCGCGGCTGACGAGGCGTTCGACTCCGGCCGAGCGGGCGTAGGCGCCGAATCCCATCGAACCATGCTCCGAACCGCAGAAGAAGGCGGTCGAATAGCCCTTGTCGGCGAGCAGGGCCGGCAGCTGGCGACTTTCACCGAGCGATTGCGGCATCAGGACGAACGGTGTCCGGAATGAGGGTATGCTGCCCAGTATGGAGGGCATGGCCTGGATCGAGCGCGTGCCGTTGGCATACATCCGGCGGAAGGTCAGACCCCGTTGCATCAGCGAATCGAGGAAGGGTGTGAAGCCCTTCTGCGGAAGATCGGCATAGATCTCCGGGCAGAGGTGGGCCGAGTGTTCGGCCGACATGCTCTCCAGAATGAAGACGACGATGTTTCTCCGACCCAGATCGACGGCCGTCGAGTCGGCCGGCTGGTGGACGGGGGTGAAGAGGTGCGGCAGCTCCTCGTCGGAGAAGAAGCGGGGAAACTGGACGCTCGAGGAGCTTCCGGCCGTGCGCAGGATACAGAACGGATTGCTCAGAATGAGGTTGGCCTTGCTGCTCTCCGAGGTGTAAAGCGTCGCGTTCGAGAGGGTGATCGGCCGCGTCATGCGGGTCATGCCGCCGCGCATGCC
>CALUKK010000050.1 GCA_944321205.1 uncultured Alistipes sp.
GGGAGCTACACTCTTGCCCCACACAACCCTCTCCCGACCTAATACAAAACCGAAGGGTGAATCCCATGGACCCACCCTTCATCGCTGGAGCGGAAAGCGGGATTCGAACCCGTGACCCTCAGCTTGGGAAGCTGATGCTCTACCGACTGAGCTATTTCCGCATTACGGAGTACAAAGATACTCCGAATTTTTGAAAAGTCAAGTTTCCGCGTCGAAAAATGTCTTTATCCGATCAATTTTTTCAGGGATTCCAGATTCTCGGCATTCTCCACGCTCTTGCCTTCAGGCGTGTAGAGATAATCGAGACGGTTGCGGAAATGCTCCTCGACTTTCGACCGCACGATCTTCATCGTACTGTTGACCAGTCCGTTCTGCTCGGTAAACGCTTCGTCGACGATGGCCAGACCCGCCGGGAGCCAACGTTCCGGGAACTCCCCGGCATAGATTCCTCCAGCGCGATATTTGTCGATCTCGGCGGCCAGCATCCGGGCCGCCGTGGCCGGACGAAGTTCCTCCGGCACCTTGCGTTGCTCGAGTTCGCGCCGTAACGCTTCGGCATTCGGCACCACGATCGCTCCGGTGAAGGGACTCTGGTTGTTGTGAATAATGATCTGATCAATCAGAGGCGATTTGTCGACAATGGCCTCCTCCATCCCTTCGGGACTGTATTTTTCACCATCCGAAGCGATCAGCAGACTCTTGAAACGTCCCAGGACATAGAGGAATTCATCCTCGGAGACATACCCCATGTCCCCGGTATGCAGCCATCCGTCGCGAATGGCCTCGGCCGTAGCCTCGGGATTTTTCCAGTAACCGGCCATGACGTTTTCACCGCGGATGATGATCTCACCCTTCTCCCCGCGAGGGAGCTCCCTACCCTGCTCATCTACGATCTTCAGTTCAAGCGGAATAAGGATCTTGCCCGACGAACCGAATCGATGCCAGTGATACTTCGGCGAGTTGGTGGAGATGACGGGCGTAGCCTCCGAAAGACCATACCCCTGGAACATCGGGATACCGATAGCGTAGAAGAAGCGCTGCAACTCGGTGTCGAGCAGGGCACCGCCCCCCACGAAGAACTTCATGCAGCCGCCAAAGGCCTCGCGGACCTTGCGGAACAGCACGACATCGAAGAGCGCCACCAGCGGCTTGAGCAGGAAGCGCCAGCCGTGTCCCTTGCTGTATCCATCGGCATTGTAGGCGTAGTCGACTTTCAGAGCCAGCCGGAAAAGTTTCTCGACAAAGGGGCCCTTCGCGCGGATCGAGCTTTCGATATTCTTGCGGAAGTTTTTGGCCAGAGCCGGCACCGAAAGCAGGAAATGAGGCTGTACCTCACGGATGTTGAGCGGAATATTCTTGAGGGTCTCCATCGGCGTCTTGCCGATCTGCACCGTTGCGACCGAGGCCCCGCAGGCGATCATGATGTAGAATCCGACAACGTGGGCGAAACAGTGGTCCAGGGGCAGGATGATGAGTGTGCGATAGTGCGAGGGGATGTCGATGCGCGAGAGCGACTGTTCGACATTGGCCGTGTAGTTGCGGTGGGTGAGGACCACGCCCTTGGGATCGGCCGTGGTGCCGGAGGTGTAGGTGATCGTGGCGTAGTCGTCGTTCTGAATGGCCTGTCCGATCTTCAGGAACTCCTCCTTGTGCTTCGAAAGGTAGTCACGGCCGAGTCGACGGAGTGTTCCGTAGGCTGTTTCTCCGGGTTCGAGGGGGATATGACCGAAGACGATGATATGCTCGACCTGGGGCAGTTCGGCACGGATCCGGCGGATTTTGGGCAGCTGGTACTTCGAGACGAAGAGGGCCTTGACTTCGGCATGCCGCAAGCGGAACAACAGATCATTCGACTCTTCGAGTTTGACCGACAGGGGGACGCTGATCGCACCGGCATAGAAGAGGCCCAGTTCGGAGATGATCCAGGCATTGGAACCTTCGGCCAGAATGGCGACCTTGTCTTTAGGGCGGATCCCGAGGGAGACGAGGCCGGCCCCGACCTCCAGTGCGAGTTCTTTGGTTTCGGCGTAGGTTGTAGGCTCGAACTTGTGGTGTCTTTTTTCGAGCAGGAAGGTTTTTCCGCCATACTTTTCGACGGAAGCCTCGAAGAGGTCGATGATGGTTTTCTTCATGGTGGTCAATCCATTTTCAAGACGGCGAGGAATGCCGACTGGGGAACTTCGACGTTACCGATCTGACGCATGCGTTTCTTACCCTTTTTCTGTTTTTCGAGCAGCTTGCGCTTGCGTGAGATGTCGCCGCCATAGCACTTGGCCGTCACGTCCTTACGAACGGCCTTAACGGTTTCTCGGGCGATGATTTTGGCACCGATGGCTGCCTGGATGGCGATATCGAACTGCTGCCGCGGGATCAGCTCCTTGAGCTTCTCGCACATCTTGCGTCCGAAGTCGTAGGCATGATCGGTATATGTGAGCGACGAGAGCGCGTCGACGGGTTCACCATTGAGAAGGATGTCCAGTTTGACAAGTTTCGAAAGCTGGAATCCGGTTCGATGGTAATCGAACGAGGCATATCCTTTCGAGATGCTCTTGAGTTTGTCGTAGAAGTCGAAGACGATCTCCGAGAGGGGCATGTCGAAATTGACCTCGACACGGTCCTGCGTGATGAAGGTCTGATTCTTCATCACGCCGCGCTTGTCGATGCACAGTTTGATGACGTTTCCGAGGAACTCGGCCTTGGTGATGATCTGGGCGAGGATATAGGGCTCCTCGATTTTTGCGATCTTCGTGATCTCGGGCAGTCCCGAGGGGTTGTGGACCTCGAGAACTTCGCCCTGGGTGGTTGTCACGCGGTAGGAGACGTTCGGAACGGTGGTAATGACATCCATGTCGAATTCGCGGTACAAGCGTTCCTGGATGATCTCCATATGCAGCAGGCCGAGGAATCCGCAACGGAATCCGAATCCGAGAGCCAGCGAGCTCTCGGGGTCGAACGTCAGCGAGGCGTCGTTGAGCTGGAGTTTTTCGAGCGAGGCGCGCAGATCCTCATACTGGTCGGCCTCGACGGGATAGACGCCGGCGAAGACCATGGGCTTGACATCCTCGAATCCGGCGATGGCCTCACGGGCGGGATTGGCCACCGAGGTGATCGTATCGCCGACCTTGACGTCCGCCGAGTTCTTGATTCCGGAGCAGATGTACCCGACATCCCCGGCATGAATCACCTCCCGGGGCTGCATCTTGAGTTTCAGCACGCCGACCTCATCGGCATCATACTCGCTTCCGGTATTGAAGAACTTGACGTGCTCACCCTTCCGGATCGAGCCATTGAAGACGCGGAAATAGGCGATGATTCCGCGGAAGGGATTGAAGACCGAATCGAAGATCAGAGCCTGCAAGGGGGCATTGTCGTCGCCCTTGGGTGCGGGAATCCGCTGCACGATGGCTTCGAGAATCTCCTCGACACCCTGCCCTGTCTTACCCGAGGCGAGCAGGATCTCCTCTTCGCGGCAGCCGATCAGATCGATAATCTGATCCTTCACCTCGTCGATCATGGCCGACTCCATGTCGATTTTGTTGAGTACGGGGACGATTTCCAGGTCGTGGCCGACAGCCAGATAGAGGTTCGAGATGGTCTGGGCCTGAATTCCCTGGGTGGCATCGACCACGAGCAGGGCGCCTTCGCAGGAGGCGATGGCGCGAGACACCTCGTAGGAGAAGTCGACGTGCCCCGGCGTATCGATCAGATTGAGTGTATATTGTTGTCCGTCGCGGGCCGTGTACTCCATCTGGATGGCATGGCTCTTGATGGTGATCCCCTTTTCGCGTTCGAGGTCCATGTCGTCGAGCACCTGGGCCTGCATTTCGCGCTGGTTCAGGGTGTTGGTTTTTTCCAGCAGGCGGTCTGCGAGCGTGGATTTACCGTGATCGATATGGGCTATGATGCAGAAGTTGCGGATATTTTTCATAAATACGGGTAAAATCTCAGGCAAAGATACTAAATATTTTGAATTATAATGGGGATTCGGGGGCAAAAGGATTTGTAAAAATAATTAAAAATATTTACATTTGCGAACTACAAACAGGTTAAGTTCAGGTTACCATGCTAAGCAGACAGATCGCCACCAAGCTCCGGAGCTATGAGACTCCGTTCTATCTTTACGATACGGCCTTGCTGCGACAGACGCTGGAGAGCGTTGTGTCGGAGTCGAACAAGTACGGCTACAAGGTGCATTACGCCATCAAGGCGAACTATGACGACCACCTGCTGGGGATCATCCGCGAATACGGGCTCGGCATCGACTGTGCGAGCGGCAACGAGCTTCGCAAGGCGATCGAGGCGGGCTTCGATCCGAAGGGGATCGTCTATGCCGGAGTGGGCAAACGGGACAAGGAGCTTCGCTACGCGATCGAACAGGGGATCCTGGCGATCAACTGCGAATCGATCCAGGAGCTCGAGCTTGTGGACCGCCTTTCGGCCGAGGCCGACAAGGTGACGGAGGTGGCGCTGCGCATCAATCCGGACATCGATCCGAAGACCAACCACTGTATCGATACCGGCCAGGCGGACAGCAAGTTCGGCATTTCATATGAAGAGGTGCTTGAATATGCTGCCGAGATCCGTTCATTCACCCACCTGCGCGTTGTGGGGCTCCACCTGCACATCGGCTCGCAGATCCGCGAGCTGCACGTCTTCGAACACATGTGCAACAAGGTGAACGTCATTGTCGAGAACCTCGAGCGTCTGGGCTTTGAACTGCGCTTTGTCGATGTGGGCGGCGGCCTGGGAGTGAACTACGATGTTCCGGAGAACGAACCGATTCCGAACTTTGCCTCCCTGTTCTCGATCGTGCACAACCATCTTTGCGTGGGCAACCGCGAGGTACACTTCGAGTTCGGCCGTTCGATCGTTGCCGAATGCGGGGAACTGATCACGACGGTACTCTTCACCAAGACGACGGCCACGGGCCGCAAACTGCTGATCGTCGACGCCTCGATGACCGAACTGATCCGCCCGGCGCTGTACGGATCGTACCACAATATCGAGAACATCACGGCCGAGGAGGACGCCCCGCGCGACAAATATACGGTCGTGGGTACGGCGTGCGAATCGACGGATGTCTTCGACGAAAACGTGACGTTGCGCAAGACGCAGCGTGGCGACCTGCTGACAATCAAGTCGGCCGGAGCCTACGGCATGTCGATGGCCTCGCGCTACAACCTGCACGACCTTCCGGGTGCGGTTTACAGCGACGAGATCGAGTAGACGCCCACCCTTTT
>CALUKK010000051.1 GCA_944321205.1 uncultured Alistipes sp.
ACTCATACCAGTTGATGTAGTGGCTGTCCAGCTGGCCGTCCATGATCAGCACGTCGTAGCCCTTGGCACGGGCGGCTTCGAGCGACGTGTGCTTCTCGACGGGGTGGTCCACATAGAGGAAGACCACGGTCTTGTTCTTGTCGGTCTGGTTCTCCTTGACCTTCTCGAGATACTCCTTCGGGGTGAAGTATTTGCCTTCGACGTTCTTCCAGAGCATGAAGTTCTCGGCCTTTTCGGCGAACTTCTCGTCGGTCAGAATGCCATACTGGATGAAGATCTTCAGATCGTCCCACTTCGACTCGTAGTCGGGGCGCATGGTGTTGAACAGCTCCTGGAGCCGGTCGGCCACCTTGCGGGTGATGTAGCTCGAGATCTTCTTCACGTTGGCGTCGCTCTGCAGATAGCTACGCGAGACGTTCAGCGGAATGTCCGGCGAGTCGATCACGCCGTGCAGCAGCGTCAGATACTCCGGAACGATACCTTCGACCTGATCCGTCACATAGACCTGGTTGCAGTACAGCTGGATCTTGTTGCGCTGGATATCGAAGTTGTTGTGGATCTTCGGGAAGTAGAGGATTCCGGTCAGATGGAACGGGTAGTCGATATTCAGATGGATCGAGAAGAGGGGCTCGTCACTCATCGGATATAGCTCGCGATAGAACTCCTTGTACTGTTCTTCGGTAATTTCCGACGGTTTGCGGGTCCACAGCGGGTCGACATCGTTGATGATGTTGTCCTTGTCGGTATCGACATACTTGCCGTCCTTCCACTCCTTGACCTTCCCGAAGGCAATGGGCACGGGCAGGAAGCGGCAATACTTCTTGAGCAGTTCCGAGACCTTCGACTCCTCGGCATACTCCTTTGCATCCTCCGAGAGGTGGAGTACGATCGTCGTACCGCGGTCACGAGCCTCGTCGGTCTCCTCCATTTCGAATTCGGGGGTACCGCTGCAACTCCAGTGCACGGCCTTGGCTCCTTCTTGCCACGAGCGGGTAAAGATTTCGACCTTGTCGGCGACCATGAATGCCGAATAGAATCCCAGACCGAAGTGACCGATGATCGCCTGATCCTTGTATTTGGCCATGAACTCCTCGGCCCCGGAGAAGGCGATCTGGTTGATGTACTTGTCCAGCTCTTCGGCCGTCATGCCGATACCGCGGTCGGTGACGGTGAGGGTGCGGGCCTTGGGGTCGACGGCGACGTGAATCGTCAGATCGCCCAGTTCGCCCTTCATCTCGCCTTTTGCCGAGAGGGTCTTGAGTTTCTGGGTGGCATCCACGGCATTGGAAATCAGTTCACGAAGGAAAATCTCGTGATCCGAATAGAGGAACTTCTTGATGACGGGGAAGATGTTCTCCGTCGTGACTCCTATTTTTCCGTTTTTCATACTATATATGTATTTTTGTTTTGTTTCTGCCGCGAAGATCAACAAAGGATGTGCCAGTCGTGCAAGACTGACACTTTGTCAGTCGCGACTGACAACTTCCGTCACAGCCGACCGGACCATGCCCGCAGCTGTTGCGCATCCCGGGGATTTTTCGTACCTTCGTTTCCACAAAAACCGATCGCTATGGATTTTCTCACATTGGCCAAAAGACGGTATGCGTGCCGTCAATACCAGGACCGGAAGGTCGAACCGGAAAAATTGCAGGAGATTCTCGAGGCGGGGCGTGTGGCGCCGACGGGAGCCAACCGCCAGCCGCAGCGCCTTGTCGTCGTCCAGTCGAAGGAGGGGATGGAGCGCCTGGCCCGTTGTACGCGGGATTTCGGGGCGCCGCTGGCCATCATAGTCTGTGCGGCTACCGACGAGGCGTGGACCCGGAAGTACGACGGCAAGATGATCGCCGACATCGACGCCTCGATCGTCACGGACCACATGATGCTCTGCGCCGCCTCGCTCGGACTCGACACGCTGTGGATCTGCATGTTCAAACCCGAAGCCGTGCGCGAGGAGTTCCACTTGCCGGACAATGTCGTTCCGGTGAACATCCTGCTTGCCGGCTATGGAGCCGGTGAACCGGCTTCCCCCGAGCGGCACGACAAACTTCGCAAACCGCTCTCCGAGACCGTATTCATGGAGTCATTCTGAAGCAAGGCGGGAGGTTGAATCTCAACCTCCCGCCTTGCTTCAGGTAATTTGCAACACGGTTCTTTATGACAGCCTGTTGCGTATTTATACGTTGCCTCTCTGGGCTGCCTGTCGCACGTAGAGCCGGTATTTGGCGCTCCATGACTCGCCGGGAGCCACCGAACGGAAACCCTCAGCCTCGGGATCGGCCGCATTCGGTGCATTGGTCGTCCATGTCTGCGGCTCGGGACAACAGTAAGGTACCTGCCCGCCGTTGTTCCAGATTGTCCAGTAGGTCGTCCGGTCGTCCACTTCGTAGAAGACCCGAACTCCCGTGCGGAGATTCTCGACCATGGCGCCGCGGTAGGGTTTTCCGTCGACGTCGATCTCACGCAGCGTAAAACCCGCCTCGATCGGCCCGCACCCCGTCACGCGCAGACCGCCCTCACGCAACCGCGCGAACCGGGCGTCGAGCGGCAGTTTGTTTCCCGTCGGGAGGTTACGGCCGTCGAGTTCGACCTGCTGGCCTACGGCTACCCGCATCACATAGTCCCCATCCTCACCCCCGGCAAACGGAATCCGTAACGGGGTGTGGAATCCCACGCCCAGCGGCATCCGCTCGCGGCTGCGGTTCGTGAAGACCACCTCCTGCTTCAACCCGCGGGCCGAGAGCCGGAAGATGATCTTGCATTTGAACTCGTGCGGGAAGTCACGGAAGATCACGTCGCAACCCGCATTCGAATAGTACCGGCATTCGACCATCACCTCGTCGTCGGTCTCCACGGCCTTCGAGACCTGGAACGGCTGGCTTTTGAGGAATCCATGGTGGAAATTGTGCTCCTTTTCGTTGGTGATCGGGAGCCGGTAGGTGCGTCCGTCGAACGTGAACTCCCCGTCGGCAATGCGGTTGGGCGGGAAGAGGATCGGCAGACCGTAGACCTGCGGACGACGCCGGAAGATCTCGATCTCCTGCTCCGTCGGCGTATGCAGCACCTCGACCCCCAGACGCGTATGGGCCAACCGGATGAGGTTGGCCCCCGTCTCGGGAATCAGCAACGCCACGTAGTCACCCTTGGAGAACTCCACGGCCCGCATGCCGCAGTAATCCACGCAGTGAATCATTGGTTTAGAGCAGCTTCTCGATCTTGGCCTTGAGGGCATCCTTCGAGCAGGCGCCGACCTGTTTGTCGACCACCTGGCCCCCCTTGAGGAAGATGATCGTCGGAATGTTCCGCACGCCATACTTCATCGTGATCTCGTCGTTCTGCTCGACGTCGCATTTGCCGATCACGACCTTGCCCTCGTATTCGCCGGCAAGCTCCTCGACGATGGGGGCGATCATGCGGCACGGACCGCACCACTCGGCCCAGAAGTCGATTACAACGGGTTTGTCTCCGCCAACGAGCGATTCAAAATTCTCCTTGTTGATTGAAAGTGCCATTTTTTTGTGTTTTTAAGTTGTTATGCAATGGAATAGTGTATCTGATTTTCATCCAGATAGTCCGTCAGTTCCGCCGTGAGGCTCACCTTGTGGCTCTTCGAGAAGAGGCTCAGCGAGACCTGGGCTTCGCGGTCATAGACATTCACGCGCAAGAGCGTGTTGCCTTTCGATTCGCGGACCCGGGATGCAAGTCCGTGGATCAGCGACTCGGTCACCTCTTCGATCGGCAATTGAATGTACATCTCCTTGATCATCGTATCGCGCAGCTCCTGCAATTGGACCATGGAGATGATCTTGAACTCCAGTTCCTGGTCGTTGTAGGGCTTCGGCTGGACCTTTCCGCGGATGAAGAGGAAATAGTCGGCGAAGAGGTACTTTCGGAAGTTCTCATAATCCTTGCCAAAGAGCGCGAATTCGTGTGAGCCGTTGTAGTCTTCGAGTTTGAATCGGCCCCAGGGTTTTCCGGTCTTGGTCATCAGGTTCTGGACACTCACGACCATTCCGGCCACGGCAATCTCCTGACCTTTGAGGGCGTCGAGATTTTCGAGTTCCGAGAGTTGGGTCTTGCACATGTGATCGATGATGATCTTGTAGTCGTCCAGAGGATGAGCCGAGAGGTAGAGACCGACCATTTCCCGCTCCTTGGAGAGTTTTTCGAGCTGGCTCCAGTCCGCGCAGGTCGGGATTACGGGACGTTGGATATCCACGTGTCCGCCGCCCCCGAAGAGACTTTGCTGAGCATTGTTCTGCTCGGTCTGGAATCGCTGGCCGTAGCGCATGAGCTGTTCGAGGAAGGTTGCACCGCTCGAATCGCGGGTATCGACACCGAAGAACTTGCCGCGGGCGAAATCCGTGATCGAGTCGAAAGCTCCGGCATAGGCGAGGTTTTCCAGACACTTGCGGTTGACGAGCGAATAGTTCACCCGTTCGATGAAGTCGTAGATATCCTTGAAGGGT
>CALUKK010000052.1 GCA_944321205.1 uncultured Alistipes sp.
ATGGCACCGATCGACCGTCGGATTCTGCGCAAGGTGTTGATCCAGGTGGCCTACCAGCGGGTCTACTTCACGCGTTTCGAGAGTTTCATGCCCCAGCCGCTCTATGCGGAGGAGGCCGATCCGGAACCGCTGACCCATGGCCGCGAGGTGATTGCCCTGTCGGGTATCGGGAATCCGGGGCCGTTCGTGCGGTCGTTGCGCGAGCGCTACAAGGTGGTTGCGGAGATGACGCTCGACGATCACCACGTCTACAAGGTCCGGGATATGCATGCGTTGGAGGCGCTGCTGGAGCGGCATCCCGCCGCGGTGATCGTCACGACGGAGAAGGATGCCGTGAAGATGACCAATCGGGCCAAGATCCCGGTTCGGGTTCGTCGGGCGCTGTACTACCAACCGATCAATATTTCATTCATAGAGGATTCGGCAACGGATTTTCTGCAAAAACTCGAAGAGGATGTTAGAGGAAATTAAACGCACCGCAGCCTTCATCAAGGGGCAGACGGAGAATTTCACCCCCGAAGTGGGGATTGTTCTGGGGACGGGTCTGGGCGGTTTTGCCGACGGAATCGACACGGCGTGGACGCTCGACTACAAGGATATACCGGGTTTCCCGGTCTCGACGGTCGAAGGTCACAAGGGACGGTTGATCTTCGGGCAGGTCGAGGGTCGCAAGGTCGTGGCCATGCAGGGTCGTTTCCACTATTACGAGGGTTATACGATGCAGCAGGTGACCTTCCCGATCCGGGTGATGCAACAGCTGGGCATTCGTTACCTCTTCGTCTCGAACGCTTCGGGGGGTATCAACCCGACGTTCCGTGTGGGCGACCTGATGGTCATTACCGACCACATCAACCTGCTGCCCAATCCGCTCATCGGGCGCAATCTGGACGAGCTGGGACCCCGCTTCCCGGACATGCACAACTGTTACGACCGTGAGCTGGTGGCCGCGGCGACGCGCATCGCCGAGGAGGAGCACATCAAACTGCAGTACGGCGTCTACGTGGGCGGTACGGGCCCGACGTTCGAGACACAGGCCGAGTACCGCTTCTACAAGGCCATCGGGGGAGATGCTGCGGGCATGTCGACCGTTCCGGAAGTGATCGTGGCACGGCACATGTCGATTCCGGTCTTCGGAGTCTCGGTGATCACGAACTGCGGACTTTCGGACGAGGTGGGAGACCACGAGGATGTGCAGCTTCAGGGTCGGAAGGCCGGTGCGAAGATGGAGCTGCTGTTCAAACGCATGATCAAAAATCTGAAATAAGAAGATGGTAAACAAGGTAATCTTGATCGGCAACGTGGGCGTGGACCCCGAGGTCCGCACGCTGGAGGGCGGGGCGAAGGTGGCCCGCATCCGTCTGGCCACGACCGAACGTCTGTACGATCGTCAGGCGAACGAAACGAAGGAGCACACCGAATGGCATACGATCACGCTGTGGCGGGGTCTGGCCGATGTGGTGGACCGCTACGTGCGCAAGGGCTCGCAAATCTATATCGAGGGACGTTTGCGTACCCGCGAATGGATGGACAAGGACAACAACAAACGCTATACGACGGAGATCCTGGCCGACGTGATGAATCTGCTGGGGCGTCGTTCGGACAACACGGCAGCCGACAACTCCCAGGGCAGCTACCAGCAAGGGGGTTATCAGCAGGGGGGATCGCGGCCGTCGGGCACCTCGGCGGGCGGATATTCGCAGGCGGCTTCGGGAGCCTCCTATCAGCAGCCGCAGCAGCAACCGCAGCCGGCTGCGGCTCCAACCCCTCCGGAAGATGATCCGGACGATCTGCCCTTCTGATCAGTCGGTTGTAACCCGTAAATCAGCACCCCCGGACCCTTTCGGTCCGGGGGTGCTTTCGTGTGTGGGGCAGGATCCTGTTGCCGCTGTTGTTGGGGACCGGCCCCGTCTCTGCCATTGTCGGGGGCGTGTTCTCGGGTTGCGGGGCTGGGGCGTCAGCGGTTGAGCCACTGGCGGAACTCCTGCACGCGGTCGGTGCTGACCAGCGCCTCCTCACCGTCGGGCAGAGGCGGAGCCAGCAACACCTTGATCCGGCTTCCCGAGTAGCGGATCATCTCCCGAATGGCGTCGAACGCAATGATGAAACGGCGGTTGATGCGGAAGAATCTTCCGGGATCGACTCTTTCGGACAGCTCCGTCAGCGTGCGGTCAAGGATGTAGTCCTTTGCGTCGTGCGTGATCAGGTGGAGATACTTTCCGTCAGCCATGAAATAGGCGATTTCGTCGACGGCTACCGAACGCATCCGGGCCCCCATCTGCACCAGGAATCGTTCCTGAAAGGCCGACGGCCTTGGAATCCCCGGTTCGGTGGACGGGTTTCCGACCCCGGCAAGCAACCCCAGCTTGTCGATGGCCCGTTTCAGATCCTCGCGTCCGAAGGGCTTGAGCAGATAGTCGATCCCCTTGTTTTCGAAGGCCTTCATCGCATAGGTGTCGTAGGCGGTGATAAAGATCACCGGGACGTTGATCTCCGTTCGGCGGAAGATGTCGAACCCGTTTCCGTCACCCAGATGGATGTCCATGAAGATCAGATCGTGGTCGACACGACCTGTGATTTCGACGGCTTCGGCAACGGATGCTGCCGTAGCGACGACTTCGATATGCGGGGCGACCTCGGCCAGCGTGTTGCGGAGTTCGGAGACCGAGAGCGGTTCGTCTTCGATGATAATGGCTTTCATGACCCTGTAAAATTACGAAAAAAAGAGTCCGGAGCAAAAACCGGACTCTTTTTCGAGCCGAAAAATCCGTATCGTTCCGTCTTTGCACCTCCTGGTTCGGGAGCACCGGAACGGATTGGAGCCATTGTGCCTTGTCAATCGTTCAGATGGGGATTGCCGGCGATGGCCGACGGCGGGAAGGGCAGCGTATAGCGCGAGTCGTTGGCCAGGAGCGTATAGGTCGAATGGTCGTACGTCTTGGTGATGGCGGGTCGTGTAGTCCGTCGCAGGTCGAACCAGCGGTGCCCCTCAAGCAGGAACTCCCGGGCCCGTTCCTCGGCCACTTCCCGGCGCAACGCCTCGGCATCCAGGGCCTGGATCTTCGAACGCTGGGACTCCATGATCCCGGGCTTGAGCCGTTTGGACTGCAGGTCGAGCAGATATTGCCGGGCCGCGTCGAGTTCCTCCGGGAGGTATGACCCGGCCTCGGCGGCAATGAGATACATCTCGGCCACGCGGATCGAACTGCGGTCCGACGATGAACGGTCGACCCCGTATCTCAGCAGCGTGGGGGTCCAGGACTCATCGTAACTGTTGATCTCCACGATATAGTTCCGGCGACAGTCGTTCGTCTGATCGAAGAGCGCGAGAATCGGATCGGCGATGATACAGGCCCCTTTCAGGTCGCCGCCCGATCCGTTGAACGGACGGTCAATGGCGAAGATAGCCTCGGAGGCTTCGGCCTGCCAGGGACGTGCGGCCTTCTCTTCGAGGGTGTTCAGATCGACGAGTTCGTATTTCGGAAGCAGTGATACCGCCGTGTCGTAGGCCTCCTGCCACCGCTGCATGTAGAGCAGAACGCGGGCCTTGAAGGCCGTCAGGGCATTGAGCGAGAAGCGATAGTTCCGCGAGGCGTCGGGTTGTTTCTCGAGGCTCATCAAGTGCTCGGCCCGGGCGATGTCGTCGAGGATGAGCCGGTAGACGGCCGCGACGTTTGTCGGACGATAGGTCTGTTCGATGTCGATGAAGTCGGAGAGGACGATTCCGCGATCCGTTTCGGCCGTGGAGGGGTTGTAGGGTTGACCGTAGAGGTTCACCAGCTCGAAATGGTTGTAGGCTCTCAGGGCGTAGGCCTCGCCGAGAATCTGCTCCATGGGCTCTCCGGCATCGTCGACATCGGCATCCCGGATGTTTTCGATTACGGCGTTGGCATAGAAGATCGACTTGTAGAACTCCTGGTAGGGGTACTCCCGCATTTGATTGCCGTATTGCCAGGTGTAGTTGTATACGAGAGCCACGGCCTCGGTGGCGTCCCAGATCTCGCTGGCAAGGAATGTCCCGACCTCGTCGGAGAGCAGGCAGGTGTGTGTGCGGGCGAAGTTGAACGGGTAGGAGTAATATCCGGTCGTGAGCAGGGCGCGGAATTCGGACGTTTTGTGGGGTATGACCTGTCCGACGGGTTGGATCTCGAGGTAGTTGCAGGCTGACGTTCCGAGGGCAGCGAGCAACAGACATGCATATTTTTTCATGTTTCGCACGGTTTAGAAGGTGATGTTCACGCCGACGGAGTAGCTCCGGGCCATGGGTTGGGCGTAGATGTTTCCGAAGGTCTCGGGATCGAAATATCCGTCGTAGTTCGAGGCGATGACAAAGGGATTGCGGGCCTCGAAGTGCAGACGCAATCCCGACATGCGGAGCTTGCGGGTGATCTTTTCGGGGAAGGTGTATCCCAACCGGATGCTGTTCACGCGCAGGTAGTTGATCTTGTGATACCAGATGTCCATGGACTGGAAGATCGAATGGGTCCCCAGGGCGTCGGAGGACTCCATGATCCAGTAGTAGACGCGATGGATATCGGGATTCTCCTCCCAGTCGGGGCCCCAGGCGGAGCCGTCGGCCCGGGCGTTTCCGATGAGTGCCGGATAGATTCCCGAGGGGTTCGCCGCGGACCAGATCTGCTGGACCCGGGTCGAATAGTTCTGTCCGGGGCCGGTCGTCAACGGGGAGTAGAAGGGGGTCTCCTTGACGAGCTGCCCGAAGACGAAGTTACACGACACGGTGAGGTCGAATCCCTTGAGATGGAACCGGTTGTTGAAGCCACCCGTCAGATCGGGATTCAGCGATCCGATGTATGAGAGCCGGTTCCGGACGTCGTCGTAGGACTGGTCCATGACCGGAGTCAGTTCGTAGATCTCGGGATAATCCGCACCGAAAGGATAGGTCTTCTCCACGCGGAAGTTGACGAATTCCTGCAGGGATACCTTATTTCCGTTTTTCCAGAACATGGGGATCCCGTATTCGTCGAGCCCTGCGGTGCGCAGCGCGAAGACGGCACTGGAGGAGTATCCCTCGCGGGAGGGATCCCAGGATTTGTCGTCGATGTGGATCTTCTCCACGCGGTCGGTGTTGTGAGCGAGGTTGAACTGGGTCTCCCAGCGGAAGTTGCGGGTCCGGATGTTCACGGTGTTGAGCGTGAATTCGATACCGCGGCTCGAGATCTCGCCGAAGTTGCTTGATGTGCTGGTGAAACCGGTTTCAAGCGGAATCGTCTGTATGGTAATGAGATCCTTGCTGCGCCGGCCGTAGACCTCGAACGTAAAACCGATCCGGTTGTCCAGGGCTGCAAAATCCAGTGCGGTGTTCCAGGTGTAGGTGGTCTCCCAGCGGAGATTCTGGTTGGGCGGCGAGGCAACGTCGATGGCGTCCTCGTTCACACCTCCGGGGGACCGGGTGTCCCAGGCTCCGAGAATGTAGGGCGAGGTCGTGCGGTCGATGTTCCCCTGTACGCCGTACGAGAGTCTCAGCCGCAGGTTGTCCAGCCAGCGGGCTTCGCGCAGGGCTCCTTCCCGGTTGATGTTCCAGGCTCCGGAGATCGACCACATGGGGTTGAACTTGTATTTGGGATCGACCCCGAAGAGGTTCGTGCCGTCGTAACGCATCGATCCGAACAGCGTGTAACGGTTGTCGTAGGTGTAGGAGGCCGTGAAGAAGTAGGAGAGGTAGCGGTTCTCGTAGAACGACTTCTGATACTGCGTGAAATAGGATTCGTTGGCCTTGTCGATTCCGGCGCTGGTGTTCGGGAAGACGATGGGTTCGTTGGTCATGGTCCGGGAGTCGTATCCGAAGCCTTTGGTATGGACCGTGGTGTTGGTGGTTCCCCGCATCTCCATTCCGACCATCAGATCGAGTTCGTGCTTTTCGGCAAAGGTATCCGCATATTCGGCCTGCGCCTTCCAGGTGTACTGCGAGAGATCGCCGTTCCAGTTCTGGATAACGCCGCCCTTGGGCAGGTATACCACCTGCTCGATAGCCGATTGGAGGGCATATTTGCGGGTGAAGTAGGTATCTTCGCGGGCCATTTTCTCGGTGGCCGAGTTGTCGACCTGCAGTCCGAACTGCGTATAGAGCCGCAGCCCCTTGACGGGTCGGTAGTCGAGATCGAAAATGGCCTTCATCGAGCGGGTCTTGAGCGTATATTCGGTGTTGGCGCGTTCTTCGAGCAGGTTGAAGTCGAGGACCTGGTCGTTTCCTTGCGCATAGGCTGTCATGTCGGGGTCATAGAGGTAGCTTCCGTCGTCGTTGTAGGCCTTCAGATAGGGATTTACGGTCCGGCTGTACCGCGAGGGGTTGGTGAAGACATCGGTATCCGAGAGGTAGGAGTCGTTGCGGTTCTGGCCGATGAAGACCGAAGCTCCGAGGCGGAGATTCTTCAACAGGTCGTAATCGGTCTTCATCGTGAGATTCAGACGTTCGAAACCCGTTCCGACGGTGGTGCCCTGTTCGTTGTAGTAGCCACCCGAAAGGTAGTAGCTGGCACGGTTGCCGCCGCCGGATACACTGAAACTGTACTGCTGGTTGAGCGCCACCTGGTAGATCTCCCGACCCCAGTCGGTTCCGTCGATGCGCAGGGCATCGATCGCGGCCCGTGTTTCGGGCTTGAGGGCCGCAAGTCCGCCCTCCCGCAGAGCGGTGCGCTCTCCGGCCTTGTCGAGGATGCGGGCTACGCCACCCATCGCCGAGAGGTAGTTGAGTCGGGGATTTGCGGCAATGGCGAGTTCGAAATCGACCTTTTCGGAGGCATTCATCAGTTTGAGTTTCGCAAGATTCGGGCGGTCCGTGACGAAGAGCGACGCGGAGACGTTCACGCGGGTAGGCTGGTTGCGGGCCCCTTTTTTGGTGGTGATGATGATCACGCCGTTGGCGGCCCGGGCCCCGTAGATCGCCGTGGCCGCGGCATCCTTGAGTACGGTGATATCCTCGATATCGGCGGGGTTCAGCCCGGCGATCGACAGATTGTAGAGGTTGTCGATGTTCTCCTTCGAAGACCAGTCGGAGGGGATGTCGTTTCCTTCGAGAGGAATTCCGTCCAGCACCCACAGCGGATCGGTGGTTCCGTTGAGCGTGACGGTGCTGCGGATCTTGACCTTGCTGGCGCTTCCCGGCGCTCCGGAGGTGGGGGTCGAGGTGAGACCGGCGATTGATCCGGCGAGCATGTCGTCGACGCTGGCCACACCGTCCCGGGAGATGTCGGCCATCTTGACGTTTGCGATCGAAGAGGTCAGTTTCCGTTTTTCGATGCGCTGGTATCCGGTGACGACTACGGCGTCGACCCTGTTTTCCGAGGGGTCGAGATGAATCGTGAAGATGCTTTTCCCCGTGATGTCGACGTGTTGGGCCTCGTATCCGAGGTAGCTGACGACCACCTGGCGGACGCTTGCCGGGAGCGTGAATTCGAAACGGCCTTCACTTTGGGCGATGGTTCCCTGCGGATTGTAGTCTTTGGCCTGGGTCTCCTCGGGTGCGATGAAGACGGTGGCGCCGACGAGCGGTTCCCCGTTTGTCCGGTCGAGGATCTGCCCGGAGATCTTTCGGGTCTGCTGTGCAGAGACGAAGATCGGAACGATCAGCGCGAATAACGTAAGGAATCTTTTCATGTGTTGATAACTATAAGTGAATTTCTGGTTTTTGATTGAATTCGGAATGAATATTCGGATCTGAATATCGATCTGTAATCCGGATACCCTGGCTCCCGAAGTCGGGCAAAGCCGTCTTTCCGATGGGGAAGACGGCTTTGCAGTTTCTTTTTACAACATTCTCAAGGCCTCTTTCAGCCTCAGTTCGAGATCCCGGTAATGGTTCCGGGTTGCGGTGTCTCCGCTGCTGCTCCGGCTTTGGACGAGGGCAAGCAGCCGTCTCATTTCGGCTCTTTTTGCCGAGGTCGTTTCGCTGACCCGCTGCATGAGTTCGTAGCTGCGCTGTGTCTGGAGTTGCAGCTCTTCGGGGCGAGGCACCCGGGGCATGTCGAGTTCCGGCGCCTCGTGCATGAGCCGGCATCCGTGACATCCGAAGCCCTCGGCCGGGTGGTCTGCTCCGTCGTGGAGCGTGGCCCCCATCTTGGTGGTCTTCACCATGGTGATGTTCGACGATACGATCAATGCGTCGACATAGTTCTTCTGGCTCATGCGCTCGTAAAGCGAAAGGCTCCGGGCTCCGGGTTTGAGGAAGACGGCCCGGGTGATATCATCGAGCATCTCTTCGGGCGAATAGGTTTGCGGGCCTCGACCTTGCCGGGCCTCGACCTCGTACATGCGGAGCATGCGGCGGTCGTCCAGCAGCTCGTAGTAGACCTTGTACTGGAGTTCGCGGGCGAAGTTGTAGGGTGCATACTCCATCTGTCCGAAGGGCGACGTGCGGTGCGGATAGCTTTTCTTCCAGGCCTCGGCGCCGAAGAGCCATTCGGGGAGGCGGAAAACCTCCTCGATCAGATATTCGACGCTGCGGCGCTGCATTGGGGCCGGCACCGGCACATAACGATCGATCTCATGCCCGGCCACAACCTGATTGAGGTAGAAACCTCCGACGTTTGTCTTCACATGGTCGGCATAGGTCAGCCACTGGAAGACGATCGACATCAGGAAGCGTCCCGCCTCGTACTGGAGTTCTCCGTCGGCGTCGGTCCACTCCACCACGTGCGGAATGATGCGTTTGAGGTTTGCCAGGCCGTATCGGCTGGCCTTTACGGCGTCGTCTCCGAGATCTTCCGACTGGGCTCGGGGATCGATTCCTTCGCGCGACTGCTCGCCGTAGCGGTATTCGGGATCATCCTCATGCTCGCGCAGCCAGGCATTCAGCGTGGGGAGCTCCTCGTGCGGATCCCGGACATCAAGCCAGCGGTAACCCCAGCGGATGGCATGTTTGTCGTATACGCCGATCTTGGGAGTCAGCTGTGTGATGCCGTCTTCGGGCTGAGCCACGTAGTTGAAGCGGGCGTAATCCATGATCGAACTGGCGGTTCCGTGGGCCCGGGTGTATGTTTTCGAGCGGAGCGAGTCGACCGGCACGGAATACGAAGCCGCAAAATTGTGTTTCAGACCGAGGCTGTGGCCCAGCTCGTGGGAGGAGACGAAGCGCACGGCATTCCCCATGAGCTCCGTGGGGAGAAGGTTTCCGCGAGCCTGCGGATCGACGGCTCCGGTTTGCAGGCGGATCCACGAATGGAGGATGCTCATGACGTTGTGCCACCAGATGATGTCGGCCTCGATGATTTCACCGCTGCGGGGGTCGATGACCGAGGGTCCCATGGCGTTGGCCAGTTCGGAAGCCGCGTAGGTCACGACCGAATAGCGTACGTCGTCGATGTCGAACTCCTCCGCCTCTTCGGGTCCTACCTCACGGGCCACGATGGCATTTTTGAATCCGGCGGCTTCGAAGGCCTCCTGCCACTCCTCGATTCCCTTTTTGATGTAGGGCACCCAGACGGGCGGGGTGGCGGGGTCGATCCACAACACGATGGGTTTCCGGGGTTCGACGAGTTCCCCGCGCTTGTATCGTTCGATATCCTCGGGACGGGGTTCCAGACGCCAGCGGTTGATGAAGGCACGCTCTTCGGCCTTCTGCTGGGTATCGTTGAAGTAGAGGTGTCCGATTTCGAAATAACCCACCCGGTCGTCGGAGAAGCGCGGACGCATGGGTATCCTGTCGAGCAGCACGAGGTTCGAGGTGATCTCCACGCTCAGCGGCGTATCCTCCCCCTCCTCGCCGGAGCGACTGCCCGAGAGGAGCGACCGGACCAGGATGTTCCTGGGAAAGGCCTTGGCAAGCTGGATCTTCGAGAGTTCGCGGTTGACGCTTCCGGAGCGCAGCGCTCCGAAGAGATTGTTGAAGCTTTTTTCGCTGCCGTCGAAGATCTTGTTGACCTTTATGACCACGGAGGTGGAGTCGTCGTTAAAGGCTTCGATCGGGAACTGTTCGATGACCGATTCACGGTAATTGTCGCTGACCGAACGGGCGATACGGTCCGATGGGGAAGCCGAGATGCGCGGATCACGGGTCGTGACCCACACCTTCTTGTAAAGGGTGTCCTTGTGGAAGCGGATGAGTTTCTCACCGAAGCCCATACCCTTGTTGATTCCGGCATCGTTGAGTGCGTAGGGAACCCCGGATATTTTGTTGACAACCAGTATGTCGCGACCGAGCAGCGAATCGGGGATCTCGAACCACAGTTCGGTGCCCTTGCGATGAATGTTGAACATGCCACTGTCGGTCGAGGCATCCTTGAGGATCTCGTCGTACCTCTTTTTTTCCTTGCGTACAGAGTCGGCCCTGTCGCTCTTTTCGGTTTGCCGCACCTTGCGGGAGGGGCGCTTGCGGGCCTCGGCGGGGGATGCCTCCATGAGCAGAAGAGCCGTCAGCAGAAGAGCCGCTCCGATGTATCGTCTTGTGTTTCCCATCTCTTGTTGTTTTCGTGCGGGTACGTAATCCGCACGATGCAATAATAAAATTTATTGCTCTTTCGGGAAAACAAAGGGTGGTGAATGCCCGGATTCGGGGAGTGAATGCCGTAAACGGGCGGATTACTCATCCTCCGGGAGCAGCGGAAGCCGACAGCGGAAGTGTCTCTCATCGCTGGAGATTTCGATGTTCCGGTCGGTGTAGAAGCGATAGACCGAGCGGATTCGTTCGAGACCTACGCCGAGCGATTCGTCGTTATCGTTGTCACGGGGCGTGCGGTTGTTCTCGATGAGCAGAGAATCCCCTTCGGTCCGGATGTCGACGTGCAACGGATTGCGGGTCGAGATACTGTTGTGCTTGATGGCATTCTCGAGGAGTGTCTGGAGGCTCATGGCCGGGATCCGTCTGTTGCGCAGTGCAGGATCTATGGCCGTCGTGAGCTCAAGGCTCTCAGCGAATCGAATCTGTTGCAGCGAGTGGTATTGCCACGTGAAGTCGATCTCTTCGGCCAGCGTCGCGAGGATCTGCTTGCGCCGTTCCAGCACGCGCCGATAGACGCGCGAAAGGGTAAGGGTAAATTCCCGGGCCTGTTCGGGGTTACAGCGGATCAGGGCGTAGAGCGAATTGAGCGAGTTGAAGAGAAAATGGGGGTCGATCTGGTCGAGCACCTGCTGCAGCTGCAGTTGTGCGGATTCCTGTTCGGAAAGCCGTCGCAGTGCATACTCCCGTCTCCAGCGGCGTTGTGCCAGGATGAGCAGCACGGCAAAGAGCAGTACGGAGATGACGGCCGTGAGAATCGTGTAGAGATGAAAATCGTCGATCTCCTGTTCGATCACCAGCCTGGGGATTCCGATTCCCGCGATCCAGCGCTCTCCGGCCAGATGAACCGGGTAGTAGATGCGTTGTTCCTCGATGCCGAGATAGTCCGAGAGGGTGTTCGAGATGAGTCGCTGCCCCGACTCCGCAACGCTGCGGAAGGCCTCGATCTCGGAGGGCTCCGAGACGCTTTCCCCGAGTTTCAGACTGTCGGGATGGAAGACGATCACCCCTTCGGGGTCGAGCAGCATGGCGGAACTGCGGCTGTGGGGGTTCTGTTCCGTCATGTAGGTGTAGAGCGTTGTCAGCGGATAGTCGATTCCGCAGATGAGGCTCTTCCCCTCCGGGTTCCGGACCGCGCAGCACAACACCCAGATGTCGGCTCCGGCCTCGGAGATGACCCGGCTGAGCACCGAATCACAGGCCACCTGATTACACAGTTGCATCCGGGTTGAGGAGCAGATCTTTTCGCTCCGGGGTTCCTCCGTGCGGGAGTATCGTCGGATTGTCGGGCTGCCGGCTTTTGCGAACCAGATTCCGGCGGCTTTGGCGTCGACGTCGAGAAGCGTGGCGGTAAGGACCCGCAATTCGGCCTCCGAAGGTTTTCCGTGCGTACGCAGGAAGTGGACCGAGGCTTCGAGCACCTTTTCCGTTCGGGAGAGTTCGGCCTGGAGCAGCAGATGGTGCGACTCGCTGATCTGTGTCACGACGCGGTCACTCATCTGTCGGGCCCGACGGTTGATGATCTGTCCGGTCAGGATGACGCCGGCAACGAGCAGCACGAACAACCCGGCTCCGGCCATGAGCAGCCGCTCCCGATGGGTATGTTTCTTCGGTTTCATCTACTCTTTGGGACGGACCTTCAACCGAACCCACAAGCCCTGCGGAATCAGCCTCCAGAGAGTGACAAGCAGGGCGTAGCGGGCATCGATCACGACCCGTCTGCGGGGTTTCTGCAGCACCCGGAAGATCTTTTTTGCAACCAGGTCCGTCGGCATCAGCATCGGATAGCGGGGCTCTGCGGCCAGCAAGGGCGTTGCGACGAATCCCGGACGGATATCCGAGAAGCGAATGGGGATGGCCTCCATGCGGGCGAGTTGCTCGAGAGCCTCGAGGTAGGTGTTCTGCATGCGTTTGGAGGCGGAGTAGGCAGGAGCGGCTCCGAGGCCGCGGGTCCCGGCAATCGAGCTGATGACGGCCAGATGACCGCCTCCGTTTCTGCGGAAATATCCGAATGCGGCCGAGACCATCCGCACGAATCCCTCGCCATTGGTCCGGAGCGTGTCGATCTCGATGTCGGGGCTCAGTTCGAGGTTGCGGAACCCGATTCCCGCCGTGTGAAGATAGGTGTCCATCCCTCCGAGGCGCCGGATCAGCGCGTCGAGATGTTCGACGGCATCGTCGCGCGTGACATCCAGCGGTTCGATCTCGACCTGTTCGGGAGCCTCGGCGCGAAGCGCTTCGAGGGCTTCGATGCGGCGTCCTGCGGCCCCCACCCTCCAGCCTTCGCGCATGCAGAGACGGACTGTTGCGAGGCCGAGTCCGGATGTGGCACCAACGATGACGATGCGTTTCATGGGATTTACGGTTTTGTCGGGGCTGGATACGACACGTCGCCGGGGTTCCGGTTGTGATCTATCCGATCTCTTCGGGTTTGTACTGTACGCACTCGATTCCTACGCGCCGCAACAGGTCGAGACCCTCCTCCGAACGGTAATCTTCGGAGTAGACGACTCGTTTGATGCCGGCCTGGATGATGAGCTTCGAACACTCGATGCAGGGAGCGGCGGTGATGTAGAGGGTCGAACCGTCGCAGTTGTTGGCCGACTTGGCGACCTTCGTGATGGCATTGGCCTCGGCATGGAGGACATAGGATTTGGTCTTTCCGTTCTCGTCCTCACAGATATTCTCGAAACCCGAGGGGGTTCCGTTATAGCCGTCCGAGATGATCATCTTGTCCTTGACGATCAGGGCTCCGACCTTGCGTCGTACGCAGTAGGAGTTTTCGGCCCAGATACGCGCCATACGGAGATAGCGCAGATCGAGTTGGTGCTGTTTTTCTTCCTGATAACCCATGGATTACGGTTTGTAGGTTTTATGAAGAGGCCCGGAATGTACCTTTTTCAGAGACATTCCGGACCGTGTTGACATCGGTTGCAGAGCAGTGCGGCGAGCCTTCAGAGACCTTCGCCTCCTCCCCGTCAAAACGCCCCCTCCCGAAGGATTCTCTTGGACCCGGCAGGGCAACGATCGGCTCGGACCCCCCCCCAGAAGGGCTTCCTTGGAGTCTGACAGTGCAATAGCCCGTTCGCTCCTTCCCTGTTGACCCCCTCCCTTAGAAGCTGGCCCCCTTAGAAGCTGGCCCCCTCGGAAGCTGGTCCCCTCGGAAGCTGGTCCCCTCGGAAGCTGGACCTCCCTCATAAAGGGTTTTCCTAAAACCCTAGAGGCCTTTGCCGTGGCAGTTCTTGTACTTCTTGCCCGAACCGCAGGGACAGGGATCGTTGCGGCCGACCTTCTTTTCGACGTGCAGCGGCATGGGTTTCTGACGCTCCTGCTGCCCGGCCTGTGCGGCCGCCTGCATGCGCGAAGCCTGCAACTTGTTGACATCGACCTTGGCCCGGTGTTCGCGCTCCAGCTGCTGACGTCTGGCCTCTTCGGCATTCTGCTCGCGGACGGGAATGTAGGCGCGGTCGAGGATCGAGAGCACCTCGCGGTTGACCTTGATGAGCATCTTCGAGAAGAGTCCGAAGGATTCGAACTTGTAGATCAGCAGCGGATCCTTTTGCTCGTAGGTGGCGTTCTGCACGCTCTGGCGCAGGTCGTCCATCTCGCGCAGATGCTCTCTCCAGGCGTCGTCGATCGTCGTGAACATCACGATCTTGGAGAATACCTTGTAGATTTCGGCGCCGTCCGACTCCTTGCATTTGCGCAGATTGACCGGGACGTTGTATCCCAGATGTCCGTCCGTGATCGGGAAGTAGATGTTCGAGTCGAGCTGGTCCTTGCGATCCTCGTAGATGCGCTCCATGACGGGGCGTACGGTATCGGCTACGGCCTTGGCGCGGCGGGCGTAAGCCTCTTTGAGGGCCTTGACGATGGCTTCGACCAGTTCGGCGGGTTTTGCATCCTTGTACGAGGCTTCGTCCATCGGGAGCTCGACGGCCACCTGGCGGATCAGCTCCATGCGGAAATCCTCGTAATCGATGCCGCGATTCTCCTCGACGAAGTTGTCGGCGAAGTCGTACATGATGTTGTTCAGGTCGATCTCGATGCGTTCGCCATAGAGGGCATGACGGCGGCGCGTGTAGATCACCTCGCGCTGGGAGTTCATCACGTCGTCGTATTCGAGCAGACGCTTGCGGATGCCGAAGTTGTTCTCCTCGACCTTCTTCTGGGCGCGTTCGATGGCCTTGGTCATCATGCCGGCCTGGATCACCTCGCCCTCCTTCAGACCCATACGGTCCATCATGGTGGCGATACGTCCCGAACCGAACAGACGCATCAGGTCATCTTCGAGCGAGACGAAGAACTGCGAGGATCCGGGGTCTCCCTGACGTCCGGCACGACCTCTCAGCTGACGGTCGACGCGGCGGCTTTCGTGACGCTCCGTACCGATGATGGCCAGACCGCCGGCAGCCTTGACTTCGGGCGTCAGCTTGATGTCGGTACCACGGCCGGCCATGTTGGTGGCGATGGTGACCTGTCCCGAGCGTCCGGCTTCGGCCACGACCTGGGCCTCCAGGGCGTGTTGCTTGGCGTTGAGGACGTTGTGCTTGATTCCGCGGAGCTTGAGCATGCGGCTCAACAGCTCGGAGATCTCCACCGAGGTCGTACCGACCAGCACCGGACGGCCCTCGCCGACCAGCCGGACGATCTCCTCGATGACGGCGTTGTACTTTTCGCGCTTGGTCTTGTAGATAAGATCCTGGCGGTCGTCGCGGATGACGGGACGGTTGGTGGGGATCACCACCACGTCGAGTTTGTAGATGCTCCAGAACTCCGAGGCTTCGGTCTCGGCCGTACCGGTCATACCGGCCAACTTGTGATACATGCGGAAGTAGTTCTGGAGGGTGATGGTGGCGAAGGTCTGCGTGGCGGCCTCGACCTTGACGTGTTCCTTGGCCTCGATGGCCTGGTGCAGACCGTCCGAATAGCGACGGCCCTCGAGGATACGTCCGGTCTGCTCGTCGACGATCTTGACCTTGTTGTCCATGACGACATATTCGATGTCCTTCTCGAACATGGCGTAGGCCTTGAGCAGCTGGTTGACCGTATGGACGCGCTCCGACTTGATGGCGTAGTCGTTGATCACCTCGTCGCGCTTCGTGGCTTTCTCTTCGGGCGAGAGCTGGCTCTTCTCGAGTTCGGCCACCTCGGCGCCGATGTCCGGCAGGACGAAGAAGCCGTCCTCGTTGAAGTATTTCGAGAGCACCTCATGACCCTTGTCGGTGAGTTCGACCGAATTGAGCTTCTCGTCGATGACGAAGAAGAGATCGTCCGTAATCTCGGGCATGCGGCGGTTGTTGTCCTGCATGTAGATGTTTTCGGTCTTCTGCATCAAGGCCTTGACACCCTGTTCGGAGAGGTATTTGATCAGCGGCTTGTACTTGGGCAGCCCCTTGTGTGCCCGATAGAGCTTGATGCCGCCCTCTTCGGTCTTGCCGGCGGAGATCAGCTGCCGGGCCTCGGCCAACAGCTGTGTGACGAGATTCTTCTGGAGATTGTACAGATGCTCGATGGCGGGGTTGTACTGTTCGAACATCTGGTCGTCGCCCTTGGGTACGGGTCCGGAGATGATGAGCGGCGTACGGGCATCGTCGATCAACACCGAGTCGACCTCGTCGACGATGGCGAAGTGATGTTTGCGCTGCACGAGATCCTTGGGCGAGGAGGCCATGTTGTCACGCAGGTAGTCGAAGCCGTATTCGTTGTTCGTACCGAAGGTGATGTCGGCCATGTAGGCCTTGCGGCGAGCGTCGGAGTTGGGCTGCGTATCGTCGATACAGGCGACCGAGAGTCCGTGGAACTCATACATCGGGCCCATCCATTCGGAGTCACGCTTGGCCAGGTAGTTGTTCACCGTGACCATGTGCACGCCCTTTTTTGCCAGGGCGTTGAGGAATACGGGGAGCGTTGCCACAAGGGTTTTTCCTTCACCCGTGGCCATCTCGGCGATCTTGCCCTGATGGAGGACGACGCCGCCGAAGAGCTGTACGTCGTAGTGGATCATGTCCCACTTGACGTCGTTGCCGCCGGCCATCCAGTGCGTGGCATAGATGGCCTTGTCGCCCTCGATGGTGACGAAATCCTTCGTGGCGGCCAGTTCACGGTCGAAGTCGTTTGCCGTGACGACGACCGTATCATTCTGAGCGAAGCGTCGTGCCGTATCCTTCATGATGGCGAAAGCCTCGGGGAGAATCCGGTCGAGGATCTCCTCGATCCGATCGTCGATACGTTTGGTCGTGTCATCGATCTCCTTGGAGATCTTCTCCTTTTCTTCGAGCGTGGTCTCGGGTTTTTCGAGGGCGGCCTTCAGTTCGACGATGCGGGCCTCGTCCGCGGCGATGAAGTCTGCGATCTGCTTTTTGAGGTCTTCGCTGCGGGCGCGGAGCTCGTCGTTCGAAAGGGCCTCGATCGACGGGTATACGGCCTTTATTTTCTGCAAATAGGGCTCGATCAATTTACGGTCCTTGTCGGCTTTCGAGCCGAAGAGGGCTTTGATGATGCTGGCAACTATATCCATAGGGTCTGTAATGATTTTCGGGTTTCGGTTGTAAATCCTACAAAGATACTCATTTTTCGCAAAATGCGAAAAAATAGACGCGCAAACATTGTCTCATTTTTTCGGAATTTCATTCCGGCGATCTCCGCTCCGTGGCAGTTCACCGTTCGGGGAAGCATTGGGCGATTCTTCGTCCGACGGGGCATTCGCCGCAACGCCTTGCGGGGCAATATTCGGTGGACAATTGGAGCAGCGCCTGGGATTCGAAGGCATTGACGGGTTTGACCCCGGCACTTTTCCAGTCGCGGATGTACCGGTTGTCCTCGGCGGGAAGGCGCTCCAGCAGCGAGAGTGCGCTGTCGCGCAGACGTTCGTTGGAGGTGTAGCTTCCGTAGGCGAACTGAAGCACGGCGACCAGATTGATGCCGATGATGTTGGCCTTGAAGGCGCCGATCCGTTTGGGCCGGGAGTCGCTCTCGGCAGCGGGGATGAAGTGCGTGCGCCAATAGTCCGCGGCTTCGATGCCGAAGAGCCGGAATACATCCTCCTCCGAGCGGCAGGCCATGGTCCGATCCATGATGAAATCATCCTGGGCGAAGAACTCCGCGGCCTGGGCCAGACGCAATACGGGATGGTTGGCCGGGCGGATTTCGGCGAGCTCCCAGATGGCGGGATCCAGGGGCTGGATCTCGTATTTTGCGGCGAGATGTTCGAAATTGCGACGGAGATTGAGCGTGTATTCGTCGTTGCGGTAGAGATCCAGAAGTCCGGAGGCCCCGAACAGCATTGCCTCGATGGCATGAGGGACCTTGCGCTCCCGCAACACGATTTTGTACGGCACCCGGCGGGCCAGTTCGAGATAGGCCTCCTGATTGCGGCGGTCGCCCAACGTGCGGAAGTAGAGCAGGTAGAAGGTTTGGTTCCAGTTGTCGGCCGCCTCCGAGCGGAGAGCCTCCACCATGCGCATCTTGCGTTGCAGACGATCGAAGAGCAGTGTCGTGAAGAGCTCCGTTCGCGGAAGCTCTTCGAGGGTCGCGAGGAATCCGCCGCAGGCGTGTTCGCCGGCCCGGGCTTCGAGTCGTTCGATCGTGCGTTGTATTGCGCTGTCTCCAGTTCGGTCCATGATCACCTTGTCCGTAGGGTTTGTCGATGGTTTTCGTGCGCTCAGAGCATGTTGAGTTCCAGGAGCGCCTCCTCGGACATCATGCTTTTGTCCCAGACGGGATCGAAGGTCAGGATGACGTTGACGGACTTCACCCCCTTGACCTTGGCGACCTGCTGGTTGACATCTTCGACAAGCATGTCGGCCATCGGGCAGTTCGGGGCGGTGAGCGTCATGCGGATCGTGGCCACACCGTCGGGCGTGTAGTCGATCTCATAGACCAGACCGAGATCGTAGATGTTGACCGGAATCTCCGGGTCGTATATGTTCTTGAGTGTCGCAACGATCTCCTTCTCGACCTCAAGAATCTCTTCGGGAGTCATTTTCTTCTCTTTGTTTTCCATGTCGTTAGTTGGTGCCGGTCGATTCTTTCTCGACCGGGCTTTCCGGGATCAGCGGGTCACTGGCCCTGTTTCGGGTCCTTATCCCCGGCTTCGACCTTGGCCTCGAAGGCCAGGGCGTAGAGCCTCATCTGTTTGACCATCGCCACCAGTCCGTTGGCCCGTGTGGGGGAGAGGTTGGCGCTCAGTCCGATGCGGTCGATGAAGTAGAGCTCCGTGTCGAGGATCTCCTTCGGGGTTCGGCCGTTCAGCACCCGGATCAATAACGCGATGATTCCCTTGGTTATTATGGCATCGCTGTCGGCCGAGTAGTATACGCGGCCGTTTTCCAGCCGGGCGTCGACCCAGACCCGGGATTGACACCCTTGAATGAGATACTGTTCGGTGCGGTGCTCCGCGGCGATCGGAGGAAGCGTTTCGCTCAATCCGATCAGATAGTCGTATTTGTCGAGCCAGTCGTCGAATACCGAGAACTCCTCGATGATTTCATCCTGTATCTTGTCCATATTCAGGTGTTGTTACATGTCTACAAGTTCCTCCAGCGCATTCCCTTCCGTGGCGGCGGGTTCGCGCACGCCGGCCATGCGGGCCAGGGTCGGCGCTACGGAGGTCATCTCCACGCGCCGGTTCACGCGCAGCGGCCCGGCTCCTTTCCCATAAAAGAGAAGCGGCACCTCGGTGTCGTATCCGTACATCGAACCCGACATCGACCAACAGCGCTCCTGCTCTTCGATCCAGCCGGGCATCAGGTTGAGGATCACGTCCCCCGAGCGCCGGGGGTAGAAGCTGTTCTGCATCTTGCGGGCGTATCCGCTGCCGAAGTAGCTCGTGCGCATGGCCGAGGCGGCCAGGGCGTGCGACACGCCGCTGAACTGCATGGCGAAGATGGCCACCTCGTTCTGCACCTCGGCCAGATTCAGACCGCGTTCATAGATGAGGTTGTGGTTCAGCCACAGCGATTTGTCGCCGTAGGCCACCACCCAGTTCCCTGTACCGTAGCGGACGTTCAGAAAACCGTTGACGATCACCTCGAACTGACGGCTGTTGAAGCGTTCGGCCTCCTCCAGCCCGGCGTCGTACGAGGGGCTGGTTCCGTGATCGGAGGTGACGACCACCAGGGCGTTGCCCTCCTTGACCTGTGCGAACAGAAAGGTCAAAAAGTCGGCCAGATCGCGATCCAACCGGTAATACATGTCCTCGACCTCGATCGATTCGGGACCGTAGGCCTCGGCGATGCGACGCGGGGAGTCCAGGCAGATATTCAGCAGATCGGGCACTTCGTCGGCGCCGAGGCGGTATTGGGCGATGGCCTGCTTGGCCAGCCCCAGCACGGCGGTGTTTCCGGCCGGCGTGTAGAGCAGCCGTTCGTAATCGCTTCCGAGTTTGAGACGTCCCTGACCGTTGGTGTCCTCTTCCTTTCTGTTGCGTCCCGCAAGAACGATGTCGTGTTGGCGGGTGTTGAGATAGCGGCCCTTTTCGAGCAGCGATCGCCATTCGAGTCCGATGTAGGAGAGGTTGTAGCGTTCGTGATTGCTGCGTTCGATCCATTCGGGAAGCTTCTCGGCATAGTAGGGTGAGGTGATCCAGTCGCAACGCGTGGAGTCGAGCCAGAAGACCTCACCGCCGCGGCCTGCCGTTACGACGGCCGACATGGCTTCGGCGGCAATCGTGACGGCGTGGCTTTCGGGACTTTGTTGCAGAAGCGTCTCGGTCAATGTCGGCGCGATGCGTTGATAGGCTCCGGGACCTTTGCGGCCGTCGATCAGGTTCACGGTGCGGTTGGTGGTATAATCGACCCAGCGGGGTCCGATCACGCCGTGGGTCGAGGGCATGGCTCCGGTGGCGAGCGTGGCGAGCGAGACAGGGGTTGTCGTCTGCTGATAGTCGTAACGGGCATCCGAATAGACCGTACCGCGTTCGGTCAGCAGGCGGAATCCGCCCTCGTCGAAGTTGGCGGCGTAACGGTCCAGATCCCCGGCGCGCATCGAGCCGACGACGATCTGGACGATCAGCCGGGGTTGTGCCGTGATGGGGTGGCCGGCGGCCAGAGCGGTTATGAGGAGCAGAAAAAGACGCGTGTTCATGGTTGCGGTTTGTATGAGCCGCAAATTTACGAATTTATTTCGATACATTGTCGGAAAAGCGTGCTTTCGCGCTGAAAATCGATCCCGGGGAGCGCGGCGATACGTTCGAGTTGCCGCCGGCAGAAGGCCCGGTGGGATTCGCTGCGGGGGTTGCGGGGACGGTGCGCCGCCGCTGCGACGATGGCCTCCACTTCGGGAAGCAGCTGCCGGGCCTCGTCGTCCAGCAGCGCCTCGACGAACCGTTCCCACAGATAGTCGATGGCCCGGGTCGAGGGGTGGACCAGATCGTCGGCGTAGAAGCGGTAGTCGCGCAGGTCGTCCGTGAGGATCTCGAAGGCCGGGAAGTAGAGCGCCTGCGGAAAGCGTTCGGTGAGCTCCTCGACGGCCACCCGCAGCGTGGCCTTGCTGACGGCATTCCCCGCCAGACCGTCCCCGAGATGACGCACCGGACTGACCGTCAGCAGAATCTGCTTGCCGGCCAGCGGTCCCTCGAAGAGCCTGTCGAAGGCCTCGACAATCTCCGTGACGCCCAGCCTCCGACGGATGAATTCCGCGGCGGGGCGGCGATGACAGTTGGCGACCACCTCTCCGTTGTGTTCGTAGACCCAGGCCGTGCCGAGGGTCAGGATCACCCGATCGGCCGTGCGGAGCGCCTCGGTCCCTGCCTGTCGGGCACGGTTCATGCGTTGCAGGGCCTCCTCGGCGGTCGGTGCGGAGAGTTCGCCGTGGAAGTCGAAGTGGTACCAGAGTTCGCCGTCGAAGCCCAGTTCGTCACCGGTGACGGGCCGGGGATCGGCGTAGCTGTGGAGCGCCCTGGCAATCGACAGCGGATTGAAGAGAATGCCCGAGGGATTTGCGACAACGTGGAATTTCGCTGCGGCAAGCCGGTCGGCGATGTGCGTGGCGAAGCACGATCCGAGGGTGAGGATGCGGTTGCGGTATCCGATCTTCAGATCGGTGCGGAGAGGTTCGATTTCGGTGCGGAATTTCATACGGCAAAAATAGAAAATTTGTATTTTTGTTCCATGATTCTGCGTGCGAACTGCAAAATAAATCTGGGTCTGGAGATTCTGCGTCGCCGGGCCGATGGCTATCACGATCTGGAGACCGTGATGTTTCCCGTGCGGGGACTTTATGATGAGGTGGAGGTGGAGCGCTCCGGGGTTCCGGGTGTGGCGTTCCGCACCGAGGGTCTTGTGGTGGACTGTCCCGAGGAAGAAAACATCTGTCTGAAGGCCTTCCGCCTGATGCGCGACCGCTACGGTGTGGACGGTGTGCGGATCCATCTGGTAAAACGCGTGCCGTTCGGGGCCGGGTTGGGCGGCGGTTCGGCCGATGCCACGGCGGTGGTCCTGGCGCTCGACCGGTTGTTCGCCCTCGGCCTTTCGGAGGCGGAACTCATCGCCCGGGCTGCCGAACTGGGCAGCGATACGGCCTTCTTCGTGCGGAATACCCCGCAACTGTGTACGGGACGCGGTGAGGTGATGACTCCGTTCCCGTTGGAGCTGAAGGGGCTGACGCTCGTGCTGGTGAAACCCGACGAAAAGGTGTCGACGCGTGAGGCCTATGCGGGAGTTCATCCCCGGATTCCGGAAATTCCGCTTGCCGAGCGTTTGCAACGGCCCGTGGCGGAGTGGCAGGGGAGTGTGGTCAACCGATTCGAAGAGTCGGTCTTCGCCGTCCATCCCGCAATCCGGGACGTCAAGGAGCGGTTGCTTGGGGCCGGGGCTCTCTATGCCTCGATGTCGGGAAGCGGTTCGGCCGTCTTCGGGCTCTTCGCCGGACATGAAAAAGGCGAGGAGCTGCACGCCCTCTCGCCCTTTGTCTTCGAATTGTGATCCGCTCGGGGCCGGCCTCCTCCGTCCACCCGAAAATCCCTGCGTCTCCTTCAGCCCGCTTCCGGCAGAGGGGTTCCGTGGCCCCCTCCCGCGTTTCTGCTCACTCGCTCCCGGCGGACAACCTCGAGGCGTCTTCAGAAAGTCCTCGGCCTCCTGCTCGGTCGTTGCTCGGCCCGTTCGACCCCTCCGGCTATTTGCCGCTGTTGCTGTGCTGGGCGGCCGGAACCGGAATCTTGGCGACCCGCTTTTCGTGACGACCTCCCTCGAACTCGGCCGCAAAGAAGGCATCGAGCATCTGGACCGCCTCGTCGTTGGTGATGAAACGCGCCGGGAAGACGATGATGTTGGCGTTGTTGTGACGGCGGATCAGTGAGGCGATCTCCGGATCCCAGCAAAGTCCGGCTCGGATTCCCTGATGTTTGTTGAGGGTCATGGACATCCCTTCGCCCGAGCCGCACAAGGCCACTCCGAAAGCGACCTCTCCCTTTTCAACCGCTTCGGCCAGCGGATGCGCATAGTCCGGATAATCCACACTCTCGGGCGAATCCGTCCCGAAGTCCAGAACCTCGTAACCCATGGCATCGAGGTATCCCACCAAAAATTCCTTCATTTCATAGCCGGCGTGGTCGCTGGCGATACCGATTTTCGTCATCGTATCCTGTTTTTTGAGGTTTTTGTCGTCTCCGACTTCTTTCGGAAGACAAAGTTAGCGAAATATTTTTCCTGACCTTGCTCCAAAGCGGCGAATTTACCTATTTTTGCGGCGTGAAGACGCTTTTTATGCTTCTGGGCGCCGTGGCGCTTCTGCTGGGATTGATCGGCATTTTCGTGCCGCTGCTTCCGACGACCCCCTTTCTGCTGTTGGCCGCAGCCCTCTGGGTGCGCTCCTCGCCACGGCTCTACGCCTGGTTGTTGGCTCATCGTCGGTTGGGACCCTATATCCGGCAGTTCCGCGAGCACCGCGCCATTCCGCTCCGTGCCAAGGTGCTCTCCGTCATGCTGCTCTGGGCTACGCTGCTTTATTGCATCGTGGCGGTGGTCGACGGATTGTGGTGGGCGCAGCTCCTGTTGCTGGCCGTAGCCGTCGGCGTGACGTGGCACATTCTCTCGTTCGCCACCCTGCGCCGGTAGCCGATCGGATTCCGGCGCCGCGCAATTCCACAGGATGATGCTCCCGAACGGCCCCGGCGTGGGGCGTCTCTTCCATGCCGGGACCGTGGCGGGGCTCTCTTTCTGAGCCGCTATTCCGGCAGCCCTTCGGACTCCTTCTCTTCGTCGGAGAGCAACTCCCGCAGGCGGTATTTCACCGTCCAGGAATCGTTGTCGATCAGGTCACTTTTCGCTTCGTCATATACGGCGACAGGCTGGATGCGCAGCCGGTATTCGTGTCCGGGCTTGAAGTCGAAACCCTCGATCTCCGACGGAAAGGCCTGCCATTGCGGCGTGTCGTAACGCAGGTCCTGGATCCAGTAGGCGGCTATCTGCGCATCGGCCCGTCGCGAGGCGACGCGGATATCCAGCTCGGGACTGAATGTCAGCGGATCGACGGCGGGTGTGGCCTCGGTGCGCGAAAGCTGCTCCTCCAGCGTATAGCGTTCGCTGTGACCGTCGGCCGGCGGGTTGGCGATCCGGTCGATCCTCACGCGCAGGGTTGTCTGCCAGCCCTCTTCGAACGAGAAGCCTTCGATGGGACCGGGAACGATCTCCCACGAGGCGTTTGTCCCTTTCTGGACGATGTAGGCCGGAACGTAACCGAAGCCCATGGTGATGCCCGCAACGCCCTTTTCGGAGGCAATGGTCCAGATTTCGGTGCGCGAGGCGTCGTCTTTGTCACAGCCTCCCGATACGAGAGGCATCATCAGTAGAAGCAGCCATTTTTTCATAGGTCGTTTTGTGGTTTTAGCGTGAAGTTTTCCTGAAAACGGACAAAACGGGATAATACTGCGTCGAAAAGAGAACAAAAAAACGGACCGAGGTCCGTTTTTTTATGATGATGATGGCGAGAGCCCCTCGCGCTGCCGGGTTATCCCAGATAGTGCTCCGCCACGCTGATCAGGAAGCCCAGCAGCAGGGCGTTGAGCAACATCGGCAACAGCCGGTTCTCCTTTCCCGAGCCGATCGTTGCCGAGGGCAGCGTGAGCATCAACGCAACCCCCATTCCGTCGGCCCACCAGGGCAGATAGGGCAGATCGCTGTAAAAGACGATCTCTCCGGCAAACAGATAGGCCAGAAACATGGCACAGCAATTCCGCATCGAGGCCTTGCGGGCCACCATCGGAAGGACTGCCACGGCTCCGGCTATGGCTCCCGTGGCGAGCGACAGCGTGAAGTGATTCATCTATTTAGCCGCACGTTTGCGGTCGGTTTCGTGAAGCAGGATTTTACGCAGACGGATGGCGTGGGGCGTCACCTCCACGTATTCATCCTCCTTGATGTATTCGAGCGCCTCCTCGAGGGTGAAGATCTTCGGGGGGACGATCACCGCCTTGTCGTCCGATCCCGAGGCCCGCATGTTGGTCAGCTGCTTGGCCTTGGTGACGTTCACCGTGATGTCGTTCTGCCGCGTGTGTTCGCCGATGACCTGGCCTTCGTAGACCTGCTCCATCGGGCTGATGAAGAAGCGGCCGCGGTCCTGCAGCTTGTCGATCGAGTAGGCGTAGGCCGTACCCGTCTCACCCGAGATGATCGAGCCGTTGGTGCGCATCTCGATGTCGCCGGTCCAGGGTTCGAAATCCTTGAAGCGGTGGGTCATGATCGCTTCGCCGGCCGTGGCCGTCAGCATGTTCGAACGCAGCCCGATGATGCCGCGCGACGGAATGTCGAACAACAGCCGCACGCGCTCGCCGTCCGAGGTCATGTCGCGCAGCGTGCCCTTGCGGCGCGTCGTCATGTCGATTACCGTGCCGGAGTGCTCCTCGGGACAGTCGACCGTCAGCTCCTCGACCGGTTCGCACTTCTTGCCGTCGATGATCTTGGTGATGACCTGCGGTTGTCCGACCTGCAGCTCGTAGCCCTCGCGGCGCATCGTCTCGATCAGCACCGAGAGGTGCAGCACGCCGCGGCCAAAGACGTTGAACGAATCGGCCGACGGACCCGGCGTCACGCGCAGGGCGAGGTTCTTCTCCAGCTCGCGGTCCAGACGCTCCTTGATGTGGCGCGAGGTGACGTATTTGCCGTCCTTGCCGAAGAAGGGCGAGTTGTTGATCGTAAAGAGCATCGACATGGTCGGCTCGTCGATGGCGATCGGGGGCAGCGGCTCCGGATTTTC
>CALUKK010000053.1 GCA_944321205.1 uncultured Alistipes sp.
TGGATGATCCCCATGCCGGGAAGACCGTCATGGAGTTGGTCAAGGGAGCCTGCACCGAGCGGATCTATCCCGTGGGACGTCTCGACAAGAACAGCCTCGGACTGCTGCTCTTCACCAACGACGGGGATCTGACCAAGCAGCTCACGCATCCCTCATACCAGAAGAAGAAGATCTACCAGGTGACGCTGGACAAGCCCCTGACCCGTGCCGACATGGACCGTATCGCCGAAGGCATCACGCTGGAGGATGGCGAGATCTTCGCCGACGAGATCTCCTACGTCAAGGAGAACAAACAGGAGGTGGGGATCGAGATTCACTCGGGCCGCAACCGTATCGTGCGACGGATCTTCGAATTTCTGGGGTATACCGTCACCAAGCTCGATCGTGTCTACTATGCCGGACTGACGAAGAAGAACCTCAAGCGCGGAGCCTGGCGATTCCTGACCCGTGAGGAGGTCGAACGGCTGAAGTCCGGGATGTATGAATAGTCTGGCGGCGCTCCGCAGGGCGTCTTGCTTATAAGCGAAGCCCCGAAGATCGTATCAGAAGATCTTCGGGGCTTCGCTTATGGTGTTTCCGGGTTTTGTCCTCGTAAAAGGGGTATGCCGCGAGGTCGGGGCTCGGATTTCCGGTATTCGGCTTGCACGTTTTAGAGGAACAATCGAAGAGGGGTTGCCTTTGACGCTCTCTGCGGTCTTTTACTTGCTTCAGACCTCTGAACTGCTTTCTTTGCCCCTCGTTTGCATCTTCCGACCCGCTAAGCGCTTCTTTGCCCCTTTTGTTCGGACCGCCTCTCACCCCTTGTATGTTTTTTCGGTCCTCTTTCCGGTTCAACTCTCCTTTCGCCCCTTGTGTGCTCTTTTCGGCCCTCTTTCCGGTTCAACTCTCCTCTCGTCCCTTGTGTGCTCTTTTCGGTCCTCTTTTTCGGCCCCCGCCCCTCCTTCATCCTCATATTCGGGTCAGCCCGCTGCGGGATCACTGCCTCCCCCGCCTGTGGATCAATGAGTCGCCTGATACCAGGCCGTCTGGATGTTGTCCGGGGCCTTGGAATTCTCGGACGGCTCGCTGACCGTCACTCCGGAGTAGTAATTGATGGGATTCAGCCGGTGGTTGAATTCCGAATAGAACTGGTCCGTGTACAATCGGCACGCTGTCGGAAAGATCTTCTCGAGTTGCGTATTGAACGCATCGATCAGCCCCTGGTCGGCGCAGCTCTTCTCGACATATTGTCCCAGATCGAAGAAGAGGTGGTTGTTGAACCCTTCGTAGGACTGCAGGGTGTTGAGGTCGAAGGATTGCTGCGGAGCCTGTTTGATATCGCGCATGAGCGGAACCAACGCGTCGATCTCCGACATCACGGCCAGCGAGATGCATCCCGACTGCTCGTTTCCGGAGATCGTGTCCCAGTCGTATTCGTAGAACTCCCAGAACTCCCGGCAGGAGGCTTCAAGGGAGGTGCGGATTGTCGCGTCGGTGAACAGGTGTGGAGTGATGCGCTCGTAGGGAAACCCGGCGGCCATGATCTCGCAGGGCGAAGCCACAACGTAATCCACCGCATGCCGCAGATCGTAGAGTGTCTCGATGTTGGCCATGAAGCAGGCATCGAAGATCAGGTAGTCGAACCGGATCGACTGGGCTTCGAGCACTTCGGCCAGTTCCGGGATCTCCAGTTCATTGCCCGAATCGCCGAACGAACGGGTCGGCAACGCTCCCGGAGCCGGGATCCAGAGATCCTCCTCACGGTTCGGACGAAGGGCATTCATCGAGAGATTTCCGGCCGTACGCGGCACCCAGGCCTTGCCGTGGCAGCCGATGATCAACCCGTAACGCTCGGCCGGGGCCCAGATCTCCACATCGGAGAGCATCGTGGCCACATCTGCCGGACTCTTCGCCGAGAATGTCTCGTACTCCTTGAGCGTTACGATCCGGCTGCTCCGGGTGCCGGTATCGTAGCAGATCTCCTCCAGAGTGGCCTTCCCCTCGTTTTGGGGCTGCCAGCAGATCAGCATGCGCCCATCCCCCGGAACGTCGGCTCTGACGGCCCGGCAGATTCCGTCGATGTTCTGTTGGTAGAATCTGAGCAGATTCTCCCCCGGCATGTAAAGCAACACGGTGCGTGTGGCCGTTGCGGGACGTTGGTAGATGGCGATCTCGAACTGTTGCCGATCGTTGTCGTAGTGAAGGGTGATCGCCCCCAGTTGGCGCCGTTTTTTTTCGTTATTGGGGTCGGTGGGGGTTACCGTAACGGATGTCTCGCCCGCCGCACCGCTTGTCGGCCGGACGGTGAATCCCTCTCCCGTGCAGGTCAGATTCCAGGGGCTCTCGGCCCGGACCGTGAAGGACGCTTCGCCCGAAGCGTCTCCCGAAAGCAGCAACTCCTCGGCCGAGATCTCGATTCGGGGCGTTGCTCTCTCCTTCGAACAGGCCACGACGAGCACCGTCGCACAGAGCAGCGTCACCAGGGATCGCATCTTCCGCATCATTTGTAGGTCCGGGGTTTGAGGTTGTTGAACTGCCACGTGCGATCACGCTTGTAGGTGTATCCTTCGGGCTTGTTCCAGTAGACGCGGCTGAAGTCGAAGTAGAAACCCTTGCGCTTTTTGCCGTCGACGACGTAGGGCGTGAGTAGCGGCACGAACTCCACCTTGCGGCTGATGATGCGGGCCTTGCCGTAGGCAAGCTCCTCGGCGGCCAGCACGTCGAGCGCATGATCGAACATCAGCACGTGGCGCGGGGTCTTCTCCGTGAATCCGTCGCCCGAGGCCACGATCGTACGGATCACACCGTTCATGCGATTGGCATAGGCCTTTTCGCGGACCTTGTCGCCCAGGGCTCCGTAGGCAAACGACATCATGTTGAGGATCTTCGGACTGAAGGGATCCCGGGCTAGGGCGTCGTTACCCAGCGAGACGAGCGATTCGAGCGTCGCCACGTCGGGTTTGTCGGGGTCGATGCCGGCGATGATCATGAGCATTTTGTCCAGATCGGGGTTCGTGGCCAGCGGTTTGTATTCGTCCCGGTAGGCAAAGCCGTAGTAGAGGTAGTAATAATCCTCGTCGGTGAGCGTCTC
>CALUKK010000054.1 GCA_944321205.1 uncultured Alistipes sp.
CCCGGGCCGTGAACTTCAAGCCTTCGGTCGCCGTGACGACGAGCCGCTCCTTGATATTGAGCGCCGTGTGTCCGTAGATGGTGCTGTAATCGCCCACCTCCGCGTTGTCGGTCCCCTTCGAGAGGTCGATGGCGTCGATCGAGGTGTACTGCACGTTGGTCGTCGAGTTGAACCGGCCCTGGTTGAATCCGACAGATCCTCCGTAACGCTGCTCGTTGTGGGCACCGTAACGGCCGTTCAGATTGACCGACCACGGCTCCCGCGATTCGCGGCTGATGAGGTTCACCACGCCGCCGATGGCATTCGATCCGTAGAGTGATGAAACGGCCCCCTTGACGATTTCGATGCGCCCGACATTGTCCAGGTTCAGGCGGCTGTAATCGACGTTGTCGAGCGTTTCGCCCGCCAGGCGCTCACCGTCGACGAGGAAGAGCACCGAATTGCCGCCGAATCCCGACATGTTGAGCGAAACCTGCTGGTTCATCGAGTAGGAGAACTCGATGCCCGGCAGTTCGCTTTGCAGCAGGTCGCCGATATGGGTAGCATCGACCTGTTTGATATCGGCCTCGGAGATGACTCGGGTGACAATCGGCACATCCTTCAACAGTTTCGGGGTACGGGTGGCCGTCACCACCACCTGATCCATCATCGTGGAGCGCTCCGCAAGCCGGAAATTCAAGGGTCTGGTCTGGCCGGCAGCGATCTTTTCGCTGGCCGATTCGTAGCCGACAAACGAGGCGCAAAGCGTATACGTCTCTTTGCCCGGAAGCGCAATTTCATAACGACCCTCCGTGTCGGCCACGGCCCCGAGCGACGGCAATTCCTTTACGGTAACGGCCGCTCCGGTGAGCGGTCTGCCTGCCATGTCCGAAACGGTACCGGAGATCTTGTATTGAGCCTGCGTCTGCAGCGTAAACAGCAATCCCCAAAGAGACAGTACCAGCAGTTTCATCCTTATTCAACGGGATAGAGGTAGTCAATGGTCATGTAACCCTTTACGGCTGCATCGTTCATGAAGTTTGCGAGGCGCAGGGCCGCAAAGGTACCGTCCTTCAGACGAAGCAGATAGATCTTCCCCGAGAGGGTGTAGATCGGCGGCATGGTCGAGGTGTCTACATTGAGCCAGCGCGAAAGGCACGGGTTCCAGTAGTCCTCGGCATAGAGGATGATGCCGTCCATCATCTGCGACATGTCGATTGTGATGCGGTCGGTGGTCCATTCATCGGCCACCCACTGTTCTTCGGAAACCGATTCCAGAGCGGGAAGCGCATCGAAAGCCCCCGCCTGACTTTCCCAAACGGTGCCGCCGTTGGTCTTCGTGTCGTATCGGTGTACGGCAAAATCCCACGTTTCGGGAGCCGCGTCACCCACCGGTGTCGTTGTCAGCTGTTTGTCGTGCAGATCGACATAATGCCATTCGGTGTAATCCGTGGCGTTGATATGGATCCGTCCCGTACGGGCTTCTTCGTCGATGAGGATAAACCCGTATTCGTTCCCGGTCCCGGATGTGGGCATATCATAGATACCCTCGAAGATGCCGTTGCAGGCCGGGAGCAACAGCAGCAGTGTCGCTCCCGACAGGAACAGCCCAGCCTGTTTGCAGTTCATGGCCAATCTCGCTTTTTCGCAGAGTTACTCTTCCGTGGTCGGAGACGTTCCCGGCAGCAGCGTGATGGTCAGTCCGCCCATGACGGCCGGTACGTTGAACGCGATCGAGAAGTCGTCCTTGGCGGCATTGCTCCGGCCGCTGAGCGTGAAGTCGTAGTTGCTTGTCGAACCACCCATTCCCATGGCTACGCTGCCGCTGCCCGTAAAGACGTACTCTTCGCCCTCTTTGGTCGCAGTGGCCGACTCAACGGTAAAGGTTCCCCATGAGGCGGACTCGAAGACGATCTTCAGGGTCCCATCGCCGTTGGCCGTCAGCGTCACACTCTCGTTGTCGGTGTAGGTATTCTGGAAGTAGGAGCAGTCGGCATCCGTATAGCCTTCGTACGTGCCGGTCAGCAGCAGGTCGGCCGGGGCGTCGCCCGTCTGGAACGTAAGGGTCATGCCGCCCATGACGGCCGGTATCGAAAACTCCATCCGGGCATCGGTCTGTGACTTGATCTCGGCCGTGAAAGTACAGTCGTAGGCCGAGGTGCTTCCACCCATGCCCATCTGCGTCTGCCCGCTGCCCGAGAGTGTGCAGAGGTCTCCGCTCACACTCGCCTGTGCATCGGTGACGGTGAATTCGCCCCACGTGGCGGAGGTGAACGATACGGAGGCGGTGCCGTCCGTATTTTTCGTGAGGACGACGGTCTCATCCGCCGAGATCATGTTCTGGAAATAATTGCAGCTGGCCAGCGTATAGCCGTTGTAGCTGCCTGCAAAGTCGACCGTTTTCGAACCGTTTTCATCCTTGTCACACGCCATCATAAAGACTGCGGCGGATAACATCATAAGTACAGATTTGATTTTCATAGGGCTGATTGTTATTTTTTCGGAAACAAAATTACCGGTGTTACAGCGCCCCGGCAATACCCACTTTTTATGATTTTTTCAGCCCGATTTTGGAACGGATTAGGTATATGTTGGTAGGCAATCAGGGTTGAATGTCACGGTGCCTGGCTCTTTCATGACAAGTCATCCTCCGCACGAACGGCTGCTACGGTACGCTCGACGTTGGAGTGGGGATGTAAATCACTTTGCTGTTAATGGAGCCAGGTTTGCATTTTCAATGCGATGATCGGTAACTCTCCGTATCGCACAGACAATTCTTGCTCCAACCGGTTGACTGGGTGATCCTGACGGATGCTGATTATGTGGTTCAGGATGAAATGCGGACACGGTGCGGACGCGGAAAACGAAAAGCCGCGTCAGACAAACGTCTGACGCGGCTCATGGTGCCCAGGACAAGGTATTATCTAGGGAACCTCTATTTCCAGAAGCAGCCGGATCGTGCCATGGAGTGCTGGAAAAAGGCGGTCGAGATCAAGCCCGATTTTGCCATGGCCCTGCGTAATCTGGGGTGGGGTTGCCGCTTCTTCACGGAGGATTATCCTGCGGCGATCGACTGGTATCGGAAGGCCATTGCCGCCGACCGGGAGGGGAACGCCATCTTCCTGACCGAATGCGATGAGATCATGGAGCATGTGAATGCTCCTCTGGAGGAGCGTTACGCCCTGTTTGCCGGACGGGAGGCCTTGTACGAGAAACGGTATGACTCCGAGACGAGAGCCATCCGCCAACGGATTCTTCACGGAGAGTACGAAGAGGTGCTCGAACCGCTGCTCACACGCTATTACAGCCGTCGCGAACACATCGAGGATCTGCACGACATCTACGTCGATGCCTGCCTGCTTTCGGGTTTCAAGGCCTGGAGGTCGGGGGATCCCGCCAAGGCGCTCGAATACATGCTCATGGCCAACGAATATCCGGCCAATCAGGGCTATGCTCATTTGGAGTATTACGCCCGGGATGCCCAGGTCTATTACAACATCGGCTTGGCGTATGAACGGGTCGGGGACCCGGTCAATGCCCGGAAATACTTTGAAATGGCGGCCCGGGTTGAGGTAAAGGATGCCGATTGCATCTACAACTACGAGAAGAGTCTGGCCATGAAGAGGCTCGATCCCCGTGCCGATGTGAAGGATCTCTATCGGGAGATGGTCCGGATCGGAAAGGCCGGCGTGACGGATTATGTACAACGCTTTTTCGAAAGTTTCGGCTACGGGGAGTATCCGCAGGATGTGAATTCCCGGGCCTATTACATGCAGGGGATCGGGTACAAGGCGCTCGGCAGGGAGCGGAAGGCCCGTAAATATTTCCGCAAGGCTTTGGAACAGCGCAACGATCACGTGTGGGCCAACTATTATCTTGGAAACCTGTCTTGAGTTCGTATCATTCGGGGGCCGGGAAACCGATTCCCCGATCTCTTTAAGGTCATGAAACATCCGTATTTCAGCGTTTCAGTTTTCGTTGCCGCGTGGTTGTCCGCAGTGCCGGTGCACGCTGCGGGGAGGGTTGACTCCGTGTCGGGTGGTGCGTTCGGGGCCCGGGGCTCCTCGCGTTCCGGATTCTTCGATTCGCACGCCGGCGAGGAGGCGCACAGTGTCTTGGAACCCGTCTACGAATTCCAACAATTGATCCCGGCCTCTCATCTCCGAACCGATCGGACGGCGATCTATCCCCGCGTCAAGAAGATGTCCGACGGTCGTTATATTCTTTTCTTCCAGGGCGGGCAGATTGCCTCCCGGATCTACTACTGTACGAGTCCGGACCTGAAGAACTGGAGTGAGAGCCGCTTGTTGTTCGAGCCTCGGGCCGTCGAGACTTTACGAGGCCCCGACAGGCGTTGTTATTCGACGGCCGATGCGGTGGTCCTT
This sequence comes from uncultured Alistipes sp., assembly GCA_944321205.1. Lineage (GTDB taxonomy): Bacteria > Bacteroidota > Bacteroidia > Bacteroidales > Rikenellaceae > Alistipes. The sequence continues at coordinate 4,365 of CALUKK010000054.1, forward strand.
GCCAACGGGGATCTGTTGGTGGCCTGTTCCTTTCGTGCATCGGCCGGGTATAAATACAACCTCGGCTGTGGAATCGCCTTGAAACGAAGTCGGGACAATGGACGCAGCTGGTCCGACGAAACGGTCATCTATGAGGGAACCAACTGGGAGCCCTATTTGCTTGAGCTGCCGGATGGCCGTGTGCAATGTTATTTTACGGACTGTCATCCCGCGACGCGGAATTCGGGAACCTCCGTCATCACCTCGATGGACAACGGCGAGACCTGGCACGGTTACAGGCGGATCTGTCGTCAATACAAGTACGAAGACAGGGGTGTGTCGATATTTACGGACCAGATGCCGTGTTTCCGGCTGTTGAACGATGGAAAGACTCTGCTGGGCTTTTTGGAGGCGCGGCTCGAACCGGAGGGCCCCCGGGGGAAAAGTATCTACCGGATGTCGGTCGTGCGCCATGAGGGTTTCGACTGGAGCCCGCTCTCCGCGGAGGAATCCGGTCCCCGGGACCGTGACACGAACGTTGTGGACGGTTGTGCCGGATATGTGGCGGTCTTTCCTTCGGGCGAGACGCTCGTCTCCTGCAATATCGATCTGAAGTTCAGCCTGAAGATCGGGGATTGCACGGGTCGCCGTTTCAACGGCTGCAGCTGGGCGGAAGATTGGTTTCAACCCTTTCCCCGGAAGGGGTTTTGGGGAAGTCTCGAACTCTTGGACAGCCATCGGGTCATTGGAGCCATGCACGGTGACGAGGGGATTCAGCTGGGGGTCTTTTATCTCAATCATCGGATCGATGCGCCCTGTGCCTCCACGATGCCCGGGGGTCGGGACTGGTGGGACAATCAGGCGCTTTTCATCGGGGGCGACTCTCCGGCTTACGCCTGTTTCCGGGGCTGTTACGATGAGGAGTTCTTCCATCTGTTCGTGGAGTACGGGCAATGTCCGGAAGATTTCGCGATCGACATGATGCTTGGATCGCTGCCTCTGACGATCGATGCTTCGGGGCTGGTCGGAACGGAACGGAGTGCCGGGTGCCGCTGTCGGCAGGTGCCGGAGTATGCCGGTTCGGGCAGTTTATTGAGGATCTCCGTTCCCAGGAGACTGTTGATGGTTCAGCAGGGGGACACGCTGCGATTCAATGCGATTTTGCGGAGCCGGGAGATCCGGGATACCTTTACCTTTGCCGATGCGTCGGACCCTGAAACCTGGATGAACATCGTGTTGCGATGATGCCGCGGCCCGACAGACAACGAAGAGGAGCCAGCCCCTTGAACGGGCTGGCTCCTCTTCGTTGCATCCGGGATCGTGCCGGAGTGGCCGGGGCTATTTCAGCCGTGGCAGCCTGTTGTCCCGGGGCGTGGCCTCGCGGAACGAGACGGCGAAGCCTCCGCCCTCGACGGCCCGCTGCCGCAGTCGGCTCTGGGCCGTACAACGCACTTCGCGGATCGTATAGGCCTGCGGATTTGTGCGGTAGTCGGCATCCTCGGCGTCGGCATAGATCGTCGCCACATAGCTCTTCCCGGGATCGAGAAAGTCCAGGCGGATGTCGGCCGTGTGCTCCACCCCGGCGCAACAGCCGACGAACCAGCGGCCCGACTCCTTGGCCTTGCGCGCCACGGTGACGTAGGCCCCGGGCTCGGCCTCCAGATAGCGGCTCTCGCTCCAGTCGAGGGCCACCTCCTCGATGAAACGGAAGGCATCGGGGAAGCGCTCGTAGTTTTCGGGTAGATCGGCGGCCATCTGCAGCGGTGAGGCCATCACGACGTAGATCCCCAACTGGTTGGCGATCGTGCAGTTGGCGTGCGAATGGTTCGAGGGGTTGATCTTCGAGATGTCCATTTCGAAGATTCCGGGCGTGTAGTCCATCGGCCCGCCGATCAGCCGCGTGAAGGGCAGTACGGTGACGTGTGAGGGCTTCGAACCGCCGAAGGCCTGATACTCCGTGCCGCGGGCCGACTCGTTGCCGATCAGATTGGGCCACGTGCGGCACAGACCCGTCGGACGTACGGCCTCGTGGGCATTGACCATGATGTGATGGTCGGCGGCCTTCTTCACGGCATAGAGATAGTGGTTGACCATCCACTGGTTGTAGTGGTTGTTGCCCTTGGGGATGATGTTGCCGACGTATCCCGACTTGACGGCCGGATATCCGTGTTCGTTCATGAAGCGGTAGGCGGCATCGAGATGACGTTCGTAGTTGCGGACCGATCCCGAGGTCTCGTGGTGCATGATCATCTTCACCCCCTTTTCGGCGGCATAGCGTTCGATTTCGTCCACATCGAAGTCGGGATAGGGGGTCACGAAGTCGAAGACATAGTCCTTCATGTTTCCGAACCAGTCCTCCCAGCCGATATTCCACCCCTCGACCAGCACGGCATCCAGGCCATGGGCCGCGGCGAAGTCGATATAGCGTTTCACGTTGGCGGTCGTGGCACCGTGGCGGCCGTTGGGCTTGACGCGGGTCAGGTCGTCCGTGTCGAGGTGAACGCTCTGCAGATCGTCGGTGTAGGACCAGCTGCTCTTGCCGGTGATCATCTCCCACCAGACTCCCACATACTTGCAGGGACGGATCCACGACGTATCCTCGATTTTGCACGGCTCGTTCAGATTGAGCGTGATGCGCGAGGCGAGGATCTTGCGGGCGTCGTCCGAAACGATAACCGTGCGCCAGGGGGTTGTGGCCGGGGTCTGCATGTAGGCCATGTCGCCGTTCGGATCGGGCGTAAGATGGGCCTTGAAGACCATGGTGCGGTCATCGAGTTCGAGATGCATGGCCGGGAAATCGACCAGCGCCGCCTCGTGGAGATTGATGTAGAGTCCCTCGTCGCTCTTCATTTGCAGGGCGGTCTGTACGCCGGTGGGCGAGAAGGAGGTCTGCGAGAGGTTGTCGGTGATCGAACCGTCCATGTAACCGCGGATCCCGGAGAGCCGCGAGCAGGTATAGTCATACTCCTGGGTGTCGTAATCGCCGGGAATCCACCAGGCGGTGTGGTCCCCCGTCATGGCGAACTCCGTACACTCGTCGGCAATGACGAAGTAGACCAGGTGAGGCTGTACGGGAAACTCGTAACGGAATCCCAGCCCGTCGTCGAAGAGCCGGAAACGGATGACCATCCGGCGGTCGCTCTGCGGCTGGGCCAGGGTGACGCAGAGTTCGTTGTAGTGGTTGCGGATCGAAGACTCCTCGCCCCAGACGGGCTGCCAGGTTTCGTCGAAGGTGGAGCTCTGCGTATCGACGACCTGGAAGCCGTCGCAAAGCGATTCGGTCGGACGGGCGGGTTGCGAACCCGTCACGTCTCCGTTGAACTCCGCCGTGGAGCCTTTGCCGCGGAGCAGAAAGCCCATCCGGCTGGATTTGATGACGGTGCGATCGCCGTAGCGGAGTTCGTAGCGGGGAGTTCCGGAGCCGTCGAGCGAAAAGTTCAACAGCAGATTCCCGTCCGGAGAGCGGAGCTCCCGGGCCGTTGTGGCCGAGGTGACAAGCAGCAGGGTGGCAAGGCTTGTCAGCAGTGGTTTCCTGTTCATGGTGTATGATATGCGTGAAGTGTCAATCCTTTTCGAGGACGATCATGTCCCAGTATTTGATCGAGGGGATCGTGACGCGGATTCCCGAGGCCGTTTGCTCGAAGGGCAGCGTGCGTACGGCACCGCCGTCGATGTCGGGTGAGGCCATCCAGACCCGTCCGACAGACTCCTGCGTGGCGATCTCCACCTCGGCGGACTCCACCGTCAGCGGCTCGGGCATCGTGCCGTTCAGATCGCGCCATGAGAGCGAGTTGGCCTGCGAGAAGTTCAAGAGGTGAACGACCTGCCGGTCCCCGACCTTGCGGCCCAGCGTGACGACCTTGCCCAGCGTGGGGGCCCAGGTCGTGAAGCTCAGTTTGCCGTCCGTGGAGGTGAGCGTCACGTCGTTGAACTCCCCGCCGTCGCGCAGCAGGTTCTCGTAGGCCACCAGGAAGTCGTAGTAGGCGACCATGGCCTGCTGGAGCTCTTCGCTCATGCCGAGGTTGCTGTTCGGGAAATACTCCTTGCAGAGCATGTGCTCGCCCAGCTCGAGGTGCGAGCCGCCCAGGGCGAAGATCACCGCATCGGTCAGCAGGACCCCCGGGGTGTTGAACGTCCCGATGTTGTTCGCCAGATCGTAGTTCATGTAGGCGGCCAGAACGGTCTTCAGCGTGTTGTTGCCGTATGTGTCGTTGGCCTCGATGACCGAGCGCAGGTCGGAGAACTGATCCTCCGAGTCCCAAAGTTCGTTGTAGCAGAAGTCCACCTCGCCCGTTCCGACGATCTCGGAGGCTCCGAAGCTGCTCACGGCATTCATGACGAGCCGTTTCTGGGGGTGTTTCGTCTTCATGGCGCGGATGAACGAGGCGTAGCCCGCCTTGAGGTCAACCGGCTGTCCGTCGTAGTTGTAGCGTGTACCGCGGTCGCCGAGCTGGTCGATCTGATAGCCGTCGAAGTCCAGCACGGCATAGACATCGTCGTTGCGCGTGCCGATGTAGTTCTGCCACTCCGTGTTGGCGGGATCGAGCAGGTAGATCGAACTCTTGAACGGCGAGCCCAGTTCGTGCACATCCTTCTGGGCATGATTCGTATCCTTGAAGATGTACCAGCGTTCGTTGACGCCGTCCTGGGCGGCATCGTCCAGCGCCCCGAAGCAGAGGTTGTAGAAGATGGCCTTCATGCCGCACGAGTGGATCTTCTCGATATAGGCCTGCAGGGTCGAGAGATAGGTCGTCCGGCTGGCGATGTCGAGATAGCTTGCAAGCGGATTCTCGCGCGTGCCGCCCAGCGGCCAGTGGTGCTTGTAGTGCCAGTCCTGGAACTGCACGCCGTTGATGTGGTGGCGGTTCAGGTTGTCGATCACGCTCTCGATACCGCTCTGGGGCATCTGGCCGAAGGTCGAGAGGAAACCGTAGCGCGGAAAACGGGTCCAGTCGCTCGAGACGTCGACACCGATGGTTGCCAGCGTGGTCTCGCCCTCGCTGCTCTTCTGGTAAACCTCGACCAGATAGCCCGTGAAGTCGTCATCGGGAGCCGTCCAGGTCCACGTGGCTCCGGAGGCGGCCTGTTCGCCGAGATTCTCGCCCAGATGGCGGTAGCGGATGTAGATGGCGCCGGCGGGCATCTGGCTGGCCGTGAAGGTGACCGTCTCGCCGGGCGCGTAGGCGGCCTTGTCGGTCGAGAGCGAGATCTGGGCGTTTTTCCCGGCATCGGGATCGACGAATCCCGTGTATCCCTCCTCCTTGTTGCAGGCCGTCAGCAGACAGCCCGCAAGAATCATTTGCAAAAGCATATTCCGTTTCATAGTCGTTTCTCATCAGTTTTTCGTGACGGTCATGGTTTCGGTCAGCTGGTTCAGAACGATGGTGTAGTTCCCGGCCGAGACCTTCCATTTACGGTCGACATTGGCATTCTCGGGGAGCTGCTTGTCGACGAAGCAGACCGTTTCGGTGCCGGCCTCGAAGACCTTGTCCTCCTCCGAAGCCATGAACCAGGCTCCGTTCCAGTCCGACTGGCAGTCGCAGGTGAATTTCAACTCACCGCTCGAGAGCGTCCCGCTCCAGGTGAAGGTGTAGTCATCCTCACCCTTCTGCATGGGGGTGGCGGCTTCGATCGTCCAGCCGTTGGGCGTGGCATCACCGATCATCCAGATCTGCTCATAGGGCGTGAACTCCTTCATGACCATCGACTCCTTGTCGGGGGTGATGTCCAGGGCGATCTTGTAGGGCTTGTTCGGCGTCTCGGCGTAGAGCAGCCACTTGTTGTCGGGGTCAGTGCCCGAGACAAAGATTACGATTGTGTTGGTGTAGTCCGTGTTGTCCTCCTCGGCCTTGTACATGTTATCCCACGAACCGGGGGATGTCCCGAACTTGAACTGTCCGTTCCCGATCTCGGCTCCGTAGCGGAAGATGAAGGGGTTGACCGGATCCTGCGTCATGGGCTCGAAACTCCAGTCGTTGGCCTCGCTCACGAAGTAGATCTGGCTGAAGGGCGGGGTGTTGACCTCGGCCGTCTCGATCCGGAGCGTGAGATTGAGCAGATCGACCGTCAGCGCATAGCCGCCGGCCTCGGCGATCGTGAACTTCTCGTCGGGCTGGTCTTCCGTATCGCGATAGACGAGCGTCCACTCGTCATCGGCCGTGGCGTCGCGGTTGTACGAGGGGAGGAACGATCCCTGTGTGGTGATGAACTTCAGTTCGCCGGCCTTGAGCGTTCCGGTCCAGGTGAAGATTCCGGGCTGAGTGCGCTTCAAGGCCTCGGGGGCATCGGCCGACCAACCCGTCGGGGCCGCTTCGCCGATCAGATAGAGCGTCTGCGTGACCGGTTCGTAGGGTGTGGCCGTAAAGCGGATTTCGGATTGCTGCGTGCGCTCGTCGGCAGCCACCCGGGCCGTGACGCGTGCCTTGTAGTCGGCCGCTGTGCCGGCCGTTGCTCCGAAGGTGGTGCGCAGCAGGTCGTTCAGCTCCTCGGTCGTGTAGCTTTGCGAGTAGACGCGGCGCCCGGCCTCGATCTGAAGTCCGTCGGCATAGTCGCTTTCGGCCGGGGCGATTTCGAGCGTGTAGTCGATCGCTCCGCCCGTTCCGAAGTTCGTGCCCGTGGTCCAATTGAGCGAGAGGGCCGTTGCGGAGTAGTTGCGTTCGTCGAGGACGATCTCGGTCTGCGAAGCGGTGAGGGCCAGCGGCGTTTCACCCTTCGACGTCTCGGTCAGCTCCTCCGAGCAGGCGGCCGTCAGGGCCGTTGCCAGCAGAAGCTGCGATATCTGTAAGCATGTGCGTTTCATCGTGGATAATCGTTTTTACGGGTTGGTGATCAATAGCCGGGGTTTTGCGTCATGGCACTGTTCGAATCGAGCTCGGTCTGCGGAATGGGCAGCAGAAGCCGCTCGCGGGTGACGCTCTTGCCGATCGACTGGAGGAACTCCAGAGCATAGTCGCCGCCGTCGATGCGGATCATGTCGAACCAGCGGTGTCCCTCGAAGGCCAGCTCCATGCGGCGTTCGTGGATGATCAGTTCGCGCATCTGCTCCTGCGTGCGACCCTTGCCGATCGAGGGGAGGCCGGCACGCGTACGGACGATGTTGAGCGGCGTGCAGGCTTCGTCGGTCAGCCCCTGCTCGTTGAGCGCCTCGGCCTTCATGAGCAGCACGTCGGCATAACGGTAGACGACGAAGTCGGCCGGATTGGTGTTGTATTCGGGCGAGTCGCTCTTCGAAACGAGGAACTTGCGGACGTTGCAGCCCGTATTGGACCACGATTTCTGGTAGCTTACGCCGTCAAAGGCCGGGCACCCGTCGTAGAGTACCGTAACATCCTTGCGCAGGTCTCCCTCCTCCCATTGGGACATGAACTCTTCGGTCGGCAGGTTCCAGCCGTAGCTCCCGGCCACAAGACCCGAGTTGCGGGGCCCCATGTAGGTCGAGAGCCACGAAGCCTGGTTCTCGCTGCCCCAGAAATCGTACTGGGTGCTGCCCGAGTAGCCGACCGTAAAGATCGCTTCGGGGCTTGTCTCGGCGGCGATTCCGAAGTTGTCGGCATAGGAACACCGGGTCAGATCATAGCCCAGTGCCTCGATCTGCTCGCAGAGCGAGACAACGTCGGCATAGTGGCTCTCGGGCTGCCAGGTCAGATAGATGTCTGCAAGCATCGTCAGGGCGGCATCTTTTGAAACCCGGTTGTAGTCGTCCGAGGAGTAGCTGCTCTTGGCCGGCAGCAGCGAGATGGCCTGTTTGCAGTCGGAGATGATCTGTGCATAGCAGTCGTCGAGCGATGCGCGGGCGATGGCCGTGGATTCTCCGGCGTTGTAGGGCTCCAGCCGCAGGGGCACGCCTCCGAACAGCCGCACGAGGATATAGTAGTAGTGGGCGCGGAGGAAGTAGGCCTCGCCCATCGACCGGTTGTAGAGATCGGCCGAAAGCCCTTCGGGTGAGAGTCTGTTCAGCACGATGTTGCATTGTCCGATTCCGACCCAGGGCGATCGCCAGATGTAGAGGGCATAGGCATTGTCGCTTGCGGCGGCGAAGTTGGCGCATTGAACGGTTTCGATGCCGTCCTCACCGCCCCCTCCTCCGACTTCGGAGTTTCCGGCGATGATATCCAGCGACCAGATACGCATGTTGTAGAGGTTCGATGACTGCAGGGGGGTGTAGCAGGCATTGGTCAGCGCCTCGGCCACCTCGTCGGTGACGGCGACGTCGGTGTCGACGGCATAGGAGGGGTGGCTGTCGAGAAAATCGCTGCAGGAGACGGCCGACAGCGCCGCGACGGTATAGAATACTGTAAGAATCTTTTTCATGGTTCGGATCGGTTTAGAAGTTGAAGTTGACACCCAGGCTGAAGGTGCGGGATACGGGGTACAATCCGTTGTCGATGCCGTTGATGCCCACCTCGGGGTCGAATCCGGTGTAACGGGTCAGCGTGGCGAGGTTCTCGCATGCAACGTAGATTCGGGCACTCTGGAGGTGCAGACGCTTCATCCAGCGCTCGGGAAGCGTGTATCCGAAGGTGATGTTCTTGATGCGCAGGTAGGAACCGTCCTCGACGAAGCGGTCCGAGATGCGGGCGTTGTGGTTCGGGTCTCCGTAGACGGCACGGGGCATGACGGTGCTGGTTCCGTATCCGACCCAGCGGTAACGGACCGAAGCCGTCTGGTTGTGTGCCGAGGACATGCCTTCGGCCGAGATGTTGTTGGCGTTGAAGATCTCATTGCCCGAGACGCCTTGCAGATAGATCGACAGGTCGAAGCCCTTCCACGAAAAGTCGTTGACCATCGAGAACATCCAGTCGGGATTCGGGTCGCCGATGATCGTGCGGTCCTCGTCGTTGATCACGCCGTCGTTGTTCAGATCCTTGAAGCGGATGTCGCCCGGGGCGGTGCCGGTCTCCTGGAAGGCGTGGTTGTCGACCTCCTCCTGCGTCTGGAACAGCCCGTCGGTGACATATCCGTAGAAGACGTTGATGGGCGATCCGTTGCGCTGCATGGTCAGATAGGCGCCGTTCGTCTCATTCTGGTAGAGGGGCGTGTCGCTGTTCAGACTGATGATGCGGTTGCGGTTGAAGGTTGCCGTGACGGTGGTCTCCCAGCGGAATCCGTCGTCCCGACCCTCGAAGTTGATCGAACGCAGCGACATTTCGACACCCTTGTTCCTGACCTTTCCGGCATTGGTGTAGGTGGTTGTGGTGTCCTCGAATCCCGAGGTGATCGGAATGGCGGCCTTGACCAGCATGTCGGCCGTATTCTTGACATAGGCGTCGACCGAGAGGTTCAGTCTCGCGTTGAACAGGGCGGCGTCGATTCCGACGTTCGACTGGCGGACCTCCTCCCAGTGGATCGTGGGGTTGGCCATGGTCTTGGCCATGAGTGTCGAAACGACGTTGTCGCCGAAGATGTAGGATCCGGTGCTGAAGGTCGAGATGTAGGCGTAGGAACCGATCTTCTCGTTACCGGTGATGCCGTATCCGGCGCGGAGCTTCAGATCGCTCAGGAACGAATCCTGCGGGAACCACCGCTCCCGGGAGATGCGCCAGGCGGCCGAGACCGAAGGGAAGTTGCCCCAGCGGTGGTCGGGTCCGAACCGGGACGAACCGTCGCGGCGGAACGTTGCCGTTACGAGGAACCGGTCGTCATAGGTGTAGTTCAGACGGGCCATGAACGAGAGCAGCGCCCAGTCGCTCGAGGATCCTCCGATATCCTTCATCGTGGTTCCGTTGTCGAATTCGTGGACACTGTCGAAGAGAAATCCGGCTGCCGTGGCATTGAATGCGTCGGTCCGGTTCCATTGTGCGGAGCTGCCGACCATGAGGTTGACGTCATGCTTCCCGGCAAAGGTGTGCTCGAAGGTGAAGTAGTTGTCCCACAGGTAGGTGAACGACTTGTTCGTATCCTGATAGCGGGTGGTCTCCTCCACGGGAGTGGGTTTGTAGTCGTAGGCCTGCGAGAAGTTGTCGTTGTACCACATCTTGGCGTCGTATCCGAAGGTGCTTTTGAATTTCAGCCAGGGGAACAGCGTCACTTCGGCCGAGATGTTGGCCAGGAAGTTGTAGCCTTTGGTCTGGTTGTCGTTCGTGTAAAGCGTGCCGATCGGGTTCCGGATGTCGCCGTACCAGTAGGAGTTCCCGTCGGGACCGCTCCATGAACCGTCCTCATTCCGGACCGACTGGGTGGGAAGCGCCTTCATGGCATCGCCGATCGAATAGGATCCGGAACTCTTCTTGTCGGTCGAGAAGGTGATGTTGTTCGAGAGCTTCAGCCAGCGGAAGAGCTGCGTGTCGTTGTTGTTCTGGAAGGTGAAGCGCTGATATCCGACCGTGCGGACGGTACCGCTCTGGTCGAGGAATCCGCCCGAAACATAGTAGTGTGACTTGTCGTTGCCTCCCGAGTAGCTGACCGTATAGTTCTGCATCAGCCCCGTCTGGAAGAGTTCATCGAGCCAGTCGGTACCCTCGCCCAGGGACGAGGGATTGCTCCAGGCGGGATTGGTGGCCAGCCCGGCCGAGGAGAGCATGTCGTTCGAGTAGGCGGCATATTCGGCGGCATTGAGCATCTCGGGGATGCTTGTGACGCGCTGCATGGCCCAGTTGGCCGTTACCGAAAGCCGGCCCTCGCCCGTCTGTCCACGTTTGGTGGTGACCATCACCACGCCGTTGGCACCGCGGGCACCGTAGATCGCTGTGGCCGAGGCATCCTTCAGGACGTCGATGCGGTCGATGTCGGCCATGTTGAGCGAGGCAAGGCCCAGGTCGGTCGGCACGCCGTCGATCACCACGAGCGGGTCGCTGTCGTTGATCGTCCCCAGACCGCGGATCTTGATCGTGACGTTGTCGCCGGGCTTTCCGGCATCGACGATCTGCACACCGGAGATTTTACCCTGGATGGCCTGCCCGACATTCGCCACGGGGGTGTCGCGAATATCCTTGCTGCCGACCGAGGCGATGGCTCCCGTCAGATCGTTCTTGCGGACGGTGCCGTAGCCGACGACGACCACTTCGTCAATTTGTTCGGTGTCCTCCTCGAGGATGATGTCGAGATGGGTGCGGTGGTTCAGGGGCAGGCGCTGTGTGCGGTAGCCGATGAACGAGATTTCGAGTTCGGCTTGGGGGTCGAGTTCGAGACTGAAGGTTCCGTCGATACCCGAAGAGGTTCCCGAGACGGGATTCTTCACATCGACGATCGAGGCTCCGACAACGGGTTCTCCGGCCGCGTCGCGGACCGTACCGTTGACCGAGATTTTCTGCGCCTGAGCGGGAATTCCTGCCGCCAGCGCGAGCAACAGACATCCCACGCAGCGTGTCAGGCCGGAGTGGAAGGCTTGGTGCAACCTTTTCATACGAGTTGTTTTAGGTTTGGACTTGAATTTGCATGGCCTTTGCGGGGCTGTTTCCGACGCATCCGCAACGGCATATCAAATTTAGCCGACAAAATCCGCCCGGGAAGGCGTTCGGAATGCAATAGTAGCGGATTATAAATATCAATCCGTTGTATTTCAGTTGATTGATTGAGTTGTTTGTGGGACAAATAGTAGTGGATCACGAAAGCCTTCCGATGTGCATGACCTGTTTTTCGAAGTCCTCACGGCCGGCGAGTGCGGCATTTCGCATCTTGACGCGGTAATTGTAGACCGTCGATACGGAGCGGCGGAGAAATTCGGCGATCTTGACCGAATCGTTGATACCCAGACGGATCAGGGCAAAGACCCTGAGTTCGGTGGTAAGGAGCATCTCGCCGGACGGGATTTCGATCCGCTTGTCGGGTTGGAGCAGTTCATTGAACTGTGCCACGAAGTCCGGGAAGAGGTGCAGGAACGTGGCGTCGAACTTGGCATAGAACTCGTTGAGTTCCGATTCGATGAAGGCCGTCGATCGGAGAACCTTCTGGACTTCGGCCATTCCGCCCTCGCGGGCGATGCGCAGCAGTTGCGAGCGATAGGTCTCGATCCGCCCGATGTACTCCGAACAGAGGTCGAGATAGCGCCCCAGATAGGACTCCTTGATGTTGTTCGACTCCTGGAGAAGCCCGATATACTTTTGAAGACGGCGGTTCACCTGTCTCAGCTCGTCGTTGATTTCGCGGGTCCGCAGTTCGGCTTCCGAAGCCCGGCGCTTGTCGCGGAAGGCGATGAGCGCGGCGGCGATCACCAGCAGCGAAAGAATGCTGACACCCCACACGGCCCGATTCAGTTGTACGCGCTTGCGGTTCATCTGCGTGTTGTAGGAGTCGGAGATGATTGGCAGGATGCGGTTGATCGAGTGGATGTTGTTCAACGCGTTGACCGTCATGGCATCGTTCCCCGCACAGGTGATATAGCGGTATGCGCGTTCCAGATCGCCCACGTCGTACAGCAGCGACGCCAGTTCGTAGAGCGAGCGGTATTCGTGGACGGGGGTTTTCAAGTCGTGGATGGCACTCTGCGTGTAGTATCGGATTGCCTCCAGGTTGTCTCCTTGCTGTTGGTGGATCGTTGCGATGAGATAGGCCAGAATGGCGCGTTCATGAAGCGTGGTTTCACCCGCCTCGTATCGGTTCATGAGCTCCTGGAGAAGCTCGGAGGCATCTCCCTCATCGTGGCGCATGTCGGTAAGGATGTAGAGGCGGGCGATGTCATCCTCGCCGAGTTTGTCGTAGAGCAGACGCTGGTAGTATCTCTTTTTCTGCCGATACCGGATCTTCAGCTGGGGATCGCCGGCGTTGGTGGCCATTCCGTCGTAAAAGGCGTGATAAACATGGTAGTAACGCGGGATGAGCTCATAGGGCAGTGCCGAGGAGTCGATTTGCGAAAGATACTCCTTGGCTTCGACATACATGCCCGAAAGGACATATCGGTCGGCGATGTCGAGCATGGCGTCGAACAACAGGGTCGGGGCGGCGATTCTCCGGGCCACGTCGAGTTTCGCCCGGGCGTAGCAGGTGGCCGAATCGAGGTTGTACTGATAGTATTCGTCGAAGAGGTTGTCGTAGATCCCGTAGCGTTGGATATCGGTGCATCCGGGGGTCAGCTTGGCCTTTATGCGGTTGATATACTGCTTTTTGATGGCTTCGTAGCGGTCGCGGCCGGCAATGGTGCGATCGAGTTCCCCGATCTGCTGTTCGATGTCGCGCGGGTATGGAATATTCCCGGAGCAGGATACAAGTGCTCCGGCCCACAAAAGAATACCGAGAAGACGTTCGAGCATGACAGATATTTTGCGTAAAAATAGTGAAAAAAATCAATTCGGGCCATTTCCGGGTGAATTCTCGGCGTGAATGGTTATCTTTGTTGTCGAGAAACCGGAAAATTCATGTTGGCCTATACCTATGTCGAGAAGGGGCGTTTTGCGCTGCTGGACAAGCCGAAACCCCATGTGAAGGATCCGCACGATGCGTTGGTCCGTGTAACGCTTTCGAGTATCTGTACGAGCGATCTGCATATCAGGCGCGGGAGCGTTCCGCGTGCCGTCCCCGGCATCACCGTCGGGCATGAGATGGTTGGCGTCGTGGAGGAGGTCGGCGCTGCGGTGACGTCGGTCTGTCCGGGAGATCGGGTGACGGTTAATGTCGAGACCTTTTGCGGTACGTGTTTCTTTTGCCGGCATGGCTTTGTGAACAATTGTACGGATCCCGACGGCGGGTGGGCGCTTGGTTGCCGTATTGACGGTGGACAGGCCGAGTACGTGCGGGTTCCCCATGCGGATCAGGGGCTGAATCGGATTCCCGACGGGGTGAGTGATTCTCAGGCGTTGTTTGTCGGTGATATTCTGGCCACGGGTTTCTGGGCCGCACGGATCTCGGAGATTACGCCCGAGGATACGGTCCTGATTCTTGGGGCCGGGCCGACGGGCCTCTGTACACTGCTGTGCTCGCGCCTCAGACATCCGAAGCGCATCATTGTTTGTGAACGTGATCCCTGGCGGCAACGGTTCGTGCAGGACCATTATCCCGACGTCCTGGTAACGGGCCCGGCCGAATGTCGTGATTTCGTCCTCCGCAACAGTGACCACGGCGGAGCCGACCGTGTTCTGGAGGTTGCCGGAGGCGAGGATACTTTCCGTCTGGCGTGGGAGTGTGCACGACCGAATGCGATCGTTACAATCGTTGCGTTGTACGACCGTGCGCAGGAGCTTCCGCTGCCCGAGATGTACGGCAAGAATCTCACCTTCAAGACGGGCGGTGTGGATGGTTGCGACTGTGCCGAGATCCTTCGGCTGATTGCCGAGGGTGTTCTTGATACGACCCCGTTGATTACCCATCGCTACCCGTTGAGCCGGATTGACGAGGCCTATTTTCTTTTCGAACATCACGATGACGGAGTGATCAAGGTGGCGCTTGAGCCCGATTCGATCGGCTTTTGATGCTTGAAACCGGATGATTCCGTCTTATGCGATTGATGCGTGGAGTTGGAGTATCAAGCGTCTCCAGAAGGTGGCTTGATGGGAAGTGGGGGATCTTTTCTTAAATAGCCTGTAGTTGCCGTTTGTTTCCTGGAAATTTCGTGTGTAATGTAAGTGGCAATAGATGAGATGTTTGCTTGGGTTAGCCCGGGCTTTTGACTGCTGTTACCGGAGAGAGAGGATCTTGACGCCGATTTTCAAGCGTTTTCCTCTCAAAAAATTGGTGGGCCGAAAATCTTTTGCCACCATTTTTGCCACCAACAGCCTGCTTTGATGCTCCTGATTTGGCGTTGCTG